>DATDAL010000076.1:0-6615 GCA_036525415.1 Terrimicrobiaceae bacterium | reverse complement strand
TCACCGGCTAAGAAGGCCCTATCCGACGCTATGGCCGTTGGCAATGGGCCTCCTTTCCCGCTCTGGGGGTTTCTTGTGGCAAACACTTCGTTCGTCTTGGCGGAATCGTCTGCCGGCACGACATCGCTGGTTTGCACCATCGGTGTGGACCTTGGAGAAACGCCCTTGTTCCCACTATAGCCGATGGCTATCATCGCACCGATCGCGGAGACGCCGCAGATCACAGCGCCGCGATACCGCGGTGCTGCGGTCAGCCATCGCCGTCCGACGTTGAAAAGCAGAGCTATCCTGTCACCCATACGTTTCATGCTCATGGAATTCGTAGTGAATCGGTGAAACATGCACCGGCGGATTATACCATTTGATCGAGCACAAGTCATGCCTGCGATTTGGTTGCCGACACCCTCGCATTTGCTCTGGATGCCAATAAAAACAGATCATGGCGGCGAAAGGATCGCCTTTGGTAACTATTTCCTCAACCCCAATCGCACACCAGCGACGCCTGAAAGCAGATCAAGTCACCGCGATTTTGAAGCGTCACTGAAGCCCGGCCGTCAAACCAGTCCTCGCAGCGTCCCCCCAACGTCCAGATTCGCCCCGGTGATAAACTTCGCCAGCGGTGACACGAGAAACACCGCGGCGTGCGCGACATCTTCCGGCTGCCCGATCCCTAGGGGCATAGAACGTTCCTCCAGGAATCGCTTCAACGCCGCATCCTTGTCGACTCCGTAATGAGCGACGAGCTGATCGACGATGCCGCCGGGGCGAGTCCACAGCCGCGTCCAGACCGGTCCGGGCGAGACGGCGTTCACGCGAATCTTCGGTGCGTATTCTTTCGCCAGGTTCTTAGTCACGTGAAGCAGCGCCGCTTTGCAGGCCCCATACGCCATCAGACCGGGCTCCGGCTGCTTCGCAAGATCCGAGGCAATATTGACCACCGACGCCGAGCCTAACGCCGCCATGTTCGGCAGCAACGTGCGGCAGGTGCGCACGCAGCCCATCAGATTGATATCGACCGCCCGGGCCCACTGCTCATCGGAAAAGCTTTCGAACGGAACGGATCTGCCAGGCCAAGATTGTTGACCAGAATGTCGGGAGCCCTCCCAAACGCGCCGACCATGTGCGAAATGGCTGCATCCATGCCTTCCGCGGTCGCCAGGATGCCTGCCGCCCGCACAGCGCGGATAGGTCAGATTCTCGCGAAGCGGAAGAGTTGCTTCCAAACGCAGATCGCATTCCCAGAATGCCAGGAAGTTGTACCGATAGCGGAAACGTGCAGCTGGAAGTCTCCCAAGCAGACTGAGCGCGGGTCTTCTGCATTGCGGCCAAAAGTTTTCCCATGAATGCAAAACTCGTACAGATAGAAACTACTCCAGCCAAAGGCGAACTGCAGAACTTCATGGAGATCGGCCAGACTCGTTTCGCTGGCGAGCAGGAAACGGCGCCAAACCATGGGACTCACTCCGTTAAGAACCGCCCGGAACTTGTGTCGGATCGTTCATCCGATCACCCTACGTATTTTGCCCCCGGAATTTAGCACTCTCAGAATTGACCGCGGGCACGCTCTCGGATAGAGCGAGAGCCTTAGAACTATTGATATGAGCGATTCGCTTCCAACCTCAACGTAATCCAGGTCGATGGCAGCTTTCTGAGATAGGTTCCGCGAACGAAATCCAAGAGCAGTGATCAAACCGTTCATCACCTCGCACAGTCCGGATACGCGAGTCTTATTCGAGAACTACGGTCTTTCTGTGTTTTATGCGCAGATGCTCGAAGCCTGTCTCCAGACAATCCTAGTGGCGGCGGAACTCCAAGGGAAGGTTACGTTACGCCGAAAGGAGGACTTGCACATCAAGCGTTCTGACGAGGACCTCCTCGAAGCATGTCTTGGCCCCTTGATCGCCGTCCTCAAGGGCAACAGCAAGGACAGCGATGCAAAGGAGTTTTTCAACCTGCTTACCCGCGCCAATGACGCGAGGAGGTTGCTCGTACATCGCTTCTTTACTGAGAATGCTTTAGATTTACTGAACGAAGCGGGGCGACGCGCGATCAACGACCAGCTCGCTAAGTTATACCTCCACATTAGACAGGCGCACACGGCCGCGGACGCTCTGCGTGAGTCTATCTATACTCAGTCGGGCCTTACGGAAGAGAAGATCCAGCAGCGAATTACTCAACTAAAAGCAGACTTCGGCAATGACGACGCTAGCTTCTGACGATGACTCCTAGGCGTGTCCACCGACGTTCAGGTGTCCTCATCGGCATCGATGGTCTGTAGGAATGGCTTTAGCTGATAGATAATGGATGAAATGTCTACCTGAATTCGAATTGTCAAGGGATCAGTTGATCCGACCAACTGAAGATACATTGTGGGAGTCATTATCGCTAATGCACCATTCCCTTTCCAGAATGTGCTATCCGAACCAGGAGGCGGATATTGAAGGTACAGCAAGTGACACAAGTCTTTATATGCCTGGTTTCCTGAGAACAACGTCGATACGATAAAATCCCGCTTGTTTTCGAAGAAATGCTTTCGGTAACCAAACATCTGAACTGATTTTGTCATCCAGTCCAACGCGTGCTTATCGCCATAGAATTCAAAGGACTTAGGATGGGGCGGCTCGATCCAGTAAGATACCATGATCGGCGCAATCCGTTCCGCTTCATCGTGAGGAGGCAATGGTAACTTCATTAGAACAAGGGGAGGTCGACCGCGCGCGCGATGATGCGTCGCAACGCGGACGCGAACTGAGTCCAACATCTGACAAGCAGGAGAAACGCGGGCGCCTCTTGTGCTGACTTCATGCTACCCATCGTCCTGTCCCAGATTTTTCCAGTTCCCAGCCCTGGCCAAATCGCCGAAACATGTAGATCGTTCCTTTACCGCAGCAGGGTCCGGATAACTCTCCACAGAAGACGCTCACTAGTTCCACGTTTCCGGAGAGTCGCGCTGCGTGCACTGGAGCGGAAGAAAGTCTTCAATGCTACCCGCTAATACTCTCCAAACGCCTCCTCAAAATCCCTCCAAAGAATCCGCTATCCCAGCTTTTTCACGGGTGTCCGTGGATCATATTGCTCATTAAGTATCGGCATCAAAAAAGAGAGCTGCGTGCTCGGCTTTCGCTTCTTCTCAATCCGCACACCAGCTTGTTAGCTTGCTCCAGTGACTTTTTCAGGGTCGACTAGGTTAGGTTACTGGACGTGCAACTCCGTCATTGGACAGACCGAATCAACGATCGCCGCAATGGCGGCTTTCAAGCTGGCAGGCAATTTCTGCCATGCCTCGATCACTCGTTCCAATTCGAAAGCATCGGGAGCGCTCGCGCTTTGTGAGTCTCCTTGTGAGTCTGGCGTTGTAAGTACCTGATTATGACGGGCCGCCTCCGAGTTCGAACCCTGTATCGCGCACCAGTTAAGAGTCTGACTTACATAGACGTACGCAGTTAACTCGTCCGCTTTTGGAGGCACTGTAGCATTTTCACTGGGCTGTTTTGGCGTCTTCGCTGCCGTTTCGCAATCAGAGGGGAGGCATCGAAGTAGAACCGTCGCGCACTATCGCTGCACGGCTGCACGGTAGAGTCACCGCATCAAGAACCGTTTATAATCAGCATTCCGACGATTTCTGGACAGAGGGCAGAGTCTTTCCTATGAAACCTGGATTCGAGAATCCTCCTTAGTCGGTTTCCGGTTGTCACCAATTGCAAAGCGTCCCGAATGTTATGTGCCCTCGGCGCGATGCCCTACGGGCATTTCGTTTTGCCAGTGCTTTGGGGCGACCGATTCGCCGCGCGCCTTGAAGCGAAGGCGCTGCGTGAACGTCGAAGTGGGCGCTCGCGGGACTTTGTTTCGAACCTATCGCAACTTTGAAAGCCGGCGCGGCAGCTGGCTCGGCGCGTTGACGAAGGGAATGAGATGGACCGGGTCAGGCTGTCAAACCGGCGAACCTGAAGAAGTCGCGGATGGTCACGATCAGATCGCCGTCTTTTGGGTCGCCGCCGGGGTTGGGCAGCTTCACACCCTTACTCGGATCCCAGCCCCGGCCCTGCTTGAGGTAGGACTCCGGATCGTTAAAGAGCTGCCCGATGATCGTCTCGCAGACGATGCGGCTGCCGAGCTCACCTAGCGAGTTACCGTTGGCGCGCACCTCGGCCTCCTTGAGCACGTAATACCAAAGAGGCGTCTGCTGGAGGAAGCCGTTGTCCTCCAGAACCTGGTTCAGCGGGCCGCTATTTCCCAGACGCAACTCGTTCTCGCTCAAGGCAGCGACACCCATCGCCGCCGCGACGCTCTGCCCTGTCGGGATGCTCAGGTGGTAGCCGCGCAGGAGATTGCGCCGAGCCAGGCGCTTCAGGATCGCCCTGATGTCTGGGGCAAGCGATGGGTCGTTGCCCTGATTCACCATGTTCCTGAGTGGAGGCGCCAGTCGGGTGTCGATCTTCCGCGCGAAGTGGTCGGGAAACAAGCTGCCCTTGTCGACGAAGCGGTCCCACTCGATGATCCAGTTGAAGGGCAGCACGTCGGTACCGCCGCCGAACGGCGGCGACCCGCTGCCAGTGAACAGGAACAGCAGATTGAAGGAAGCGCTCGAGATCACGTTACCGGGGCGTCCAAAGTTGCGGTTATGATCGTAGGCGGCGCGGACCATGGTGTGGCCGAAGCGGTAGGCGGCTACGGAGAATTCAAGAGGCATGAACGGCTCGCCGTTGCGTGGCGCGTAGTGCTTCGGCCCACCGAGCAGGACGTTGTCGGCGATTCCGGCAACCGTCATCGTCTTTAGAAAGTCGTTGACGACGAGCCACTGGTAATGCCAGCGGGTCAGTTGCTGGGCTCGCTCGAACAGTTGGGCCTCGCTCCTCTTGGAGCCGTCCTTGGGCTTGTTGGCCTTCACCCAGTCCACGACGGCGTTGTGGAAGCGTAGGACAGCGGTGTGGAACTGCGCGATGATTAGGTTCTCGTCGTCACGTGCGTCGGCGATAAAAGCGAGTTGTCTAAAATTTGGCTTGTTGCGGAGGTTCTCGGGGAAGTCCTCTTCCTTGACTACACCCTCGCTAATCAGCGTACCGATACGTGGCAGATCCCGCAGGTCATCTCCCTCGGGCGGAATAGGAAGGCCGCGTATGGGAGGATTACTGGGATCGGGAAGGGGTTCGGGGTTTTTGGCAACTTTTCCGACCCTGAGCTTGATGCCTTCGTACATTCTCCCGGCCTGGGTCGGGTTGCTTGGATCAAACGTCGGCCCGTCGCCGTAGACGCTGTCGAGGTTGACCGTCGGCTGCCGCAGGTTCTTCAGGTTCTCCACGACGAAGGCGGGGTCGAGCGGTGCCAGGTCGGCCTTGGTAATGTCGCTGATCTCCGAATCCCGGTCCGTGTTCGCGGTCAAGTCATGATCGATGAACTGTCCCCAATAGGTGTAGACTGGTGGAATTGTCGAATTGCCTGTCGGCTGCAAGGGGCCTTCTCCCGGTGCCAGCGAGTCCTCCACCATCGCATCGCCGAGGGCCTTGAGACCTGCGACGACGACGGCGATCTTGGCCGGATCGTCCGCCGGTAGATGAGCGGCCGGGTCCGTTGCGAGCTCCGGAAAGAGATAGTCGAACGGCGTCTCGAACAGTACTTCTTCGGGCTCGGTTGTGGCGAGCGCGTCCTTCAACGGGGTAATATCCTCGCGCTTCGCGGCCAACTCGACCGCAGGCTGGGACGTGTCCTCCGTGATATGCGCACCATGCGTGATGTCGGTCAAAACTTGTGCGCTTCGTCCTTTCCGTTCATCATTCCTCGTATTCATCGCTTGTCTCATCTTCGTACATAGGGTGTTCGTTTAGACTCTGACGAATCTAGCGTTATTAGGATTTCTCTTGGTCATTTACGCCTTCCCCAAATAAACGATCTAACGCCAAATAGAGTCAGAAGCGGAAGAATGTAAATTGCGAAAAAAGTGATAGGAAAGCGCTTGCGGGGGTCGGTAGTACCGTAGGAAAAAGCCGCCGCACTTCGAGGACGAGCATTGTAGCGGATTGAGGGTCGTAAGCCTGCGGCCAAGGATGTTCGCTCGAATCAAATGTGTCATTAGCGCGACTTTCGCAGAGTTTGGCGGTTTGAAAATTTTCTGGCACGTCGGTCTCATCCACGGCGAAAAGGGCTGTAACATTCCCTGTAGCATTCTCCGTTTCTGCATGGGTCTGCATGGCCCCATATGGAGCCGCCTACAGAAGGGAAATCCGCTTCCAGAAGCCTGGTGTATCTTGACATGGTAGGGGTCACAGGTTCGAACCCTGTATCGAGCACCAGATAAGCGTCTGATGTACAGATACTTACTTAATCACTCGGTCCGGTAATCGAGGCACTGTGGCCATTTTCACTGCACTGTTTCGCGTGTATCGGGTCTTCGGTGGCGTTTGGCATCAGGGAAGCACGAACCAAACCCCCGAGTGCCACTATCGTTGCACGGTAGAGTCACAGGTTCGAGATTCCTTGCAGTTGCGGACGTTCCAGTCTCGTGCCACTGCTCGGTCAAAGCGTAGCACGTAGCCATTCGGGAACCGGATCAGCAACGAAAACGGCCTTTCCATTGCGATACTCAGCGACTTTTCGGAAGGGAGCAGCGAGGTCGTCGTT
>DATDAL010000075.1:0-94443 GCA_036525415.1 Terrimicrobiaceae bacterium | reverse complement strand
CGTATGCGAGTTGCTTCAACGGGGCCGCGTCCTTACGAACGCGGAGATTTCAACAAACATTCTAACATTTCCCGGCTTAGCCGTGCTTCAACGGGGCCGCGTCCTTACGAACGCGGAGATTTCAGACACTTCGCGAATGCCGGAGAATAGACAATCGCTTCAACGGGGCCGCGTCCTTACGAACGCGGAGATTGAAGATTTGTATGGTCAAGCTAGGGCTATGAAAATCGCTTCAACGGGGCCGCGTCCTTACGAACGCGGAGATAGTCCTCGCGCAACCTCCTGAATAGCAGCATTCGATTGCGCGGTTTGCGAGAGGTTTTCGTTTTCTTTTCTCGAAAAGTACCTGAACGAGAGGAGTGAAGGCGTATCTCGCTCAATATCAATGCGCGAGCGGCCACAGTGTAGCTTCTCGTCACCTCGGCGCTCGCAAGCATCTGAAATGTCAAAGAACTTGTCTGCGATTGTATTCACACGACATAGCACGGCTCGTCGAGCCGCGTGTAAGGAAGTCCCAGCGCCGCAATCACGCGGTCGCCCCTTCCCTCCGACGGACCGAGCGATACGAAAAGCGCCTGATCTTCGTCCAGTTTCATTACCTCTCCCAACTTCTTCTCGAGTTGAATGCGCTCAGTGGGATTCAGATCACATTCGAACACCGAAAACTGCAAGTGGTTTCCGAAACTCTTGCAAATCTTGAAGACGCGTCGCAACCGCTTCTCGTTGGCGATGTCATAGCAAACCAGGAAAGTGGTTCTCATTGAGATATCAAACTGTCTGATTCATTCTTCTGGAGGCTTTTCATGCTTCGAGGCTTTTTTCCAGTTTCGTCGCTACCGGGTAAGAAAAGGTACATACTCGGGAATCTCACCCGTCAAGTACCTTGCCAGCATGCGAAATTGCAGCTCCAGTACGCGGCGATAGCTGACCTTGTAGTCGAAGATCGGATGGGTAATCAGCGAACTCATGCGCTGTTCGTATGTCTGGAAGAATAGCTTCCGTCCCGCCGCGGAGAGATTCACTGCGTGACCGGCCCTGACAAAGTGCTTGGGCAGGATCATCCGGTTATTGATCGCGGTGAGCACAACCGACTCGGCGATGAGCGGACGAAATTCCTCCATTACATCGAGGGCGAGTGCGGGTCGTCCGAATCTGGGTTGATGATAGAATCCGACGTAGGGATCCAAGCCAACCGCCATCGCCGCCAATGTGCAATCTTTAGTCAGCAGACTATAGGCGAGAGAAAGCAAGGCGTTCACCGGATCGGTCGGCGGCCGGCGATTGCGGCCCGAAAAATTGAATCGAAGCTGCGGTCCCGGTCCGTGATTGGAGTCTGCAAACTCGTCCTCCGCTTTCAGCATCCCCGCAAACGCACCAAAGTAGAAGTTTGCCGCGGCGCCTTCGGTTCCGAGCAACTCCTCGAGCGAGGTGGCCCGAAGAGCCGAGTCCGCCATTGTCCTAAGCTTCGCGACGACCGGCGCAGGCGGTTCCAGATGCAACCGCATGAGCATCGTACGGTGATTGCGCACCTTTCCAAAGACCATCCTCCGCGCCAGAGCCAGGCAGGCCGACGGATCACGAGCGAACCGGAACTGCTCCATGCGGGTGAAAACATTCTTAAGTTCATGCCCGCGCGTTATCCCATAAAACCATCCGCCCATGGAAAAATAGGACACCGGAATTTCTCTTTCGCACAGGGCTTGAATGGCCTGGGTGGAGATCTGGATATTGCCGAAAAGCGCGACGTGGGTGAGATCGCCAATTCGCACTTCGCTTAGCGTTTTGTCGTCTTCCTTTACGGTTAGCATTTCGTCTTTTCGTCCGACGCGCACGCCGGGAGTGTTAAGATAGAGCACGCGCGTGTCATCACGGGGGGACATGAGGCGGCGCGGAACGCCGCCGGTTGGGAGCTGAGTGTTGGTTGAGAGGTGGCTTGCGGGTGAGATTCGATCCGCCGTGGTCCCCTCAACTCTCAACTCCGAACTCTCACCTGCTCGCGTAGCGAGCAACCACGTTTCATCCGGCAGGCAGACCGAGTTCAGCGAGCATCGCACGCATTTTGGCGAACCCACAAGTGGCGGGGGAATCGGTCCTGACATCGTTTGTCGGGCCAAATCGACTTGTGCGCAGATCCATGCTTCCAGCTCTGGCGTCCATTCCAGCGGCACGCGCTGCTTCGTTGTCCGATAATAAATGATTCCGCGGTCGCAGCGATACCCATTGTCGCGCAGGATCAACATTTGGAGACCAAGCTGCATCCGGTCTGTGGGCCAGAGTTCGTTTCCGTCCTCCCCTTCACGCGGCGCTCCTGCCTTGTAATCGACCGGACAAACGCTAAGCCGCGAGAGCAACTCGGGGCTATCCCCCTCCTCTGCTGATTGGACCTCCACAAGATCGAGTTTTGCGATTACACCGAGTCGCTCGGAACCCAACGTTACCGAGCGTGAGTGGATTATCTCGGTATTGAGTCTTGGCCTCGATGATTCGCCATCGTCCGGTTCACGAGCTTGTGCGTCCGACTTCTCCTCTTGCGCAGACGGCAACGTTCCGGTGCCCTTGTCAACGCGTGCGTGGACAACCGCGCCCCGCACGGTATCGGCGTTCTCGACGAAGACACCTTCGACGTGCTCGTAGTAAAAAAGCCGCGGACAATACACAAATTCGTTGAGCATCCGCGCGGGCAGCGGCTCGCGAACTTCAGATTGCCGACTGTGAAAGGGCTTCGGCGGTGGAGCCTGAATTTCAGCCGACGGCCATGCCGCATTCATTGGCGACGCCGATGTCTCAGGCGCCGTCCGATCCCTTGAAAGAGCGGACGGCTGATCCGGCTCGTCCGTCGCGGGCCCGACGACCTCCTCGGGAGGCTTTGAAAGCGGCATTGCTGCGAGCACCCCCTCGGATGCCGATTCCATTTCGGGAACAACCTCATCGCCCGCCCCAAAAGCCTGTTTGATAACTTTCGAAAGCTCCGAATCCTTCTCGCCGTCGCTCTCTTCGCGGCGACGAGCTGCATTTCGACGTTTACTTTCGCGCATAGCAGCCTTCTGTATTGCTGCCTGCCTTCTACGCCTATTCGGCTAGAATGAACAGCCGTAATTGGGAAGTGAGCTGGCCGCTATCGTCACAAGGAGTCCACTTTGTTTGCGGAGATAGCTTTCATCGTCCGCCAGGAGGATCGGCGGAGGGGCGCAGAGGGTCTCGGGCATGACCCTCCTCCCAAAGCGCGGCTTCTTGATAAAGCATCCAGACCTGACTAGGTTGCTGATGTGAAAGTCATCAATGTGCAAGAGGCAAAAACGCACCTATCCCGATTGCTGGAACAGGTGGCGGCGGGCGAGGTGATTCTTTTGGGCAAGCATGGAAAGCCGATGGCGAAGCTCACCGCGTTCAATCCGGCGGGGGAAACGCGTCTCCTGGGGGGGTTGGAGGGAAGGATTCGTATGGCGCCGGATTTCGACGACGAGGACCCGCGCATTTCCGCGCTTTTTTCCGGCACTGACGCGTGAACTACCTGCTCGACACGCATGTTTTTCTCTGGATGCTGGGCGAGCCCGGACGGCTTGGAAGCGAGGCGGCGGAAGCGATCCGAAACCCAAATCGGACCGTTTTCGTAAGCGCGGTAGCAAGCGTCGAGATCAGCATCAAGCGGGCGTTGGGCAAGTTGGACGCCCCGGCGGGACTCGCTGCGGAAATCCCGGCAAGAGGTCTTCAGGAACTTCCCTTGCGCTACTCCCACGGAGAGCGTATGGCTTCTCTTCCGTTTCACCACCACGATCCCTTCGATCGCATGCTCATTGCTCAGGCCATCGAAGAGCAGCTGACCCTCATCACCCGTGACCGGAAAATGCAACCGTATCCTGTAAAAATCCTCTGGATCTGAACGGAAGCGGTCGCAAAGAAGCAGGTCTTCCGATTCGACGCGCCCTCGCCTCTCGGTGAGTGCAGTGCCAAGATGGGATGCTGAAGAGGTGGCCAGATGCCACGTTCGATTCAGCCTGGTTCGCGCCCCAGGTTTCGTTGACGGACCGGGATGGTCGGCCGAGAATGTGGACATGAAAGTCGCCAAAAAGTCGCCTACCCGTCGTCACACTCTCACGCTTCCTGCCAGTGCGATGGCGCTGCTTAACGAAATGCGGGGTACGACCCCGAAGTCCCGGTATCTCCAGCGTCTTCTTGAAAGCGAAGCGGAGCAGAGGCAGCGGAAGGCATTCTACGCGCGGGCGTCCGCTGCGTACACCCCGCAAGTTTGCAAGGAGACCCTTTGAACGCAGAGTATCCGGTTCACGACGAGTGAATCTGCCTCTGTATTCTTCGACGACTGACCTTGCGACCCCAAATCTCGTCGGGCTTCAGCATCCCGCGCTGGCGTCGCTGCCAACCCAGTTGGTCTGCGCGTTTCGACAGGCCATAGCGGTTACCCCGCTTCGGGAAGTGGTTGTGTGGAAGGGCAAAGACTACGTTGCCGCGTGCGATCTCATCCAGCCGATTCGCAGCCTGGCTATGAAGCAAGTAGGAGAGCTGAATAACGAGGCGTCAGCCAGAATCTAACGGACATTTCAAAGTTTGTTAGGGCTATTCACGTGACTCCGGTGATCCCACATCTTGTGGTTTGACGATGTCAGAAAATGGGGTCGGGCCGACTTGAACTGCCTGTTGGGCGAGCCGATAGAACAATTTGCCCCTGGAGGCGGACTTCCTGCGATTGAAGCGAAAGGTGAACTCGCCGAGATAGGCATTGAGGTGAGCATCGGAAACGGCCCCTTGGTGAGTTCCCAGGAGCCATCGCTTAAGCAGAGACACCACCCGATGAACACGAGGGAGTAGATGTACATCTGGAGCCTCTCGCCTCTGGATCAGTCGTTCATGATGATATCCCTCAAGTTGGCGGTAAGCGTTGAGGCCGTCAGTGATAATCGTGCTGCCCGGCTCAATGGACTCGGCAATAAATTGGTGAAGAGTTGCACGGCTCGTATCTGGAATACGACCCAGGCGGATACGCCCGATCCCAGCACCATCGCATTGGGCGGCCACTGCGATAAGGCTTTTACTCTGGGTGAGTCGCCCAACCGCTCCGCCGCTTTCTGCCGCGCCCCAGTAGGTTTCGTCGACCTCGACACTCCCACTCAATCGTTCTCTCCCGGGCCGCACCATGGCCAGTCGCATCTTGTGCAGCATGCTCCATGCTGTTTTGTAACTGCCCAAGCCCAAATCCCGCTGCAAGGTCAAAGCGCTCATGCCACTTTTTTGTCCCGCCATGAGCCACATTGCTCGAAACCAGGTTTTGATGGGAAGTTTCGTATCCTGAAAGACCGTGCCTGCGACGACGGAGGTTTCGTAACCGCATCCCAAACATTCGATGAGTCCCTTTTTGCGCCGCCAACACTCGGATCCCTCGCACTTCGGGCACCGATATCCACCAGGCCATCGAAGCGCTTCAAGATAGGCACGGCAATCAGCCTCGTTTTCAAACGGCTTTTCGAGTTCTGGCGGGTTTCGAGGATAGACCTCTGCCATGCGAACAATACTATATCTTGTGGCACCGGAGTCACGTAAATAGCCCTAAAGTTTATTGGCCTCGTGAGAGCCGGCGCTGCCAAATCTACTGAATGCCCCTGCTGAAATGAGGGATAAATTCCATGGCTGGTAGGGACGGCTCGCCGAGCCGCCCGTCGAAGGGGGTTGACCTCGCCGTCCCGTTCTGATGGGACGACCGAGCGAGTGAGGCGGAAAATTCATTGCGGGCCGGTCTCCATCAATCACCTGTCAGCGATCACGGGCAGAGAAGTTACGGTGCCATTCCCGTGGAGTTGTTTCTGAAACTGGGACGAAGAGGCCGAGGCTGCCGGACTCGGATTAGATTACAGCCTCTCTTCACACGGCTTGGGCGGGCGTAAAGTTCCTATACTTTCCCAAAGTAATCCGCTGGCTGCGATAAACGGCTTCGATTCCACGGAAAGCGAGTAATCTCGTGCTTGCGTTATCGTCTTGAAGTTCACGCGAACTAATGAGCGAGCGAATTGAGTCAAGAGCAAGCCAACCAAGCCAGATTGGCCATGTGATAAAGGCTCCGCGACTGCCCTTTCCCCTGAATCCCGTTGTGGCGAGTTCACGGCCCGATAATGGGATTGTCGGGAATAAGGGCAATGCCGCGACTGCCAGCAGGTTGGCTCCACGCACCGTGCGCACGGGGTCTTTCGACGGCTCATCCCAACGCAATGCGTAACGACGGTCGTCCTCCGGGTCCCAGCGCATGGTGGGGCTGGAATCGCTGTAGCGCCACGGGCCAAATAGAGCTTCGTGCAGTTGCTCGGCGGTCGTCTCTTTGGCCAGCACGTTCATAAATTCGAGGAAGTGTTGATGCCCGGCACCGCTCATCGTGCGGAACTCAGTGTCCTCAATCATGTCTTCGTCATTGCCCACGCCATCGCAGCCAAATGCCGCGACCAGGCTCGCAGCGATCGAATCGGTGTGGCTTAGAAAAGTCATCGGCGGCCTTTGCTGCGAGCTGACGGAAGTTCGTGCAAGGGATTTTCAAATCCTTGTCCACAGTGATGACGTAGTGACCGGCGAGGCCGCGCAAGGCGTAACGGAGTTTTTCGACAACCGCATCTGGTTCGGTGGGTGTCGAAAGCCGGAGGACGGGACGATAGGAGCCTCCTCCCGGAATCCAACGCATCCGCACCTCACCAGTTTCCGGCAGCGTAGCAAGAGTGCGGAAAGCACCGAGTGCAGCGAGGAATCCCAGCAGGCTCGAACCTTGCAAGGCGGGAAGGGTTAGTTCGGTGGTGCTCACGGCTTTGAGTCAGTTTGTGGATTGGCACTGGCCGCTTGATCGGCGAGGCGGAGGACGGTTTCCAGCAGGGCGATTCCCCACCAGCCGTGACGGCGGTTCATTTGCCAAAAACGTTCGACGAGGCCGGAGTCCAGCGCGTGGGCAGGATGTTCGATGCGCTCGGCTTCGGTGATGGTGATCGTCCTGCCATTCATCGGCAGGCTCAAGGCGGGCGGGGTGGCATCTTCTACCAGCGGGGCAAAGGGACGAGCGTAGCCGTGATGGGTGGCGATGAGATGCAGCGCGAGTGAGCGGAGTGCAGATGGTGAGGGAAGCGCGGTTACAGCCACGGAGTTTTCCGCCATCTGCATGGATAGCAGTTCGTGACGGAAACCGTCTGGCAACTCGGCGCGCTCCCGCGCTGCGCGGCGGGCCGCTGCGGAGGAAGCGATCGAGCCGGATTTTGCGAGGAACCTCTCGCTGGCCATCGCGGCGAAAGGCGTGGTGCCGCGCAGCAAGGCTTGGAAACGCGGATCCATCTTGCCCCAATCATGCACCGTAGCAGCAGCGACCAGCGCCTCGCGCCACGCCGCGAGTGGCAGCAGCGTGAACGTGCTTTCGAGTCGGGCGAGAACATCCTTTGTGTGGTCGCAGAGTTCTTGCGGCGCGGCTGCTTCCAATAGGGCGTCGGCATCGGTATCGACCGTCTCATCGGAATCGGCGCCCGGCAGGAGGTCGCGAGAGGTGAGGGCGAAGCCTTGGTTAGCTGGATAGGGCTCCGGCGAAGTCAACCGTACTTTCCAGTCCGCGAGATGTTTGATTGCTTCGGGTTGCTCTACGGACAGAACCCAGCCGGGGTTATCGTCGGACAAAAGACGGGTCAGCAAATCCTTGATTTCCGGGATTCGCCAATCTCCCTCGGGATCAAGCGCCGCCAAATCCGGGGCGAGTCAAGGAAGCAGAAATGCGCAACGCGCTCGGCGTGATGCCGGATCGGCGCAGCCGCCAGGAACGGACGTTTCCGGCACGGCATGTGGACGGGGAAGGCTCGGAGCGGCATGTTTATCTCTGCTGGTCCCACGCGGAACCGACAGCGGAGGTTTTGGCATCGCTCACTGGCCTCACACGCAAGGTGACTCGCATCGGCCACTCGTCATCGCTTGCGCTGGTTTGGGTTCCCGCGGCATCGGATGCGCCAGCGCCTGCCTACGAGCCGAGTGCAAAAACGGCCAAGACGCGCCGCGGCGTGCAGCTTCGCATTCCGGCATCGGGCTTTCTTGCAAAACTCGACCAATGTTTCAATGCGGGTGAGATCGAGGCATTCTTTGATCTCTCGGAGGGGATCGCTACGAGCGCTGGAGCGGCAAGAAGTAGGGCAAAAGCCGCTTTCAAGGAGCGCTTCGGTACGGATTGGAGCAGAGGTGCCAGCGCCCCCGTACGCTTGCGTCCCTTGCCGGGACGGACAGCCCACTACACACGTGTGGAAGAAGCAGCAGACCGCGTTGTCATGTCGAGTTTCGATTGCGAACTACTGGTTCTCGCGAAGCAGGAAGGGCCTGTGCTCGGCTTGGAATCCACGGCCGCTCTCACGGCCGCATTGCGTGGATATTTGCTCCAGGATGGCGAGATCAAACCGGAGTGGTTCACTGGCCACAGTGCGCCAGGAGTGCCTTCGACGCGCGGACACATGGCGCTGTTTCCGCTCGCGTTTGTCGGAGCAGAGCACGCTGACGGTCACATCCTCGGAGTGGCTGTTGCCTTTCCTCGCACCATTTCGGCGGCGGAACGAGCGGCATGCTTGCGTGGTCGCCTTTTCGCTCCGGATGGGGAAGACCTCGAGCCGAAACTCCAAATGGGAAATCTCGGGACGTGGACGCTCCGGCGTGAGGAACGCAGCCTGCCGCCTCTGGCTCTGCGGCCGGCGACATGGTGCGAACCGTCCTTCGTCTGGGCGAGCGTTACACCAGTCGCTCTGGATCGACACCCGAAGCACGATCAGCGCGCCGAGCGCTTGCAGTGGCGTGATGAAGTAGTGGCAAGCATTGCGCAGAGCTGCGAGCGCCAAGGTCTGCCGAAGCCGGAAATTGTCGATGTGGACAAAACCTCGTGGCATCGCGGCGCGCCGCGCTCCCGGCCCGGTCCCGACGGAATGCCATGGCTGCCCGGCAAAGAGGGCGTAGCACCTCGTCAACAGGTGCATGTGCTCATTCAATTTCCATGTGAAGTGCAGGGACCACTGCTCCTCGGGGCCGGACGCTTTCGCGGCTACGGCCTCTGCAAACCTCTAGGCTTCCCGCGCAAATTGCTATGCTAGTGACTTTCGATGATTTCTCCGCGTTCTTCCGCGAACTGTGGGGCTGCGATCCGTTTCCGTGGCAGCGTGAATTCGCCGGCCGTCTTTGCGCAGGACGGGCACCCGACTACGTAGCAGTCCCGACCGGAAGCGGCAAAACGGCATGCCTCGATGCCGCCGTCTTCGCGCTTGCAGTGCAAGCCGCTTTTTCGATGGCCGAACGCACGCAAGGCCGGCGCATCTTCTTTATCGTCAATCGTCGCGTTATCGTGGACGAGGCTTACAACCGCGCTGGCGAGTTATGTAAAAAACTCTGCGATGCTGCTCACGCATCCGTCGTGAGGCGGGTCGCTGTGGCATTGCAAGGACTGTCGGGGAATCCCGAAGCTGCCCCGCTCAGGCGCGCACAGCTTCGTGGCGGAATCTACCGCGACCGCAGTTGGGCCGGGTCACTGCTCCAGCCGATGATTGTTTGCAGCACGGTGGATCAAGCAGGTTCGCGGCTGCTCTTTCGTGGTTATGGAGTCAGTCCGCAAGCCCGTCCGATCCACGCGGCTCTTGTCGCGCAGGACAGCCTGCTGATCGTTGATGAAGCCCACATCAGCAGTCCCTTCATCCAGACGCTCCAGTGGGTGGAGAAATATCGTCGCCACGCGCCAATTGGCAGCGAGACGGTGAAATTTCCATTTCAACTCATCCAGATGACGGCGACGGCGCCCGCCGGGACGCGCGACGATCAAAAAATCACGCTCTCGCCCGAAGATCACGAACACCAAGTCTTGAAGCCACGACTGCGTAGCGCGAAGCCCGCTCGTCTCGCCGTCGAACCGAAAGCAAAGGGAAGAAATCAAGAAGAGCGCGACAAACATTTAACAAATCGGTTGGTTGAAGAGGCCAGAAGGATTCTCATCGAGCATCAGTCGCGCTCCACCGCCATCATGGTCAATCGCGTGGCCACAGCGCGTTCCGTGGCAGAAAAGCTGGAGAAAGAAACCAAGGGGCGCGTAACGCTCCTGATTGGACGGCTCCGCCCGCTGGATCGCGAGGCCGTGACAAAAGACATTCAGCAACGCCTCAAGACCGGTGTCGCGATGGACGCTCTGGAGGACGGCCCGATCATCGTCGTCTCGACGCAATGTCTCGAAGTTGGAGCAGACCTGGACTTCGATGCGCTCGTCACCGAGGCCGCCAGTCTCGACGCGCTGCGCCAGCGCTTCGGGCGGCTTAACCGTGGCGGGCGCGACATTGCCGCTCGCGCGGTGATCGTCCTACCCGCCGATCAGGACGTGCCCGCGGATAAGCTCGACGATGCCTCGCCATGCGACCAGATCTACGGTAACGCTATTCCGCGGACGTGGCGATGGTTGAGCAGCCTAGCTCAAGACGAGGTGGTTGATTTTGGCATCAACGCCATGACTGCCGCTGTGGATGCCCTCCGCGCAACCGGCGGTGAGGACGCTTTCGCGTCCATGCTCTCACCAACCAGCGATGCGCCGATCTTGCTGCCAGCATATCTCGACTGCTGGGTTCAGACAAATCCCACGCCCGCCGCCGATCCCAATGCGGCGCTCTTTCTTCATGGTCCGGAACGCGACACCGCCGAGGTGCAAGTCTGCTGGCGGGCGGACCTGCCGGAAGTCTTCGACGAAACAGTGTGGACCGACACCGTGAGTCTCTGTCCCCCCACGGCAAACGAATGCCTGCCAGTGCCGCTGCATGTCTTCCGCAATTGGATGGGAGCGCAGGGCCGGTTTGCCGACTGGTCCGGCGATGTGGAAGAAAACGTGGTGGATCTGGAGCGGGAAGACCGCGACAAAATCCCGCGAGTCGCCGCTTTGATTTGGCGCGGCCCGGAAAAGAGCAGCCGGGTGGATAATCTCGCTGACATTATCCCCGGGGCTACCATCGTACTGCGAGCGCAAATTGGCGGATGGCAGGCGCTCGGACACCTGCCGGACGCTCCGCCCGATCCTCAAGCAACTCCCGAAAAGCCACCGTCCCCCGAAGATGTCCAGCGCGTGGCCGACGCTTCGCCGCGCGATAGCCATTCCAGTGCCTCGCGTTCCCGCGCCCACGCTTGCTCCGCCGCCGGACCATCTTCCGGCAGCGGTTTCGTTTCATAATGGGCCGCCACCAATGCCATAAAAATGCGTGCCGGGTGCGGAGGCCACTCGGCTTTTTCCCAGCTGGCCGCGTCCGTCATCACCGCGACGTCAGTGATGAAATCAATACCGAGAGCAAACATGGCAGATGCCTCGGATTATAAGCCCGCGGCTTCCGCCGGTGCTCTGGCAGCGATGTCTTGTGACCGCTTGAGCAGGGCGACGAGATTTGGCGAAGGTGCGAGCTTCACCGGCTCCTTCTGCCAAACGAGGCCGAACTTCTCAGCTGCCTCCACGGCCTGCTTGAGCATATTGATCGCATCTGCTGCTGTGAGCGTGAACGACTCCGGAGCTTTACCCGGCGTTTCCAGCAACTCCCATTTCATCGCCTCGGTCGGCCAGAGCAAGCAGCGGGAGCGAAGATCGAACCCGCTCTCTGCAGCCAGCGTCGCTGCCGTGAGCGCCAGCGCAGCGAGAACCGTCCGCGCCGCGGCATCGCGCTCCGGTGTTGTCTTGCCGTCCACGGGGAAACGCAGCTTGCGCAGCGCCGGGAGCGAAAGGACGAGCGTCTGCTCGGCCTCCTTCATTGTGATTCCGCCTGCAGCGACAGATTTGTCTTCGTTCCTTACAACGTCAGGTGTCACGTTGCCGTGGTTGATGGTAGACGGTTTGGCTTGATCAGGGAACTTTGTTAGATCGGTGATGGGAACGTCCTTCTTATCCTTGTTTCTTGCAAACGCGATTGGCCGTCCGTTCGAATCTTTCAGGGCTTGGTCAATGTTCGCCGTCCAGGGCGTCAGCGACGGGTCTTTGGCGATCAATTCCGGGTCGGTGCGAAAAATCGGGCCCGCCTCTCGAAAAATGGCGAGAGGATCAACGCGGCTGCTCGTTCGGACACCAATTTGGGCCTCAATCCCAATGATTTCCGACACAAGCGCCCGCTGAAATTTCGCGCCGAGACCACCCTTCGGCCCGGTCGAGTCCCAAAGGCCGAAGACAAGCGCCGTCGGACAAAGCTTGTAGAGCGGAGTCGCATTTTGGAGGCTCGCCTGATCGAGCGACTTCCCGAGTTCGCTTTTCCTGAAAGGCTCTCCGTCGTGGAGGCTATCCCGCAGAATGGCATCCGCAATTCGGTGCGGTGCTTCTAGGCTGCTCACTCGTCCGATTTCATCCAGCAGTCCAAGGCCGGTGAAATCTACGTTCAGCACCGGGACGTCTTTGAGCGTTCCCGCGTCCAGCGCACGTTGAAGCGCCTCCTCCAGCCGGTTCGCCTGCGCCTGGACGGAATCGAGGAGCACGCAGGGCACTCTTTTGCCATCAATCTGCCGTTCTTCCTTGGCATAGACAGCGCCAGCATAAGTTGGCGGGAAGACCTTGTCGCCCTCGCCGCCAGCAGGCTGGAGCTTGGTGCGGGAACGGAGTGCAGCCCCATTGCCGCGGATCGCTTCTTGCAGGGTCTTGAGGTTCAGGGGTTCAGATTGTTGGGGCTGTGTTTCGTTCATAATAAACCGTTTTTAGTAGCCAAGCGAATTGGAATCCTTTCCGCCATCAGTCCTCTTATTGAGAGCATTTGGGAAAAAGGCGCTCATTACTCCCCGGTCTTAATCCAAACATGCTTGAAGGAGGTGGGAGAGATCTAGTCGAGCGCAAGTCCGCGAAATGGCTTTTCCTGAAAGGCTTCGGGCTCCATTGAAGATTAGTCGATGAAGGAGGCAGAATTTTGCGCTCCCGCATTTCCGCACTCGCAAGAGCGCGGCCCCGTTGAAGCTTGGCGGAAGCAGCAAGACCGTGATAGTTTTTAGACATGCCATCATTGACGGTTTCAGTTCCAGATGATCTTGCCGAAGTCCTCGGATACCAAGGGGAGGATGCCGGGAAGGCGATCCAGACGGACTTGATTCTCGCCGCGTATGCTCAGGGCCGGGTGTCGGGCGGAAAGGCTGCCGAATTGCTCGGACTGAAACGGATGGATTTTGAGAAGCTGCTCGGTGAGCGCGGCATCTGCCGACCATACGATATCGCGGAACTGGAGCGCGATCTCGCGTGGGCCAGAAAGCAGACTTGAGTGTGTCCGCATCGGCAGGCAATAAACGAGACGGCGGGGCCATTTGGGACAGTTGATGGTTGATCGCTGATTGTTGATGGAGGGGATACTGACGCGGTTCCAGAGCCATGCGAGCACGACGGCGGCCGTTTTGCCCAAGCCGGTGGGGATGGAAATGAGGCGGCACTCGCAGGCGACGCCGGAGGAGAGCCATTCGACTTCGTCGCAGTCGCCTCGCTCCCCGCATGCCAGTCGGCACTGGTAGTCGTGGGGAGCGCAGCCGGTGGCGGTTTGGAAGAAAGTGACGAAATCAGAGGAGGACATGGCGGTTATTCGGTGGAAAAGCGGAATCTCCAGAGTGGACGCCAATCGCGCCTGTCGGCAGCCTCTCGTGCCGAGAAACCCAATCCGGTCAGGATTTCGATCAGCCGGGATTCGTAGGCCGACCCGGCCGGATGGCGTTGATAGTCGTAGGGATCGTAGCCGGTGACGGTGTGGAAGAAGGGCCCAGAAATCGAAGAGTATAGCTCAGGCTCACTTAGGATTCTGTTCAAAGGAGAGAGTAAGCACGAGATTGATCTTCGAGGCGGAGCGGGAGGCAATCCGATTGTGACGACCGAGCTCTGGGCGATGATGATCGGACCGAGCGTGGGGTTCTTGTAGGAATGTTCGGACGCGACTAGCCCCCTAAAGAAGCGTGATTTGAATCGAAGGAAGGAAGCAAAAGACTCGAAATGCCCCTAAATGCTTCATTTTCGGAATGGATGCCCATGCGAAGGTGGTGAACGTGGCCCAAGCATTGCCAGAAGAGGCGTGGAAGCCCCTTGAGCGGCTCCCGCGCTATGAAATTGCCACGGGTCCGCGGCGCAAGTCCGAGCGAGTCAAAGAAAGCATCGTGCGCTTCAAGGGCTACGAGAACAAAGGTGTTGGTGGCTGAGGATATCGCCGAAATGGAATATCAGCCCCGCAAATGCTCGCGGCGCTATCGGCTGATCATCGTGCGCAAGAACATCAGCGTGCAAAAGGGCGAGGGAGTCCTCTTCGATGAGATCCGCTACTTTTTCTACTTGGGGTTCCTCTCCGATGGACACACGCGGCATGGTGATGATCTTTTTCGCGGCCAATTCCTCGTATTGATCGAGGGACGGCAAGACCACCTGAGCGCCCTTGGCGTAGGCTTCACGCACGGCCCGGCTGCTGTGCCCGAGGGCGTCTTGCGCGAACCGTTGCGGATAGCCGCACTTTTTGGCGCGTTGCGCCCAGGAATGCCGGTAGCTGTGGAGATGACGCCAGACACCCCGGCGATGCGGCAGCGACGGCGAAACTCCGGGGCGCGGGCACAGCAGATTGAGCAATTCTTCCGCTGTGGTCTGGACGAGGAGACGCTGGCGCAGCGGGTCGAATTCTTGGGAATCCATCGCTCGCTGGCAGCGAGCGCGAGTGGAATCAATGCCATGCGTGCACATTTCCGCCATGACATCGGCCCATGTCTACTCTGACTTCCAGAGTAAAATGAAGATTGGCTTCGCCGGTCTCCGCTTCGCTCCGGCTCGAACCCAGGGGGTTCGAATCCCGAAAGACTGGCGCTCCGCGCCTCGCCAAACGATAAAGCTGTTTGGCTCCTGAGGTAGGATTCGAACCTACGACCAATCGGTTAACAGCCGACCGCTCTACCGCTGAGCTACTCAGGATTCGCGGAGTGATGGGTTGGGTAGAAAAACCGCAACAGCAACTTCTGTCAAGGGAGGTTTGCCTGCACGCAATAACGATTGTTGCACCTCCTATTCCGGGATTTGCCGAAACGAACCTTTTGGGGTTAGGCGCGTCCGCAATCTGCTAACGACCAGCCAGCAAGACGCAACGACGGCGAGCACGATTGATGACGGCTCGGGAACAGTGTAGGTTACCGTCCAAGTGATATCGTGCTGGAGGAGTTCCGGGTAGCTTCGCACCCAGTCGGTTGGGTCGAAATTGCGTGACGTGATGGTGTATGTGCCAGGCCCAAAACCAAAGTCAATGGGATCAAATTCCTCGCCGATCGCGCCGGCCACCAACGTCCCGTTCACAAGCCATTGGTGTTGAATGATCGCGGGATCAATGGTGTCAACCCAGAGCTTGACGGGATCGCTGAGCGGCTCGGCGTTGCTCAGCCATGAATCGACCGGATCGACAATGCGGTAGATGTCTAATATGAACTCCTCACGGCTTACCGCGTCGAACGGTTCACCGAGCACGCGCATTTTGGAGTTGAGTGAGGGCCGGTAGATGCCGTGGTCATAGTAACGGCCACCATCGTAGGCGCCGATCGTACCGATACGAGGCTGGTTGTAACCGTTCCAACGCGCCCACTTTGCGCCGGTGGGATCTTTTGTGACGTTTGGCTGGGAAGGTTCGGGTCCGGCATAGATGGTTGTGAACCCGCCGTATTCGTCGGCTAGGCCGGCGAAAGAATGACCAAGTTCGTGAAGCGCGACTTCCGCCGCCGAGCCATTGCCACCGGCGTAGACAGCGTAGGTGCCGCCAGCTCCGCCGTATTGCGTAGCGTTGACCGTTACGAGCTTCATATCGGCTGTCAACGCCCCGTCCAAACCCGCAGAGAGTGCAGCGCTGGCCTTCCCATCATTTACATAGAGAAGTCGCTGTGTGACGCCGTCGAAACGGTAGGTGGCGTCGAGTGCTGTATTGACAAAGGCGCTGACGCTCGGATCGTCGGCGCCTGACTGCTGCGAGATAACGTCGACGCGGTGTGCATTAAAGTAACTCTTGTAACGCGGAAATGGGTCCTCTCCTTCATCGAAGAAGTGAGCCATCATCGAGTTGATGTGCGTCTGGTAAAGGTCGAGCTCTTGAGCCGTATAGCCGTCACCCAAAAAGACTATGTCCACCCGATTAGAGGACGGCCCGTTACTGAGAAAGGTCGTGAAGTCTGCTTGAGCGGACACCGCCAGAGTTGAGAGGGTGAAAAACATCAGACGTGAAGTGCAATATTGCATAAATGACGGGCGTCGCTCGAGAGGTAGGGACGCCAACGCATCCTAAGTTGCTCTTGCTCTTTTGGAGAAGCACGATTCGAAGCCCTCCTAAAGGAGTGCTACGCTTAGCGGCCCTTTCCGGACGAGTTTGGGTAAGGCCCGCGCCTTTTGCGTATTTCTTGAGGAAGACGAAACGCCTTTTGCCAGCTTCATAAGCCGTTGACACTTATCTCTGCAACCGAACGAACGGACCGCGGCTGCCAACAGTGCCCACAAGCCTTCGGGTGTTCGACAATGATCGACGCTTCGACAGAGCCATCGAGCGGCGGCCGGCTGGCGCAAGATTTGAGGATACTATTTACGATGAGTGGGTCGTGGCAGACGAGGCCGTCGGCGTCGCTCCTGCGGTCTTCGCGCCGGCTTGCTCGGCGACCACCCCAGGCGCATCCCCAATCAAGGCGCTCAAATCGGCAGGCAATCCACTGGTCCAGACGAACTTTCGGCCGCAAAGATCCAAGAAAAGCTTCGCGGAGTGCAAAGCATGACGCGGAAGCCAGAGTTCTGCAGCAATTTCCTCCGACCATCCGCGATCGATGAAGTCCAAGTAATGATGGTTCCCCCGCGCGTAGATTTTGTCACCCAGAAGTGGGAAACCAGCTGAAGCCAGGTGCACCCGAATTTGATGGGTGCGGCCCGTCTGCGGCCAGGCGGTCAGCACGGAAAACCGGCGATCCTGCGGAAGGCTTAATCGCCTCTCGACGCGAAATCGCGTCACGGCGGGCGCGCCGTGGGGATGAACCGTCCGCTCGAGCCAAACGGACGATGGGCCGATCTCGCCCAACCGCAAAATCGGGCCTTCAACCCGTTGCTCATCCCATTCGGGCCAGCCAAAAACCAATGCTACATACTCCTTGCGGATAGCGCCTCGCTGCATCGCGATCCCCGCCGCGCGGGCGGCCTGCGCGTTTTTGGCCACAAGTAGGACGCCGCTCGTTTCGCGGTCAAGGCGATTTACGATAGAGACCTGCCCGCCCGTCGCAAGTTCATATCCGAGCAATTCACACAGCTCGTTCCAGAGGGTTCTCGGTCCGCCAGGCTTCGTGGGATGGACCAGAAGACCTGCGGGCTTGTCCACGGCAAGAAAATCCTCCGTTTCATCCAGGATCTGGAACTCGACTTGATTCTTGATGTCCACGCCCTCAACTTTTCAAGCTACTATGATTCGTCTCAACAGGGTTACGCGAATCTATTCCAAAGGCGAAGGCGGCATCCGCGCGCTTGATAATGTCAGCTTGGAAATCTCATTTGGCGAGTTCACCGCAGTCACCGGTCCCAGCGGCTGCGGCAAGAGCACACTTCTCAATTTGCTCGCCGGGCTCGACACGCCGGATTCCGGGGAGATCTGGATCGGCGACCTCGCGCTCCACGATGCCAGGGATGGTGAACTCACCCGGTACCGGCGCCACGACCTCGGCATCGTCTTCCAGTTTTTTAATCTGCTTCCCCACATGACCGTCGCGGAGAACGTCGAACTGCCGCTCCTGTTGCGCGGCGAGCGCAGAACACGCCGGCGAGTTGCCGAGGCTCTTGACTTGGTCGATCTCGCAAAACGCAAGAAGCACTATCCCCACCAGTTGAGCGGCGGCGAGATGCAGCGCGCAGCCATTGCACGCGCCATCGCGGGACAGCCCAAAATCCTTCTCGCTGACGAGCCGACCGGAAACCTCGATAGTGGGAGCGCGCAACGCGTCACCCAGACACTTCTAAAGATTGCTTCCCAAAAAATTGCCACGCTTGTTATTGTCACCCACAGCGAAGAGCTGGCCCGGCTGGCAGCGCGCCACATTTCTCTGCTCGATGGAAAAATCACCACGCAAAATCCCTTATGATGACAAGCTTCTGGCGAAGTTCTCTGTATTCGCCGAATTGGGCAGCGATGAGCTTCATATTCTGCTCGAGCAAAGCGCCATTGAACATTACCCAGCCGGTCAACGCATCATCAATGCCGGCGAAGTTGGCCATTGCATGTACGTCATTTTGCGTGGAAGCGTCCGAGTGACCGTAAAGCGCGGTGCCGGTGAAATTGAGCTCGCTAGCCTTTCAGCCGGCGATTTCTTCGGCGAAGTTTCCCTCGTTGATGACGGTCCACGCTCGGCAAACGTGACCGCCACCGAACCCTGCGAACTGCTTTGCATCACGCGAACCACGCTCGGCGTACTGGCTGGACTCCAACCCGGAGCCGCAATTCAGTTGCTCGCTGCCATCGGAAGGAGCTTGGTTGCCAGACTCCGCAAGGGCAATCAAAAATACATAGACTTGCTGCTGTCCGGCGGGCCAAGCTCATAGATCAGCAGGAGCTTCCGGATCTCCTCGCCTCCCCAGGAACGGGGCGCGGGAGACGGCGCGAATCTGGAATTTACACCGTGGAAAAACAACGCACCCTCGCATCCTCAGCCCGCCTCGTAGGCACCGCCTTGCACACGGGCGAGAACGTCACCCTCACGCTTCACCCCGCGCCGACCGACCATGGCTTCAAGTTTAAGCGCTCGGATCTGCCCGACGATCCGGTCATTGAAGCCAGGGTTGAGAACGTCAAAACGGTCGAGCGCGCCACCACGCTCGTCGAAGGCAGCGTCAAGATCCATACGGTCGAGCACGTCCTCTCCGCGCTTGCTGGCATGGGGGTTGATAACGCGCTCGTCGAAATGGATTCCAACGAACCTCCTATCGGCGATGGCAGCGCCGCTCCCTACGTGGGAATGATCAAAGAGGCCGGCATAGTCGAACAGGACGCCGTGCGTTCCTTTCTCGAACCGCGCGAGCCAATTGTCATTCAGATCGGAGAATCCATCATCACAATCCTGCCAGACTCGAATTTCCGCGTTTCCTGCACGCAAGTGGGACCCGGCGGACGCTTCACCCAATACCTGAGTGCCGAAATTACCCCCGACTTCTACGAAAAGGAAATAGCCAGCGCGCGCACGTTTGTCTTTTACGAGGACGTCAAGCCGCTCATGGACAAGGGGCTTATCAAGGGAGGGAGCATCGAGAACGCGATCGTCGCACGCGGAGACAGTGTGCTCAGCAAGGAGCCGCTCCGATTTCCTGATGAATTCGTCCGCCACAAGATTCTCGACATCATTGGAGACCTTATTCTGAGCGGCCGCCGCCTGCGCGGGCACGTCGTCGCTGTCAAGCCCGGGCATGGACCCAATACCGAGGCTGCTCGTTGCCTCGTAAAGCGCCACTCCGAATACCTCGCCATGGCCCCGCGCCCGGTCGCCGCGGCGGCAGGTGTGCTTGACATCAAGGAAATTATGCGCGCCCTGCCTCATCGCTACCCATTCCTCATGGTGGACCGCATCATTGAATTTCAGGAGGACACCAAAGCAATCGGCGTGAAGACTGTCACAATCAACGAACCCTATTTTCAGGGCCACTTCCCGGGCCATCCGGTAATGCCAGGGGTCCTCCAGGTCGAAGCGATGGCTCAAGTTGCAAGCATCGTGATGATGCACAAGACCGAAAACGCGGGAAAGATCGGCTACTTCATGAGCGCCGACGGCGTCAAATTCAGGAAGCCAGTGTTTCCTGGGGACACCCTTTTCATCCATTGCGAGATGCTGAGCATCAAGAAGCGTCTGGGCAAAGCGGCATGCAAATGCATCGTCAATGACGAAGTAGTGTCCGAGGCCCAGCTTCTCTTCGGGCTGGTGGACAAATGAACTGCTCCGATCTTCCGATAGCCCTGGAAATGATTCACCCCACAGCAATTGTCGATCCCGGCGCGCGCGTTGCCGAAGATGTCGAGATCGGTCCCTACTGCGTCGTTGGCCCGCAGGTTACTATTGGCGCCGGATGCGTTCTCGCAAATCATGTCACGGTGGCTGGCCCTTGTGCAATCGGGCAAGGCAACCGTTTCTTCCCGTACTGTTCGATCGGCCAGCGCAGCCAGGATCTTAAATACACGGGCGAGCCGACGTTCCTTGAGATCGGCGACCACAACAGCTTTCGAGAATTTTGCACCGTAAATCGTGGCACGATGCCGGATACGAAAACCGTGATCGGCAGTCACAACAATTTTCTTGCTTATTCGCACGTTGCCCACGACTGCACTGTTGGCGACCAGGTCATCTTTTCCAATAACGGCACGCTCGCCGGCCATGTCATCGTTGAAGACTACGCTGTTATCGGCGGGCTTTGCGGGGTGCATCAATACTGCCGTATCGGCAAGCACGCGATACTAGGCGGCTGCACCAAGATCGTGCAGGACGTTCCACCGTTCATGATTGCCGACGGCAATCCGGCGGAAATCCGGGGAGTCAACCAAGTCGGCCTCGAACGCCGTGGATTCAGCGCCGAGGAGATCCGCTCGCTGCGCGAGGCCTACCGACTCCTCTGCCGCGCCAACCTGAACGTCAAACAAGCCTGCGAGAACATCCGGGCCGAACTTCCCTCGAACAGCCACATTTCTCACCTCCTCGCGTTCATCGAAGCGAGCAAACGCGGCATCGTGAGATAGAGAAAATGCCGTAGAAAATCGCCCAACCCGGCATGAGCGCTGCCGTCAATAGACGGCAGCGCTGAGCGATTTCGAAACTGTGTTTTTAGAGATGCGCTTAGTAACGCCGCGAACGTCCGCCGCGGTTGTTGCCGCCGCCGAAGTTCTTGTTGCGAGCGCCGCCGCCCGCACCCGCGAATTCTTCGCGCGGTCGAGCTTCGTTTACGGTAAGGTTGCGACCATGCAACGCCTTCCCGTTTAACCGCTGGGCGGCGTTCTGTGCTTCCTCATCAGTGGACATCGTTACAAAGCCGAACCCGCGCGACTTGCCGGTCAGTTTGTCTTGAATGAGGATCGCTTCGCGAACGGTGCCGACTTCGGCGAAAAGGTCCTGAATGTCATTTTCTGTGGTGTCGAAAGAAAGATTTCCGACATAAAGTTTGGTTGCCATTTGATTGTCTGTATTGTCGAGGCGAGTCTCTGCGGCTGTTTCCGGTCATCGGATTTCAAATCGCCACTGAGAGCCTGCGGTTCTCACCGCAACTGACACAACTAGCAATCTACCAACGCCCCAAAGGGGCTCTAACCTGCTCAGATAACAGAACAGAAATTCCCGAGATGTGCAAGCGCGATCTTGCAAAACCGTTCCCGCGAACCCCAAGAGAAACTTTCATTTGATGTCGTCTCCTCTTTGAGATTGGGCTTCGCCGAGCTGCCGCGCCTTTTCGACCAAGGTGAGAAATTCCGCCCGATAGCTGCCCGGGTCTTCGCCAAGATTCTTTCGCGCGATCCTCTGTATCTCCTCCCAGGAAATCTCCCCTGCGTCGGGAGAGCGCCGAAGTTTCATACCGAAGGCAGCCACAGCTGCCGCGAACTGGAAGTCTTTCGACGCCTGGTCGAAAGTCTTGTCCGTGGGCGCCTGGACGGGCGATTCAATCAACCGGCTTGTGTCACCATCACGCGCCTTATAGCGAAGCTTAACTGTCAGCAATTCATCTAGCGATCGCTGCACGGCAGGCGCTTGATATTTCAGGGGATCGACCGCTGGCTTGTCGGGCAAGGTCTGGCCGGCCGGCACGATTTCGTAGAGAGCAGTCACGGTGTGTCCGGCGCCGATTTCTCCTGCGTCTTTCTTGTCATCATTGAAATCCTCCTTCGCAAGCAGCCGGTTTTCGTAACCGATGAGGCGGTAGCCGGCAACGAGCGCCGGGTTAAATTCCACCTGCACTTTCACGTCCTTTGCGATTGTGAAAAGCGTCGAACCCATCTGCTCGACAAGGACTTTGCGGCCCTCGGTAAGGGAATCGATGTACGAATAGTTGCCATTGCCCTTGTCAGCCAGCTTCTCCATGGTCGAGTCTTTCAAGTTGCCTGTGCCAAACCCGAGCACAGAAAGGAAAACGCCGGACGACCGTTCTTTTTCAATAAGCGAGATCAACTCGCTTTGGTTGGTCACGCCGACGTTGAAATCGCCGTCCGTGCAGAGGATCACGCGATTGTTTCCCTGTCGCAAAAAATTCTCGCGCGCCGTCTGATAAGCGAGCCGGATGCCTTCGGCGCCATTCGTCGAGCCTCCCGCTTCAAGCTCATCGAGCGCTTTGAGAATCCGATCTTTGTTCTCCCCCTTTGTCGAGGGCAACACAAGGCCGGACGAGCCCGCATAGACGACAATGGCCACACGGTCCTCCGGCAACAGGTTGTCCACAAGAGCTCGAAGGGAGCGTCGGAGCAAGGGCAGCTTTGCCTCGTCACGCATCGAGCCGGAGACATCGATGAGGAATACCAAGTTGCTTGAAGGACGCTCAGATACGGAGATGCTGCGGCCTTTGAGTCCGACACGGACGAGCTCATGCTTCAGGTTCCACGGTGCGCGGTTGACCTCGATGTTGACCGAAAAAGGGTTCCCGGCTTCAGGGTCCGGATAGTCATAGAAGAAATAGTTGATCAACTCCTCGGTGCGTACCGCTCCGGAAGGCGGAAGTTGATCGCTTCGAAGAAACCGGCGAACGTTAGAATAGCTCGCGGTGTCAACATCGATCGAGAAGGTCGAGAGCGGGTTGTCTTTCGCATCGCGAAATCGGTTTTCCTGAATCTCGTCGTAGGCCTCGGTGTTGAATTCCTCATCTGTCACGCGCTTGAACCGGCGAGATTCCTTGTCCGAGCCAGATGCCATGCCGCTACCCAACCCTTGTCCAAGCCCGCTCATGGAGACTCCAATAGGCTTGCCGCTGGTATGGGAGGCGGCTGATGCCGGTTGTGCAGATGGAGCACCGGGAGCCGCAGCCTTTGCTGTCGGGACGCTCGTGACCGTCGTGGACTCCAACCGAGTTTGGGCCGGAAGACCCGTCAGACCCCTGCCCTGCTCGTTTGGAGGAACAGCGGCCGTAGCGGGCGCTGATTTCGCCACAAGCTGGGAGGTAGAAGCTTGGCCCTGCTTGGAAGCGGGCGTGGATTCCTCGCGTTGGGGGACAACCTGGAGATCGGCGCTTCTCTGCTGCTTATCGCGCATGGGCGAACGCGAAAGAACCGCAGTCCAAGGGATGAGAGGCGCCAGCAAGAGACATGCCGCGAGTGCGCCAAGCGCGCCGGCCCAGGCAACGCGGCGGAAGTTTCGCTCACGCCTCACGATTCGCACATTGCGAAGGCACTCCTCCCTTAGCTGCATGCGTGTCTCTTCCTCGAAACCTTGCTCCTCGAGAGGGAGAGCACCGAGCTTCCCGCAAAGCAAGGCGGTTTCTTCCAGTTCGCGCTGAAGTTCTTCCGATTGCGCAAGTTCCTTTTCGAATTCTTCACACGCTGCCGCGCGCAGTTCGCCAAGCGCGTAATCCGTCACGCGAGGATCTTCAATTTTCATCGGATGGCTCCTGTATTTTCGCGTCTCCAAAGCCGACGGAGCGTTTGGATGGCAGAGTGGAGCTGCACGCCGACGTTTGAAGCGCTGATGCGCATGGCTTCGCCAATTTGCTTGTAGCTTAAGCCGGCTTCAAATTTGAGCTGGATCAATTCCCTTTGGTGTAACGGCAGTTGATCGACCAGCCATCTCAAACGGTCCGACTCTTCGGCGGCCGCGGCCTCTGCGGCGGGACTTGGATTCTCCGCGGGCTGTTCCTCATCGATCGAGTCGCCGGAAAAGCGGGCAATCTTTCGGACGTGATCGAGCGCGCAATTCCGACAAACGAAAAACAGCCACGGAACAAGCCGCGGCTCCAGGGCTCCTATGTCTTGCCGGCTGAGCCTAAGGAAATGTCTCCTGCACGGCATCACGCGCCGACTCCAGATCCCCAGTTATTGTCTTTGCATAGCTGATGAGCGGCCTTTCATAGCGCTCGAGCGCCCAGACGATGATCTCTTCGGAAGACATGCGTTTCTACCAAGTCAACGGCGCAAGGACCGATTCATTAGGAAACTTTTGATTCTAGAGAAGAAAACTTTGGCCCTCTAGTTCGCGCGGCGAAGGAACTTTGCGCTCAGCAGTCCCCAGAATGTCGTTACTTCCTCGACGCGGAGTGCAAAGCATACGATGAGATAGGCACTCCCGGCGCACGCGATCACCGCCAACAGTGCCGCAGCTCTGCGCAAGAGGCTTGGATTTCCCAGCCACGAAGCGCTGTAGTCTGCGCCCAACCAGCACACGAGACCAAGGGCCGCCGAGGCCAGGCCACAGCGCACGACAGCGCCCAGGAAGCGCCGGGTTTCCAGCGTTCGCGCATCGTGGCGCATCAGCAGATACAGCGCTAGAAAATTCGCGGTCGCTGAAAGGGAGGTAGCCAGCGCCAGTCCTCGCTGCCCAAGCCCAAGTCGAAAAATGAAAAAGTAATTAAGGCAAAAATTCAGGCCAATGGCAGCAAAGCTTACGCACATCGGAGTCCACTTTTTGTCGATGGCATAAAACGCCGGGGAAAGCACCTTGATGCAGGAATAGGCAACCAGACCTATGGAATAAAATTGAAGAGCGAGCCCAGTCTGCAGGGTGTCGGTGGGCTTGAACTCCCCGCGCTCGTAAATGACGCCGATGATAGGCTGCGCGAGGAAGAAAAGGCCAACCGCCGACGGAAGGGTAAGGAATACCGCGAGCCGCATGGCTTTACCCAAAGTGGGACCAAATTCCGAGCGATCCGAATGCACGGCGATCCGCGATACGACCGGCAGCGTAATGGTCGCCACAGCCACACCAAACACCCCAATCGGCAACTGCATCAGGCGAAAGGCGAAATTCAACCACGACACCGCTTCTTTTCCGATAAACGAAGCGAAGCTGCTATTGACCATAACGTTGATCTGCACGGCGCTGGCGGCGATGGCCGACGGCACCATGAGGAGGAGAATCTTCCGGATGCCCGGATCCCTCCATCGAAGGTCGGGGCGGAATTTGTAGCCGACCCGGCGGAGGCTCGGAAGCTGAACCGCAAACTGAAGAAGCCCGCCAACCAACGTACCAATCGCAAGACCGGTCAGGGCTTTTTCGCCGAACCCCGGGTCGAATAGCCAGCCGAAAAGAACTCCACCTGCGATCGAGCCGATATTGAAAAAGCTCGACGCCATCGCAGGAACGCCGAAGACATTCTTGGCGTTAAGCATCCCCATCACCAGCGCAGCCAGCGACACCAACAAGATAAAGGGGTACATGATCTGGGTAAGCTGGATCGTAAGCCTCGCGTCCTGCGGCGCGAATCCTGGCGCCAGAATGCCGATGAGCTCCTTGGCAAAGATGACGCCGAGCAAACTGACGCCGCTCATGAAAATAGCGGTCAGCGTCATCATTTTGGATGCCAGCGACCAAGCCGACCGATTGCCTTCCTTCTCGATCTTCTGCGAAAAAACCGTGATGAACGCCGTCGAGAGAGCCCCCTCGGCGAAAAGATCGCGAAGCAAATTGGGAGCGCGAAAGGCGATCGTAAAGATCCCCATGAGAGCTGAACCAAACAGCCCCGCAAAGAGCATTTCACGCACAAGGCCGAGCACTCGCGAACACATGACCGCCAAGGCAATCACGCCCGTTGCCCTCGTGTTCAGCTTGCGTTCGTTACTCACGCGCGGCAGCCTTGCGCAAACGCTCCATGATCGCAACGCCCAAGCCAGTCTCAGGCACGGCTTCTGCAACGATCAGGTCCAGGTCCGCTTCGTCAAGCCGGCGCATCGCGGCGTAAAGATTGGCGGCCGCTTCCCGAAAATCCTGCTTGCGGCTGAGATATTCCACGCACTCAAATTCCTCTTCCGATTGCGACCAGAGGATCACACCGGTCTTCTTGGGCCAGCACCTTCCTTCGAAATGACCAGTGTCTGACCGCCGTGAAATAATCAAAGGCGTGCGCGGGGCATAGTGACTCTCCATCGTCCCGGGTGTCAAAATGCGTGCATCCCGCGGCAAGACGATACCAAGTTCAGACAATCGCTCCTTTGTGATCGGCCCGTGTCGCAAAATTTCCACACCTTGCTCGAGGACGAGAGCGATAGTCGACTCGAGGCCGTGGACACAGGGTCCACCGTCCACGATCAACGGAATGCGCCCTCCGAGTTCCGCCACTACATGCTCGGCAGCCGTCGGACTGATCCGGCCGAAACGGTTGGCACTGGGCGCTGCAATCGGCTTGCCATAGATTTGGGCGATTTGCCGAAAAATCGGATGGGCGCTCATGCGCAAAGCCACTGTGTCCTGCCCGGAGGTTACAAGATCGGGCACCAGTTTCGTGCGCGGCAACACCATCGTGAGCGGTCCGGGCCAAAACTCTTCCACGAGTCGGATGGCGAGTTCGTTAGGCTGAGATATACGCTCTAGCCATTCAATATCAGGAAGATGCACTATCAGTGGATCACTGAGGGGGCGTTCCTTCGCTTCGAAGATTTTTGCGCACGCCAGAGGATCAAGGGCAGCGGCACCGAGTCCATACACGGTTTCCGTTGGCAGAGCTACGAGGTCTCCTGAGGCCAGGAGCTCGGCGGCTTCCCGGAGCCCTTCCGGAGCGGTAACGACCCGCGTCTTCAACTCTCCAGTTTGCTATCTAGGCTGTCCTGACTCTGCTGGCGCCGAAAGTCCGACAGTGCCTCCCCAATCGCAGGATAGTCGCCAGCCAGCAGTGCAGCCGCAAAAAGCGCGGCGTTCTTTGCCCCCGCAATGCCAATTGCGAATGTTGCAACTGGGATTCCTGCAGGCATTTGTACGATTGAGAGCAAGGAATCGACTCCGTTCAGAGCGCGGCTCTGGATGGGAACGCCGAGGACCGGCAACAGCGTCTGCGCGGCAATCATTCCAGGCAAATGGGCCGCCCCCCCAGCTCCCGCGATGATTGCCCGGAGACCACGCTCGGCAGCGGACCTCGCATAATCTGCCATGAGACCGGGAGTACGGTGCGCGGAGACAACCTTGCACTCGTGAGGCACCGCCAGCCTGTCCAGCATTCCCGAAGCCTCACGCATCGTTTCCCAGTCCGATTTACTGCCCATCACCACACCGACCAGCGCGGGTTGGCCCGAAGTTTGCTCCATCTTCCGTAACAATTAGTATTGCGAACGTCGATTGACGCGTCCACGCGTCCAAACTGAGGCGCTGCTTCGATCGACGCATCAAAAACTACCAGAAGTATATGGCCAGAGGAATAGTAAAGTGGTTCAACGAGAAAAAGGGATTTGGGTTCATCGTGGATCCTGCGGTGAATGGCGATATCTTTGTTCATTTCTCGGCGATCGTGACCAAAGGTTTCAGAACGCTGAAAGAGGGCGAGGAAGTCGAGTATGAACTTTACGAAGATCAAAAGGGTTCACGCGCAAAGAATGTTATGAGAGTGTGAGGGGGTGCTACCCAACCTCGTTCTCATAGGATTCATGGGCTGCGGGAAGTCTTCGGTGGGCCGTCGTCTTGCCGGTCTCACCGGCCATCGCTTTGTCGATACCGACGAACTCGTTGTACAGAGCGAAGGTCGCAATATTGCCGAGATTTTCTCGCGCAGCGGAGAGGAATACTTTCGCGATGCGGAACAGCGCACGCTCGAGAACCTGGTGGGAGTCTGCGGGATCGTACTCTCCACAGGCGGAGGCCTCGTCCTTCGCCCGGCGAATCGAGAGACCCTCAAAAGGATCGGCGTCGTAGCCTGGCTGGATGCGAGCCCGGATTCGCTTTTCGAGCGAGCGATCCGCAGCGGCAGGCGCCCCCTGCTGCAAACCGAAGATCAAAGAAAGACGTTTGACGAGCTTTTGAGCATCCGGCGCGAACTGTACAGTTTGACAGCCGACTTTCGAATCGACTCGACGCGATTGAGTCACGATGAAGCGGCGCAAATGCTGTTGGACGAGGCTCTTCGCAAGAACCGGCGTTTTTGATAGTTGACGCTCCCGCCCTCGTGGGACTTAACTGGTCTCCCCAACAAACCCCAACTACTACATTCACATGGCTACAATCGGCATTAACGGCTTCGGACGCATCGGACGGCTTTTCTTTCGCGCGATGGTTGAGCAAGGACTCCTCGATCAGGGCTACAAGGTCGCTGCAGTAAACGATCTTGTTCCGGCGGATAACCTCTCGTATCTGCTCAAGTACGACTCGACGCAGGGGGGATTCAAGGGCGAAGTTTACAGCGAGAAGTCTTCGGGTGCCGCTGAGGATGACACCCTGGTGGTGAACGGGAACAAGATCAAGTGTCTGGCCGTCAAGGAAGGTCCCGCTGCCCTTCCCTGGAAAGAACTCGGTGTGGACGTTGTTATTGAATCGACGGGCCTATTCACCGAAGCCGCAAAAGCCAAGGGTCATCTCGATGCGGGCGCAAAGAAAGTCATCATTTCGGCCCCGGGGAAAGGCGAGGATATTACGATCGTCATCGGCGTCAACAATGACAAATACGACGCCGCGAAGCATAATATTATTTCGAACGCGAGCTGTACGACGAACTGTCTGGCGCCGCTTGTCCACGTTCTGCTCAAGGAAGGTTTTGGCATCGAGGAAGGGCTCATGACCACCATACACAGCTACACGGCCACACAGAAGACGGTTGACGGTCCGTCGCGCAAGGATTGGAAGGGCGGACGAACCGCAGCCACCAACATTATTCCGAGCACAACAGGCGCCGCCAAGGCTGTCGGCCTGGTCTGTCCGGAAGTCAAGGGCAAGCTTACTGGAATGGCCTTTCGGGTTCCGTCACCGACGGTCTCCGTCGTTGACCTGACGGTCAAGACGACTAAGCAAACAAGTTACAAGGAAATCTGCGCCGCGATGAAGAACGCCAGCGAGACCTACCTTAAGGGAATTCTCGGCTACACGGACGACGAGGTCGTTTCGACTGATTTCGTTCACGATACGCGTTCCAGCATATTCGACGCCGGCAGTGGTATCGAACTGAATAGCACGTTCTTCAAGCTGGTCAGTTGGTACGATAACGAGTGGGGTTACAGCTACCGGTGCGTCGATTTGCTCAAGCAAATCGCGTAGAAATTCGCCAAGCGAATTTCTTATGAAAAAGTCGATTACCGATATTCCGTTGAAGGGTCGGCGTGCCATCATGCGGGTGGACTTCAACGTGCCGCAAGACAAGGCGACCGGGGCGATCACAAACCCCGCTCGAATCACAGCAGCGCTACCGACGATCAAGTACATCCTCGACCAAGGGGGCTCTCTCGTATTGATGAGCCACCTTGGCCGGCCGGATGGCAACCGGGTGGAAAAATTCTCGCTCAAACCGGTTGCGGCCAAACTCGAGGAGCTTCTTGGAAAGCCCGTGAAGTTCCTATCCGATTGTGTGGGCCCGGAGGTCGAAGCGGCGTGTGCCTCGCTCAAGCCCGGCGAGGTCGCCCTGCTCGAAAACCTTCGTTTCCACATCGAGGAAGAGGGAAAGGCGAAGAACAAGGACGGCACCAAGACAAAAGCCGATCCTCAGAAGGTGGAGGCCTTTCGCGCGTCGCTCACAAAGCTTGGCGATGTCTATGTCAACGACGCCTTTGGCACAGCTCACCGGGCGCATTCATCTGTCGTTGGCGTCAATTTGCCGGAGAAGGTCGCGGGATTTCTCATGCAAAAGGAGCTCGATGCCTTTGGATCCGTGCTCGAGAATCCGAAGCGCCCCGTGCTCGCCATCCTCGGCGGCGCGAAAGTGGCTGACAAAATTCCGCTTATCCGAAACCTTCTCGACAAGGCGGACGAGATCATCATCGGAGGCGGGATGGCCTTCACCTTCAAGAAGGTCCTGGACGGCATGGAGATTGGCGAGAGCCTTTACGATCCGGAAGGCGCAAAAATCGTCGATGAGTTGATGCAAAGCGCAAGAGCCAAGGGCGTAAAGATCCATCTCCCCGTCGATTTCGTCTGCGGTGACAAGTTCGACGCTGATGCGAAGACTCAAGTCGTGGAGGACAAGACTGGAATTCCCGTGGGATGGATGGGCCTCGATGCCGGTCTTAAAAGCCGCCAGCTTTTCGCCGACGTGATCGCCCGCGCAAAGACAATCATTTGGAACGGTCCGCCCGGGGTGTTTGAATTCGATCGGTTCGCCGAAGGCACCAAGAGCATGGCCGAAGCCATTGCCTCAGCGACTGCCGACGGAGCAATATCGGTCGTTGGCGGCGGCGACACCGCCACCGCGGCGAAGAAATTCAAGGTCGTGGACAAAGTAAGCCACGCCTCCACCGGCGGCGGCGCGTCCCTCGAACTTCTCGAAGGCAAGACGCTTCCGGGAGTGGCAAACTTAAGCGAGAAGTAATTTCGAAACTTAAAAAACCATGCGCAAGAAAATCATTGCTGCGAACTGGAAGATGAACATGACAATCACGGAGACGGAGACTTTTCTCCACGCCTTCCGCTCAGAGGTCGAGGAAGTCACGACCGTAGAAATTGTCATCGCACCACCGTTCACGGCTCTCCCCAAACTTTCCGAACAGCTCGGAGGTTCTCAAAAGATCCGCCTCGGAGCGCAGAATTTCTATTTCGAGAAATCCGGCGCCTACACCGGCGAAATCAGCGCGACCATGCTTCGCGAACTCTTCGTTAAGTATGTCATCATCGGCCACAGCGAACGGCGGCAGATTTTCGGAGAAACCGATTCTCTGATCAACAAGAAGGTGCTCGCGGCGCATGCCAACGAGCTTAAGCCGATACTCTGCGTGGGAGAGACGCTTGAGGAACGGGAGGCTGGAACGGAAAAGCAAGTTCTGAATAAACAATTGCGCGGCGGTCTGGCGGGAGTTAGCGCCGAACAACTCCTGGAAACCGTAATCGCCTATGAACCGGTATGGGCGATCGGAACAGGAAAGACGGCGTCTTCGGCACAAGCGCAGGACGCGCACGCTCACGTGCGCTCTGTGCTTGAAGAACTCTCGGACAAGGGCACTGCCAGCAAAGTACGAATCCAATACGGCGGAAGTGTGAAGCCATCCAATGCGAAAGAACTGCTCTCCCAGCCAGATATCGACGGCGCACTGGTAGGCGGCGCGAGCCTCGAAGTCCGTAGCTTTGCCGAGATCGTCAAGGCCGGTCAACCGGCATAGCAAGGCAGTCGAAGCGCGTGCTTGGGCGCGAAAGTGATACCCCTCATCTCCGACGGTGAGGCGTCGATTCGCGGCGATCAACGAGATCATCCAGAGGCGCTGAAGGATACCGGTGAGACAGGGATTACCAGGATGATTAACGGGTTGTCGGGAAACAACGTGGTTATCTGGAAGTCCTGGTGTCTTGCCTGAAGTGATCTTCTGACGTTCGGGCGAGCATCGACGGAGAGCCTCGCCCTCCCGGCAAGCCGGCGTTTGCGCATTCAAGGAAAGCTTCCATGTCCCAAGAATCTGAATCAAAAGCGCCCGCCGGGAATGTTGCAGAGGCGCGACGACGTCGTTGGCGGTTAGCGGCGTGGAAGCTGATTCTTTGGCTGTTGGTCGCATGGGCTGCCGCCGCGTATTTGCTCGTTCCGTGGCTCTGGAAAATCTACTTCCGCCACCATCGAGCCCTGACCGGCGTGGATCGGGTCACCCACACAGGAGATGGGCATCCAGGCGACCCCGTCAACATCAGCGTTGCTGGCACGGAGACTCAAGTCATTCAAGCCATGATAGCGGCCGGATGGTATCCAGCAGATCCTATCACGTTCCGGAGCAGCGTCCGCATCGCAGTCGACTCGGTTTTCAGGCGTCCGGATGACGAAGCTCCGGTGAGCTCTCTCTATCTTTTCGGCCGCAAGCAAGATCTGGCTTTCGAGCAACCTGTCGGGAACAGTCCGCGGCAAAGGCACCACGTGCGATTCTGGCACTCAGAAGAAAGAGAATCGGGACGTCCAATGTGGCTGGGAGCGGCGACCTTCGACGAGCGTGTTGGTCTTAGCTACACCACTGGCGAGGTGACCCATCATATCGGGCCAAACGTGGACGCGGAGCGTGACCGCATCGCGAACGAGCTCGAGAAGGTGGATAGGGTGCAGGAGGTTTACTGGATCAACGATTTTCACCCTCGGCTCGAGGGCCGTAACGGTGGCGGGGATCCCTGGCACACCGACGGTCGGCTGGCCGTTGTGGTCCTGAAAGACCGCTCAGATGTTCCACCGCAAGAGAAGCGCTAGAGCCTTCGGCTGGCGGAATCGCGTTGAAGAAATGTTGCTCCGCTCACTCGTCGAGTTCTTGCGCGGCTTGAGCGCATCGTCTAAACCGAAGCAAGAAGCGAAACAGGGTGACTCCTGAAAAGGAGAAAAGTATGACGATTCGTCCTCCGGCCCGGCCCCTCCAGGAGACTCCCTAACCAAAACCAAAAAAAGATACGAATATGGAATCAAGCGCCTCATCAGTCACCAGCCGTCCGGCTTGGAAAGCTCTCCAGGCCCACTATGACAAGGTCCGCGAGCTTCATCTCCGTGAACTCTTCGCGGATGATGCCAAGCGCGGAGAGCGTCTCACCATCGAGGCAGCGGGACTTTACCTCGATTACTCCAAAAACCGAATCACCGACGAGACCCTGAAGCTTCTGCTCCAGTTGGCTGAGGAATCCGGATTGCGAGCTCGGATAGACGCGATGTTCCGCGGAGAGAAAATCAACATTACGGAAAAGCGTGCCGTTCTTCACGTGGCACTGCGTGCACCGCGCGAGGCATCAATCGTTGTTGATGGCGAAAACGTCGTGCCGGAGGTTCATGCCGTCCTCGACAAGATGTCGGCCTTTGCAGACCGTGTGCGGGGCGGCGAATGGAAAGGTCACACAGGCAAGCGCATCGGCAATGTCGTCAATATAGGCATCGGCGGCTCTGACCTCGGCCCGGTAATGGCCTACGAGGCGCTAAGGCACTACACCGAACGCGCATTGACGTTCCGCTTCGTCTCCAATGTTGACAGCACCGACTTTGCGGAGGCAGTTCACGACCTCGATCCCGCAGAAACGCTTTTCATCGTGGCGTCGAAGACCTTCACCACGCTGGAGACGATGACAAACGCCGAGAGCGCCCGCGATTGGTTGCTCAAAGGCCTCGGCGGGGACACGAAGGCAGTAGCCAAGCACTTCGTGGCCGTCTCGACCAATGCGGAAAAGGTTTCCGAATTCGGCATCGACACCGCCAATATGTTCGGCTTCTGGGACTGGGTAGGCGGACGCTATTCGATGGACTCGGCGATCGGACTTTCGACGATGCTGGCAATCGGACCGGAGAACTTCCGCGCGCTACTCGATGGCTTTCACGAAATGGATGAGCACTTTCGAACCACGCCATTTGAGCGCAATCTCCCGGTGCTCATGGGCCTGCTTTCGGTCTGGTACAGCGACTTTTTCGGCGCGCAGACCGTCGCGGTACTGCCCTACGAGCAATATCTCAAACGTTTCCCGGCTTATCTCCAGCAACTCACGATGGAGAGTAACGGCAAATACGTCACACTGGATGGTATGAGGGTTACCACCGACACGTGTCCTGTCTATTGGGGCGAGCCGGGTACCAATGGCCAGCATTCCTTCTATCAACTCATCCACCAAGGCACCCATCTGATTCCCTGCGACTTCATAGCCTTTGCGAAGACGCTCAATCCAATCGGCCGTCACCACGACATGTTGATCGCAAACGTCTTTGCTCAAGCTGAGGCCTTGGCCTTCGGCAAAACCGCGCAGGAAGTTGAGGCCGACGGCACGCCGGACTGGCTCGTGCCGCACCGCGTTTTTGAGGGCAACCGTCCCTCGAACACCATACTTGCCGAGCGGCTCACACCTTCCTTACTCGGCAAGCTTGTGGCGCTTTACGAGCACAACGTCTTTACCCAGGGCGCCATCTGGAACATCAATCCCTTCGACCAGTGGGGCGTCGAACTCGGAAAGGTGCTCGCCAATCGGATCGTCCCGGAACTGGAAAACGAGTCGGAACCCGAACTCCGTCACGACACCTCCACAAACCGCCTCATCCGTCGCTATCGACAACTCAAATAGGACCAGTGACAGGATTCCCGGCCCTCAAGCAATTGGGATTTTACTTCTTTCATCCGGCTCCAGGGTTGGTGCCGTCGCCTACTCTCAACCCCCTCAACCTTCAGCTCTGACACTCAATCACACGCAGCTGAATCAGATCAGCCGCTAACTCGCCCAGATCATGCTCGAAAATCTCCCGAGTGACAGTACGCTTGATGTCGGCAAGAGAACGATGCTTCCGACGCAGCACCTCTCGCAGCGAAGCGACATGAGCCTGATTGCGGCCCGCCTCGAGCCTCAAGCTTTCCGCAAGCAGCCGGCGCAGCCTGTAAAAGGGTAGATACTGCTCAGACTCCAAACGCTCCCGACAAGACAGAAAGAGATCAAGCGTTTCGTTCCAGTCCTCTCCATCGAGCAAGCGCTCTCGCAAATCCAAGAGCAAGTTCCACGAATCAGCAGGTGTGCAACGAAACAGATCCTCAACAATGCGCGCAGCGTCGTGCCGCCAGGATTTTCGAACGGGCGGACACTCCCCTGCTTCCAGTGGGCAAGCGGTCATCGCGCAGACAATACAGACTTGAGACTGATTCGCAAGAACTGTCTGTCAGTCTGCATGCAACCGCTCGATTTTTCCCCGCTCGAAGCGCAAGCCTTTAGCAGATTGCTGTCGCCGCCTCGTCACCAAAACCGAGAGAGTCTTCCTCGGAAGTTCAGAAGCAGAGCCCCTCCGGCAATGTGCTAGAGATTCTTCAGGAAGCTCTTAAGCATCCAGAGAGTCTTTTGGTGGACCTGGAGTCGGCCAATGATCAGATCCTGGGTCTCCAGGTCATCCGCAGAACCGGCGGCCTGACGCAGCGTACGTGCGTTAAGAACGAGAATTTCATGGCATTCGATAAGGTGGGCCACGAAATCCTTTGCGGGTGTCGCCTCGACCGCCAACTCTTCGATGCGCGAGTCTTTCGCGAGAGTCTTCAATCCGCCATTTGCCAAAACGTCCAAAGCGCGCAGGCGCTCGGCAATTTCATCGATCGCACCGAAAAGCTCCTCGTACTGGGCTTGGAAAGCGGTGTGAAGTTGGAAGAAATCGGGACCCTCGACATTCCAATGCGCGAGATGGGTCTGAGCCATCAGGGCGTAGGAATCAGCCAAAACGGTCTGAAGGCCTTCGATGACTGCGTTGGATTCTTGCTTGGTCGCTGTTTGTGTGCTCATGGTGATTAGCTCGTGAGCTGATGCTACCGCTCATAGCCGGCTTGCGCAACCTGACATTCCTCTGTTCCTTGCCGTATGACAAAAACACTTTGCGAGTGGTCGAAACGTGACATCGAGAAACGCTCCGACAAACTGCTTGAACTCGTCGCCGAGCCGCGATTCTTTTGCCGCAAGTGCGCTCGCGTCGCCAACACGCCCAAAGTGCTCTGCAAACCTCGCACACTCCCAAGCCCGCCGCAGCGAATAGCCGAGCCAAGGGAGTTGGTCGTCGATGAAGTCGTGTGAAACTGTGAGTGACGAGAAGAAGAATGCCAGGTATTTAGTTCGCCACGTTCTACTGCCATGCCCTATCTTTTTCTCAGAGACACCCACAGCCTCCTTCGCTGGATCGTCATTCTAGCCTGTTTTTGGGCGCTGGCTCGTGTTTGGAGCGGATTCTTTGGACGCGCTGAATGGACCAAGAAGGACAAGACGGCGGGACTGATATTCACTTCCCTTTTGAATCTGCAGCTCATCCTTGGCCTCATCCTCTACGGAATCAGCCCAATCACGCGTGCGGCCATGACAAACTTCGCCGCAGCCATGAAGGATAGTGCCCTCCGCTTCTACGCGGTCGAACATTTGGCCGGCATGCTTCTTGCCGTCGTGATCGCGCAAGTCGGCTACTCCGTTTCCAAGCGGGCAGCAACGGATCGCGGAAAATTTCTCCGGGCCGCGATTGCCTACTCTCTTGCGGCGCTTCTAATCCTTGCGAGCATCCCCTGGCCTTTCATGAAATACGGTCGTCCGCTTTTCCCCTCCTTCGATGGTTGACGGCTTGAAGATCGCACGATTTGCAGTTACCTTCTTCCGTCAGGAAGGAACTCATGATGAAGACAAAACTCTTGCTTCTCGTGGCGGTCTTGGTGTTTGCGATCGCCGACGTAAGTCAAGCAGGGGGACGCTGCGGAAGGTGGGGCGGCGGCGGCTACTGGGGCGGCGGACGTGGGTGGTACGGCCCGGGCTACTGGGGTGGCGGTTACTGGGGCGGTAGTCCCTACTGGGGATGGGGCGGTTGGGGACCATCTTTCGGTGTGAGCTTCGTCGCACCCACTCCGGTGTATCGGACCGTATATGTCACGCGACCAGCTCCGTCCTATGTGAGCTATGCTCGACCGACGCTAGCTCGCGCGCAGGCACGCCTCGCCAGACTGGGCTATTATCCCGGTCCGATTGATGGCGACTTTGGACCCATGACGAGCCGGGCAATCCGAACCTACCAGATCGATTACGGGCTGCCGGTAACGGGGCGCTTGGATTACCGCACTAGAGCGAGCTTGGGGGTCTAGAGGATCGCTTCGCCAGCGAGTTTGGGAAGCGGAATATTGCTCGCGGGAGTCGAGCGAGCAGTATCCGCAAGGGAGTAGCAGTTTGTTCACTTCAGGATGTTCCGCCCGAATAACTTGCGTTGTGTTTTTCCGCTAAACGCTGCTTAAGGGTGACGCCTCAAAAGTTGCCAACGTATTGCGCGGTGTATGTATCGAAGCGTGCAACGCTGCCTGGTTTTGGAAGGCTGAGCACGGCGTAGCAATCGGTGCCAACGATCTCCCGTGACTGGGTGTCCCAAATCATCACACAATAAACCTTGCTGGGCGGTTTCGTCGTCGTACCACCGTATCTGGAGCCCTGCTTTTGCATGCTCTTGCGAATCTCTATCTGTTGCGTAGGCGTCGGGTCGGCGGTGCGAACCGCCAGATACCGAGTGCCGGACTCTTTGAAGGTCTTTTTTTCTTGGGGCGTGAACCGGTTAAACGAGGCGGTAGCGCGTTGGTCGGCAACGCGGACTTGCTGCGGCGTCGCCCTGTAAGCGCCAACCGAAAGATTGTTGAAAACGACAGCGGCAAGATTGCCAACTCTCGTCAATACCTCCTGGGTCGTCAGACAGCCGGAAAGAAGGCCCGCGAGGCAAAGCGCAACACCGAGGTGCAGCGAAAGTCTCATGACAATTAAGGCTATCTCAGGGACCGGCCCAAAGCAACGCCCGATGTCCGAGAATGCGTGCGACCGTCGCGGAGTTCCCGAGCGGGTCTACATTAGCTCCTTTCTCTCGGTGTCACCCAAAGGTGTTCGAGGCGTCCGTCTCTCAGTATAGTTAGCCGGGCTCTGCGCTCGATCCCCTCTCCCACCAGCAACCGGTGAAGATCGTGAACGCTCGCTACCGTGTCGTGGTTGAACCAGATGATCATGTCTCCTGAGCGCACCCCAGCCTCTTCGGCAGGAGAACCCGCTACGACTTCCTGAACCCGCACGCCAGTTCGCTGCGTCAGCTTGTGTCGGCGCGCGAGGGGCTCATAGATCGCCGCATCCTGTCCCGCGATGCCCAGATGGCCGCGACGAATCCGCCCGTCCTTGATCAACCAGCTCGCAACAAACTCCGCCGTCTTGCTCCCAATTGCAAAACAGATCCCCTGTGCCGCGGCAATGATCGCTGTATTGACACCGATCACCTCACCACGGCTGTTTACGAGCGGGCCACCGGAATTGCCAGGGTTAAGCGCCGCGTCCGTCTGGATGACGTTATCGATCAATCGTCCCGTCCTGGACGGAAAAGTTCGTCCCAAGGCACTTACGATGCCCGCGGTTACGGTGTTGTCGTAACCCAGCGGATTGCCAATGGCCACTGCGATCTGGCCGACCCGTACCCGCCCAGAATCTGCAAACCGGACATTGCGAAGCCCAGGGGCATCTATTCTCAGCACCGCAAGGTCGCTGTCAGGATCATCTCCCACGAGGTCAGCCCTTACGGGGCGCCCGTCCGCGGTCTGCACCAAGATCCGCGTTGCGCCATGCACCACATGGCTGTTGGTCAAAACGAAGCCATCGGGGGAAAGCACGAATCCCGAGCCGCTGCCTGCGGCAGCCATATGCCCCCTCTGTTCGGGAAATTCTGCACGCACGTGTACCACCGCGGGGCTCGCCGTGTCGACGGCGCGAACCAAGGCCGCTGAATAGGCGTCAAGCAGCATGTCGTCCGGCTCGGAGGCAGCCTGTTGTGCCGAGGTCTGCGCGCCCGCATCTTCATCACTGATCCACTTGAATTGCATTGAGGGATACTAAGCGTGCATCGCCAAACTGCAACTGACCCAGCCGGGAACCAGTCACGCTCTCGCTCAGGTTGATCGTAAAAAGCGTTTGGCCCGAAGTCCGCCTGTATGCCAGGCGAGGGCGTCGGCTCGACAGGCGTCGCGGTTCTCGAAATAATGCAAGGATGACTTTTCGACGTCTCATGCTGGCCACGGCGATAATGGTGGTGTCGTTGCGCGCAGGCTTCCCGCAGTTCGAGCCCCTGGAACCCAGATCGGACTCCGCGCTTGGCGCTCTGAGCGCTCTCCCTCCGGAGTATCAAGGCAATGTGGTCAAGCTATCCGCGGACAACGGGGACCCCGACCCACCGCAATGGTACATTCTTGCCTACCGTGGCAGCCCGGAGGGCGGGCTTTTTAGTGTCGCGATTGCCAAGGGCGAGATTATGGAGGAGAAGCCGTCTCTCAATCTCGGCGAACTCTTCAAGAATCCGAGTCCCATTGCTGCGGAACGGATCGCAATCGATTCTCGCACTGCCTTTGACATTGCGGCGGAGTACGCCGCAGCCAACGGCAGAAATCTCGGCACCGTGAGCTACGTCTTGCAACAAACGGGCACGGATTCGGCTCCTGTTTGGCAAATTTGGTGCTACGATCGCGCGGAGCGATACTTTGGATATCTGGAGATCGCCGCCACCAGCGGCGCTGTCATTTCCACTGACGGCTTACCGCGTGCACCCTAAGATATACGATGACGTGCGTACTCGAGTCCCGGTGTCGTTGCAGGCGGTTGTGCCAGCCGCCTGTTATTACAGAGCCTTGGCACAAGGGCCTACAACTGTCGAACGCCTACTGGGAATCAGCTAGTTGAACCGCGTAGGCAGCGATGGCGTCAGAAAGGATCGCCACGCCTCCTTGATGTCCGAAACACTGGATCGGTGAGAGTCGAGCTCCGGTAGAGCGTCAACAGGGAAAAAGGCGACTTCGGTGGTTTCGTGGCTCACACGAGGCGAGCCGCCGCAGAGATCGCAAAGAAAGAAAATCTTGTAGATTGAATGCGGATTCGCCGGGTAGCCGGCGCGATCACGATCGATGATGGCAGTAATCAGGCGGGCTTTGACCTGGTATCCACTTTCCTCGAGGCACTCCTTTTCGATGTTCTCCGCGGGAGTCAGATTCACGTCGGCCCATCCGCCAGGCAAAGTCCATTTCCCGGAAGATGCCTCCCTGATCAGCAGCACCTCACTATTGCGGAATACTGCGCCGCGAACGTCGACTTTCGGTGTCGCGTAGCCGACCTCGGCCGGCCATTCGAACTCCGCCTGGCCCGCATGGTGCAGGACCTCGCTCGCAATCTCACGCAAACGATGGAATCGCTCTCTGTCGTAAGGATCCGTCGAGTAAGTGATTCCAGCCTGCGCAATGGATACCAGCTCACGAGAAACCTCCAAAATTGTGCGACTTGCCATCCGGGTAGAGTAGCAGTTCGCCGGGCCTTCGGCGAAGGATGATTTTCAAAGTGTCGTACGACGGAATTCTTCCAAGACTCCGAAGCGCGATTCTTAAATAGGCAGGTTCGGCGGCGCGATCGATTCGGCCCTCAGAGTGGCTCCGTAGAGTTTCATGAAGCGCTGTTCGGACTCGGGCGTGCCGATCAGGATGATTTCCGCCCCACTCTCGAGGATTGCGGACGGACCAGGATTGATCGTCATTCCCGTCCCGGAGCGAAGCGCAACAACGTTGCACCCCGTTTGGCTCGGGATCGCCGCCTCGGAGAGCATCATTCCGGCCAGCGCACCTGGCACATGGGTCTGAGCAAGATGAAGGCCTTCGGCGACCACAACTACCCCGGCGCGACGCAAATAGTTGAAGATGGTTGCAGCTCCCATTGACGCGTAGGACAGGACGAAATCGGCGCCTGCCCGGTGCAACGTGGAAACGTTTCGCTCGCGCGTCGCCCGGCTCACGATCTGAATATCAGGCCGAAGGCGGCGGCAATAGATCGTGAGATAAATGTTCATGTCGTCGTCGTGTGTTGTGATGACCACGGCCGGCGCTTGATCAATTCCTGCGCGCTCGAGCGTGTCTCGGTCGGCAGCGCTGCCTTCGATATACGTCGCCCGGTCGAGAATCCTGGCCGGATTGGCCTCCACGACGCGGTAGGGTACCTCGTGCTGTTTGAGAGCGCGCGCTATCGAACGGCCTACGCGTCCGCCTCCGATGATGATCACTGCGCCACAACTCACGTGATAGATACAAAAAAGTTCGTCGTATTTTCGAAGTTGGAGTGCTGATCCCGCCAGAACCAGCACGGAGGTCGCGTCTATACGCGATGCGGCGCCGGCAATTTCATACTGCCCACGTCTCCAGATTCCAATGACGTTCAATCCAGTGTGCTTGCGAAGATTGCTTTCGGAAAGGGCCTTCCCCACCAGCGGTGTTCCCGCCGCGGTCGCTTCCGCAATGAAAAGATCACCGAACTCTCCGATGACATGAGCCCGCGCATCGACTCCAATGATTCGGCGCGCGAGCGCCTGTCCCATCATTTCGCCAAGCTGAATAACATACGAGCTCCCGGCGAGCTGAAGGATATCGACCGAATCGCTCGAATTCGCTGTGGTAACGATGGGAACACTTTGGCTCATTTCACGCACGGTAAAGGCGACGTTGGTATTCGCCATGTCGTTGCCGGTCGCGGCGACCAGCGCGGCCCGCTCCGCCCGCACGAGTCGGTAGGACTCCGGACGATCGCTTTCAGCAAGCACGACTTGAAATCCCAGATCATGCAGCCGGAGCGCCTCCTCGAGCTCGTTCACCAACAACGCATAAGGATAGCCATAGTGCCCAAGCTTCTGCATGAGCGCGTTCGACACCGGATCGAGGTTCGTGAGAATAACGTGGCCGCTCGTCGATTCGGGCAGCTGCCGCGGCGCCCTCGCCTCTGCCTGTGCCTTCATCCACGGCGCATAAAAGAACTCGATAAACGTAAACGGCAGCAAAATGAGCAGGAACACCATTCCGGAGAGAAGCACGAGGATTGAAAACGCCCGCCCGGCGTCACTGGTGAACGTAATGTCCCCGAAGCCCAACGTGGACATCACGGTAAGGGTCCAGTAGAACCCCGTTATCCAACTGTGCTGTCGGCCTTCGATCACCATCAGCACGTGAAAAGCTATGCTGTAAACGGTCACCAAAATCACGAGAACAAGTAAGAAACGCAGCAAGAGCCGAATGTTGCGGCGCCGTGTCGCCGGCTTCAGAAAATAGGTAAGCTGCGAGGTGAGAAACTTCACGTTTTCACAATTGAAGGCGGGCTAGTGCATCCAACCGGGGAAGCTTTTGTTTAAGTTCAAGAACTGGCGCGAACAGGTCTCCCATCTTTTCTGCTCTCGCAAGAACATCGTTGTGCTCGAACGCCAGACCCTTGGAACCCTTTGCTTTCGACGCCGTCGACACCTCCTCCCATGTCAAGGGAGCAGAAACAGTGGGACGGCTTTTCGCCCTCAGCGAATACACACTGACGGTGGTCTTATGGTCGTCATTCTGACTCCAATCCACGAGTACTTTGCCGCGCCGCAGGTTCTTTGGCATTTTCGAGACGATCATTTCAGGGAATTCCCGTTCCAGAAGCTGCGCAAGAGCTTGAGCAAACGCCTTTGTTCTCTCGTAGGTCACCGGCGTGTTGAGAGGAACATAAACCTGAAGTCCCTTCGAACCAGATGTCTTCGCGAAACTCTCCGTGCCGAGAGCATCAAATGTCGCCTTCACCAGTAGGCCCACCTGGCAACACAATACAATGTCCGCGGGCGGACCGGGATCGAGGTCAAATGCAAGGGTCGTCGGACGCGAAAGCGCCGGCGCCTTGTGCAAAAACGTATGCAACTCAAGATCCGCTAGGTTCGCCGCCCACACCAATGTGGAAAGGTCATTCATCATGCAATAGTTGATCGCGCCGCCTTCCGACTTTGCGACCTTGGCAGTCTGCACCCACTTGGGACGATGTGAAGGACACTTCTTCTCGTAAAAGTGGAGCCCCTCGACGCCATCCGGGTATCGCTTCAATGTGATTGGCCGGTCCTTCAAGTGGGGAAGCAGGACAGGCGAGATCCGGATATAGTAATTGATGAGGTCGCCTTTGGTAAATCCGGTCTCGGGATAGAGCACCTTGTCGAGATTCGTAACATTAACCGTCCTTCCTCCCACATCGAGCGGTGATCCAGTGGCCATCGTCTGTGTTCTGAGGGCAATTGCTACGCTCTTATCGCACGGAAGTCCCGCCACAGATGAGCTAATTTGCGTCTTCCCGAAATCGCTCCTGGACACCAAAACGAAGGAGCCGGTCAGATCTCAACGACCCTCCGGGGTCAAAACCTAAACGACCGCTGATACCCTGAAAGGGCGAGCCCGAGGAGCGCAGTTAAAAAGCTGCTAGCCCTTGCCTTTGTCCCCTTTGCCGCCACCCTTTTTTCCTCCGTCACTCTTTTGTCCTCCACCACCCTTTTTGCCAGCTCCGCCTCCAGGCTGCCTTTTATTCGCCTTGGAAAAGGACCCTTCAGAGTGTTTGGAGCCGCCCTTGGACCTTTCGACCCGGGCACCTTGAGAATGCTTGTTCGCTTTGGAGTAGGACGGATCCGTACCCTGGGAGTGGGAGGGCTTGGAATGGCCGGCGCTGATTTGTTGCGAGGAATCGTCCGCCTTCGAGTGCACGGATTTCGAATGCTTCGAGTGGGAAGGCCCCCCATTGACGGAATGCGATGAACGGCTCGTTTTCGCAGACTCGGAGTCCCCATTCCATTTGCGACCTTTGGAGTGATCGGCCCGCCAGGCCTTTTCCTTTACCGAGGGCGACTCGGCCGGTTGTCTGACGATCGTGTTTGATTGGTGATCACCCTTTCCTTTTCCGTTCCATTCGCGACCGCTGTTCCCTCGGTTCAACTGCTCGGATTGGCCGGGTGGTGGGCCGGGCAACGGCCCACGATCGTGTATCTCGTCTGGCAGATTGCGAGACAAATTTGATCCGTCACGGTTGGAGCCACGCCAAGCACGGCGATCCCCGTCGCCGGCACGGCCGTCGAAGTCAGGCAGTGACGGTCTCGCCACCGCCGGGAAGCGCCGCCCCCCTTCATGGGCGTCCCCGCGTCCGCCGCGGGCGTTCACATTGAACGCCCTGTCGCTGTAGTTCCGGGCGCGTTGCCACTGTTGACGCCGGACCTTCGCGCTGGGCTCCCAGATACGTGCGGTGTCGCTGTTAATGTTTACGACATTGATCACATTGTAGTCACTGCCCCGATTCCGCTTCCACTTGTGATTCCATCCCCGGTTCCAGTCGTTCCTCCAACGCGGGTTCCAGTCGCCAAAGCACACCTTGCGCCGTGGCCAATCGCAATCGTAATTGAGCCAGGAGCCGACGGCAAACCCGACTCCAAATGTCAACGCAGGCCCAAGATAGGGTGCATAGGGCTGCGCATACACGACCTCCGGATCGTACCGGGGGACATACATCACATCGGGTTCCGCCGGCACGATCCGAACATAGTCTTCTTCCTTCACGACCCGCTGCTGCGGAGAATCGACAAGGTTGCCCGCGGCTATTGCCTGGGCGCGCAGTTGCTGAATGGTATTCATCACGTCAGCCGGTTGGTTAAGAAAGGCCACGCCAACTTGCGTGGTCCACTCGAGGTTTTGATCCATCCATTTCACGATGTCCGGATAGCGGAAGAGCGACTTGACACTCTCTTCCCATGGTTGGTTCGCAACCTGCGCCGCATCGCCATTTGAAGCCAAATAGCGCGCAGCAAGCACTACATCGGACGGCACGGTAGAGGCAGGCAGGATCAAAGCGATAAGTGCATCCGGATAGAGAGCGATGGGCGCAAGCAACTGACTGAGCGCTTCGGGCGGGAGTGTCGGCGGGGCGATCTCTTCTGCCGCCGGCGGCGGTGCCGGCAGCGGAGCTTGCGCTCGCAGAGAATCCGCGAGAACAAGACAACTCATAAGTACAATTGCGGACAGTTTCCACTCCGCTCTTCGCCCTGAGGATGCGCGGCGTAGTATCATGATTCAGCCTAACTTCCTAAACGCACGAGCGCTACGGGTATTCACCCCTAATCTTGGATCAGGGAGGCGACCTACAGCGAGACAAATGTCTCCAGAAGCCGGCCGGACCCAAACCCAACCTGAGCCCCTCCCCTTCGCTCAGAGAGGCGGCGCGGTCGATTCTGTACCGGCGACCGGCAAGCTTCGCCAGAGCAGCGTCGGACACGAATTCAGCGCCGTGCCATATCTCCGGGGTCTTACTTGGAAAGGGCTGCAACGAGGAACCAGACGATCATCAGGAGACCGATGCCAAACTTCCCGATGAACCCAGCCGTGGTTCCGAGCACCGTGCCCCACGAAGAGCGTCCTGCCGGAAGAAGACCTTTGCCGCCAAGCAATTCTCCGGCGAGTGCGCCGATAAGCGGTCCGAGAAAAATTCCGATCAGACCAAAGAACAACCCCACGATAGCTCCTAGAATTCCTCCGATCGCGCCCCAGCGCGTCGCACCAAACCACTTGGCGCCAAGCGAGCCGCTCACGATATCCAGGGTTTGCGCCGCGATCATCATCAAAGTGAGAACAACCAAGGTCGGCCAGCCAATCGACTGCAGCGCAAAGTGATTAAGGACGGCGCCGCAGAGAATCAGCACCGTCCCTGGCACCAGCGGAACGACGGTCCCGACAAGGCCGACAAGCATTAAACCCAGCGTAAGAAACCACCAAAGAGCTTCCACGGTCTCTTATTCTGCGATTTCAACTGCGAGGTCGAGCAGGAATGCGACCCCTCCCACAAGACGGCTCCGTCCATGAATGTTACGGCGCCTACCCGTGGAGTCACCGTGCGCAGACGCGCGCAGTGAATGTCTTGCAAGGTCCTTAACACAACCTCTACAATTGTCGAACCCCCTGCAGCGTCATCTGCGGAGCCAAAAACCCTGCCTCCTTAGCTTCGATCCACGCTATACTTTCCGGCGCCAATGAGGATGAGACTGGCGAAGAGTATCAGCATTTCCGCCGGCCGCGACCATTCAATAAACTGATGGCTGGTCTTATAGATCAAGACCGTAGCCACAACAAAATTCAACGTCATCAGAATTGTCACCGGACGGAAGCAGAAGCCGATGACGATTAACACTCCGCCTAGTGTTTCCACCATAGCTGCAGAGAAGCCCCAGAATACCGGAAAGAAGTTGACGCCGAGGGCACCCATCGCTTTTCCGAGCTTCTCCCATTGGTGAATACCCCCAGCGAGTTTCGGCCAACCGTGGAACATCATCATCGTCCCAATGCCGAGCCGCAGGAAGAGCAATCCGATGTCTCGATACTGAGAAAGCCAAGTCAGGATCATGCAAGAGTGATATGTGACGATTAGTCGGTGACAAGCGGATTTCTCGCAGGCCGCGAGACGCGAAGCACAGAAGCCACAGCTGCATGCTGTCCCTGGAGGCCCATTCGCCCGCGCCGCCTAGTCTTTCGCTACGACCTGCGCCGGCATCGCTCGAACTCCGGCAACGGTGATATCGGAGTTCGAGTTGATCGTTCGCTCTCGGCCGCGCATAAATAAATAATTCCAAAGCGCTAAAGCTCGGCGTGCTAGCGGCTGCCACATGGCGCAGCAGTTCGGCGACTTGCAGCCCCGGAAGCCAGCATTGCGAGTCGGCAGGGGCGCAGGCGAGATGGACGCAGGCTCCAGGACCAACGTTGTTCCTTGCCGATGCATCCAAGCTCTTTTCCTTAGTTCGTAAGACAATTGCTAGAATCGTCGGGGCTCACGGCGAAGGCCGATTCCGATTCACCGCGGCCAGATGGCCCACTTCAACAAGCTGCCAAACAATCGAATTGCTAAGAATGCTTGCAATTTGATATCCAGAAACGTGGTCTTGTTCAAGCGGTTCCCGAAGCTTCGATGGAAGCCACCCGAAAAGGAGGAAATCGTCCCGATCGACGCGCAAGCACAGCATCCCGACCTGATGGCTGACTTCGCGACGCTCGAGGCGGAATTGATGCCGTACTTTCGTGAATTCGATGCCAATGCACTCCGCCTCCAGAATCAGTTCCGCCTGCATCAGGTAACGCTCATCGCCGGCGCCGCGCTCGCGACCATTCTCGGAGGGCTGCATACAAGTCTGGCATCCGGCGGGACGTGGATCGGCATTAGCCAAACGATGCTTGCCGTGATCCTTTCGGGAGTGGCGATACGTTCGCAAACCACGCGCGCACAGGAACGATCCTGTACCGAACGGCTCAAGGCGGAACGGCTTCGCTCCGAGTATTTTCTATTTCTAGGCCGATTTGGCATTTACTCGGATGAAAAGGAGCGGCTTCCACAGCTTATTCGACGCATCGGTGAGCTCAATATCGGAATCTCGAGATGACTGAAGACCGCGATAAGCAATTCCTGGCACTTTACCGCGCGCATAGATTTGAGGATCAGCGCAAGTTCTATCACAAACGGCGAGACGAGTTCGAGGCGGCGCGCGATCAGTCCGGCTGGCTTATTTCCTTCCTTCTGATCCTGACCGGCGCAGCCTCGGCATTAGCATCGGCGCCTGAACTCGGTGGACCGAAGTGGCTCTGGTCGGTAATGGCGATCGCATTCCCGGCCCTATCGACTGCACTCTCCGCATATTCCAGTTTATACGGCTTCGAGCGCCAAGGGAAGATCTATGGCGACGCGGAAAACGCTTTGATTGGCGCTCGATCCGATGCTCCCGATGTGAGACAACCGGTGGACAATGCGGCTTTCCATCAAGCGCTAAGCGAGCATGTCCAGCAGATCGAGCAGATCTTGAGCGCCGAACAGGCTCAATGGGGTCAACTGATCGGTAAGAATGCCACCCGGAAGCCATCCGCTCCTGACGAGCACTACTAATGCGAGCACGCTTTCTCGTGCCCAAAGGCGTCTACATGAGGAAAACGTGACAGTCGCCGCATTCCTTAAGCAAAGGCCAAATGGATGAAACCGATCGTCCGGCCTGTACGGCGAAAGACGCCGATACCCTCGCGACTGCCGCTACCGTTCGATATTGCTTTCCACTGTTTCCAGTCGACCGCAGGTCCATGGTCCAAAGAGGCTTAATTAATTGTCCGCTTCGCGAATTCGAATACGCCGGCGGTTCTTGAAGTCATCGGCAGCAATATGCGGACTCCGATCAAGCGGACCGCAGGTCGGCCCCGCGTCTCATTTCGAGCGAAAGTCAGGAAAATGCGCTATCACAAAAATGGCCGCGCGATCCGGCTATCACCAGTATCCTGCAGCCCACGGATTGCTACACGCAACTATTGCAAGATGTTTGCGTAGAATATGATCCGTGTTCTATGCATCATCAGAGCCTAGCATTCAAACCGCTTATTAAAAAAAGGCCCGAGCTCATAGCTTTGCCGCCGGTTCATGCTTTATGCCGACAACAGACTTGCCACAAGGTGGAAAGTCCGTTAACAAGAGGACAGAGAAGTGTGTCTGGCTCAACCCGCCACGGTTGAGCAAGCGGAGATGGCAGGGAGGGATGTGAATGAAAACTGAGTACTTTTCCGTAGATGCCGTTGCGAGGCATCGACTGGATGCGGCCACTGCTTCGTGTGAGCACGGGGTATTAAACGTGCACGCGGCGCTAAGTATTGAAGAGCTCTGGCAAGCGGTCACTCAATCGTTGCGAACGGCACTGCCGCTTCACAATATGTCGATGTCGCTGTCGCCCATAGAGAATGGTCCCGGCTCTTTGCGAGTAAGCTTCCCGGTAGCCGAGCCCAAGCTTTATGCCGCGAAACTCGAGGCTATGGCCCCGGTCTATGCGATCCTGGCGCGGCATCCGGAAGCCTGGGTGATTCGTCTGAGTGACGAGGCGCCGGTCGAGTCGTTGATTGGGACGCCCTTTTACAAGAACTTCATGCAGCCTGAGGGATGGCGCTACTGCGCCTCGATGATCTTTCGCGAAAACGGGCGAATCTTGGGACGTTTGTGTTTGAACCGGCGAGCCGACCAAGGGGATTTCACCGATGGGGAAATGTCGCTCCTGAGCGCCCTGTACGCTCAGTTCAATGTCGCCGCGCGACGCGTCTGTCGCTTCGAGAGGGAACGAGAGCTAAGCACCGCCCACGCGAAGTACGGACATGGCGAGCCTGCCGCGTTGCTGCTTGACGAAGAATACGCGCCGATCTTCCACAATCGAGCCGCGGTGAAGATGTGCGCGCTCTGGATGTTGGGTGTAGATAAGGCGCGCGCGCTCAAACCCGAGTTTCATCTGCCGGAGGAAATCCGGTTCGCCTGCGAACATCTTTTAGCGGAGTGGCAAAAACGGCCGCGAAAGGGCCGGCTCGCGGAGACGGGGTCGGCCCGAACAGTGATCCATGCCAGTGGACTTTCGGCGATGGTGCAACTCATCAATCCCGGTCGTTCGAACTCCACGAATGCCCACTTCCTCGTTCATCTTTCGCACAATGGCATGCGTGAGCCCGACGCTCCGGTTCTTGCGCTTCTGCACCGGCTCACTGCGACCGAGAAGGCGGTCGCAAGGCTGGTGGCTTGGGGCCTGGACAATCAACACGTCGCGACGGAGCTCCGCATAAGCGTTAATACCGTGCGAGCGCACCTCCATAACATCTTTCACAAGCTTGAAGTCAACTGCCGCGGCAAACTTGCGGCTCTGCTCCGGCTGGCCGTTGTTTAGTCTGCTAGCGAACAATTGTCGCAACCTGTTCCGAGCGTGGGATTGGAATGGCTTGCCGAGCGAAAGTGTTGACGAGCATCGGAAGCGTGATAGCGTTCCGGCGACTTGCAGCTCGCGAGTTCCGGCGCAAAATCGGCACGTCGGTGAGCACTGACCAAAGTGCCATCTTTTCCGCTCCGGCGTAATAGCCTCGGGATGATAGCCCCGTCCGGTGAAAGTCCGGGGGGGCGGAAAAGATGGCACCGAACGTCATGAGAGCCGCGATGCGCTGTTGGAGTTGTGGGCAAGTTTCTTCCAGCCAATGCGGTCCACGTGTTTCCGCGAATTCAGGGCTGGTTATTTGACCAGAGCTCTCTAAGACGTTTGTTGTTCTGCCAAGCAGTTTGTCGGCGCTTGAAATAACCACTCATTCGCCGATTCCAGAGATCGAGTTAGCTTATTGAAAGTAATAAACGGGTGAGCTTTGAGTTACAACTCGTCTTTCATAACGACTTGGCGGACATCTTCCTGCCTTCGCGGCTACGCGGAAAGACGCCGGTTGTCCGGAAATTGCGCGAGAAGACATCGGTCAAGGACGTCATCGAGGCCTGTGGAGTTCCGCATCCGGAAATCGATCTGATTGTGGCTTCCTCGCTCAGTGGCGAAGTGTCTTTTGACGTCGATTTTCGCTGGCAAGTGGAGGCTCCCATTCGACTCAACGTCTATGGCGTTCCTGCTCCAGCGGATGTCCTTTCGTCCGCCCCGCGGTTGCAGACGCGACGCTTCGATCGATTCGTCGCCGACGGTCATCTGGGAAAGCTTGCGCGCAACCTTCGCCTTCTGGGGCTTGATACGTTTTACGAAGCCGAAGCAAATGATCGCCGGCTGCTTGAGATCATGAATGCTGAAGATCGTGCAATGCTCACGCGGGACCGGAGACTGCTCATGCATTCCGTTGTGCGGCACGGCTTCTGTCCGCGGTCCTCCGATCCCGAGGAGCAAACGGCGGAGGTTCTAAGACGTTTTGGGTCGCTCTATTCGCCAAACCCCACCGCCCCATTTTCCCGCTGTCTGGAATGCAATGGGTTGCTCGAGTCAGTCCCAAAAGAGAGTGTTTTGGAGCGGCTAGCCACCGAGCCGCTCACACTGCGATACTACGACAACTACAGAATGTGCTCAACGTGCGCTCGAATTTACTGGGCGGGAACTCATTTCGACAAACTCGCGAGCAGGGTCTCCAGATTCGTTGGGCGTTGATGGAAAGCGCGTACGACTCGCGTGCTCGGCTCCCCGAGCAGATTACTGTGGCGAAGCGCCGAACCGTGTCGAGATCCGGAACCTGTTCTCCGCGAAATGCAGGGTAAAGTTTCATTCGCGCGAATCCCAATCCGTTCTTACAATTGCCCATGCGCGTCGATTCTGGGTCCCTCCCCCGTATCTATCTCGCGGGCCCGGATGTATTCTTTGAGAAAGGGCTGAAGATCGCATGGGAACGAAAGGGTTTCCTCGCCACACTGGGCCTCGAAGGAGTCTTCCCTCTCGATGCCCAAGATGAGACGAAGAGCTTCTCGAAAGAGGCTTCCTCCATCTTCAACACAAACCGTGAACTCATCGATTCTTGTGAGGCCGTGCTCGCGAACTTAACTCCCTTCCGGGGCCCCTCGGCAGACGTTGGAACGGTTTGGGAGATCGGCTACGCCTGCGGCCAGCGAAAGCCTGTCGCAGCGTACTCGGACGATCTTTCCGTGTATCGCGACAAAGTGTTTCGACACGGTTGGTCTAGCGCTCCCGGGGAAACACGGGACAGGGATGGGAACGAGATTGAGGATTTCGCAGGAATCGACAACCTGATGATTACTGAGTCTGTCATCGCGATTTGCCCAACATTCGAAGAAGCTGCCATCACCCTCAAACGCCGCCTCGTCGGATGAACAAACGCGGAGATTGACATCCGCAAGCGACCTTGCGTTAAATACACGAGTCCCCCGATCTCACCAGGAGGAATTAGAATGTATATCTGGTGCAAAACTGCAGTTTTCGCTGCGCTCGTTCTCCTGGTCTCGGTATTGAACGATCATGCTGCCAATACCGGTCTGGCATGAGCGCATTATTGGGCATCGACTTGGGGACCTCAAGCGTGAAGGTGGTGGTCTGCTCGCCGGAAGGGGTCCCTGAGGGAATCGGCACAGCGGAGTACCCCACCCTCACGCCGCTGCCCGGTCACGCTGAGCAGGATCCCGCCGATTGGTGGAGGGCCACGGTCGGCGCGACGCGGCAAGCCTTGGATCGGGCAGGGACTCCGCAAGTGCTTGGAATTGGATTCTCCGGCCAGATGCATGGTTTCGTGGCTATGGGGCCAAGGCAAACCGCCCTGCGACCAGCGATCATTTGGGCCGATCAGCGCAGCGCGCCGCTGCTGCCCGAGATCATTGAACGCGTGGGCACCGAGCTTCTAGCCACCACCTGCGGCACCGCACCCGCGGCAGGCTTTCTAATCTCCACGTTGTTCTGGCTTCAGAAGCATGAGCCCAAGACGCTGAAGCACGTCGTGACGCTCTTGATGCCGAAAGACTACCTTCGCTTTAAGCTGACCGGCGAACTCGGCACCGATGCAAGCGACGCCGCGGCCAGCGGCATCTTCAACGTGAGCAAGCGTGCTTGGGCCGATGAGGTGATCGAGCGGCTCCAGTTTCCAAGGGCGATCTTTCCGACGGTGCATGCCTCTACCCAAATCGTAGGCGCGCTAAGCGCCGCCGCGGCGAACGAGTTGGGACTGACGGCGGGAATCCCGGTATCCGTCGGATGCGCCGACCAGCCTGCGCAGGCTGTTGGCAACGGCCTGATCGATCCCCCCCTTGGTTCTGTAACTATCGGCACCGGTGGTCAGGTTTTCGCGCCGCTGGCGACTCCCTTGTTCGATCCGCAGCTGAGACTGCACACCTTCTGCCACGCGCCTGAAGCTAGGTGGTATCTTTTGGGGGCAATGCTCTCGGCTGGCATGGCCCTGCGCTGGTTGCGCCAGGCGCTGGGTAACGAGCGATGGTCCTACGCTCAATTGGATCAGATCGCGGCTGAGGTCGGGCCTGGCTCGGAAGGACTGATCTTCCTGCCTTATCTCGTTGGCGAACGTTCACCTTTGATGGACCCGCGGGCGAAAGGAAGCTTCGTAGGATTGACCCTGCGACACGGTCCCGGACACATGGTTAGGGCTCTTCTCGAAGGGGTGACATTCGCCCTGCGCCAGATCATCGACGCAATGGTGGACTGCGGCGCCCAACTTGACCACTTGGTTGCCTCGGGTAACGGACTCGCCAGTCCGCTATGGCGCCAAATGCTGGCAGACGTGCTGAACCGGCCCCTCTACCAAGGCAAAGATGAACACGCCGCCGAACGAGCTGGCGTTGGCGCCTCCCTTATCGCCGGTATCGGGATTGGCGCTATCAACGGCTACGGCGAAGCCAAACGATTTGCGCCGACCTTTGACGCCTTCACTGCGCCAGATCCTCAGAATGCCCAGCTCTACGAATCCCACTATCGTCGCTTCCTGGACCTCTACCCGCGCTTGAAAACCTGGTTCCCTTTCTAAGTAGAAGCGAAGTACTTCGGCTGCTACTAGTCTAAGACGCATCCTGGAACTGCCAGCAACAGAGATCGGCTTCCTTCTGTCTTAGCGGACGAATTTGAATTTGGCAGAGCGCCAACTCGTGAGAATGTTGAGATTAACAGAAGCCCGCGGGGAAATGACCTGGGCATTCTGTCTAAAGCCTCCTTACAGTCAAGGAACGCTTACAAGCGCGTGACTGGCAAAAAGAGTGGATCAAATATATCAAGGAGCGCCTGGCTGAGAAGTATCCCGACAATCTCCGGGAGCGGCGCTCTACCGCGTCGCTCCCAGAATGCTGCAAAGAATTTTATCGCCCTCGGAATTTACGTGAAAGCAACGATCTGGAAGCCATGAGCGACGAGCAATACCTCTCTGCGAGCGAGATCTACGCCTCTTGGGGTGTGGATACCGAAACTGCCTTGAAGAGGCTCGAATCAATTCCCATCTCTCTGCATTGTTGGCAGGGCGACGACGTTGGTGGATTTGAGCATGAAGGCGGGACGCTGAGCGGCGGCGGCATCCAGGCGACGGGCAACTACCCCGGCAAGGCGCGCACGCTTGCCGAGTTGCGCCAGGACTTGGACAAGGCCCTTTCGCTGATTCCCGGCAAGCATCGCCTGAACTTGCACGCGATATATGCCGATTTCGGCGGAGGAAAGTCGGTCCCCCGCAATGAGCTCACAACAGCTCATTTCCAGAGTTGGATCACCTGGTGCAGGGAACGCAATCTCGGACTTGATTTTAATCCGAGCTTCTTCTCTCACCCGTTGGCAAACGGGGGATTTACGCTTTCAAGCTCGGACGCGAAGGTGCGCTCCTTCTGGGTCGAGCACGGGAAGGTCTGCAGGCGCATCGCTGCCGAAATGGGCAGGCAAATCGGCGCGCCTACAGTGACGAACTTTTGGATTCCGGACGGTTACAAAGATACGCCTGTCGACCGCAAAGCGCCTCGGGAGCGGCTGGAATCGGCGTTCGACGAGATTTTCGCCGAACCCATCGATCCCCGACACAATCTGGACGCTGTGGAGAGCAAGCTTTTCGGTATAGGAAGCGAGAGCTACGTCGTCGGCTCGCACGAGTTCTACTTGGGCTACGCAATCAAGAATAAGAAGCTCTACTGCTTGGACGCCGGTCATTTTCACCCCACCGAGGCGCTTGCAGACAAGATTTCCTCGGTTTTGCAATGGGTGCCTGCCCTGCTTCTGCACGTAAGCCGTGGCGTTCGATGGGACAGCGATCATGTGGTAACACTCGACGACTCAACGAGGGCGATCATGGAGGAACTCGTTCGGGGCGATTTCATTTCCCGCGCCTTCATCGGGTTGGATTTCTTCGACGCCAGCATCAACCGCATCGCCGCGTGGGTAATTGGCACTCGCAATGCAATCAAGATGCTACTTATCGCGCTACTGGAACCCACCGCGAAACTTCGGGCGTTGGAAGCGGCGGGCGATTACACGCAACGCCTTGCGCTGCTCGAGGAGGTGAAGACCCTCCCCTTCGGGGCGATCTGGGATGAATACTGCCGCCGGCAAAACGTCCCGGTTGGGGCCAAGTGGCTCGAAGACGTTAAATCCTACGAGAGCTCGGTGCTTTCCAAGCGATCATGATGAGGAAAGTACCCGCAACCTTCTGCGGGCATTTTTCAGGCCGCTAGCACACAATGAATCCAAACTACTATATTGCGTGCGATCTCGGCGCAGAGAGCGGGCGCGTCATGCTGGCTCGTCTCGAAGATCGCCGGTTGACTCTTGAGGAGATTCATCGTTTTCCGAGCGCGGTGGTTCGCGTACTTGGCTCCCTGCGCTGGGACGTGCTCCGGATCTACGAGGAATTGAAGGCTGGACTTGGCAAGATTGCCAGGCGCGAAATTCCCATTCGTGGGATCAGCGTCGATTCCTGGGGTGTGGATTACGTGCTCATCAATGCTGCACATCCGATGATTTCGCCGCCGTTTCACTATCGGGACGAACGCACGGCTACAACGTATGAAACAGTGCGCGAACGCGTCGGCTCGAGACTGATTTTCGAGGAAACGGGCATTCAATTCCTGCCCATCAACACCATTTATCAACTTGCGTCAGACGTGGAAAAAAGCGCGGCGCTCCTGGAGGCTGCGGACTGCTTCCTTACAATTGGCGACTATTTTAACTATCTCTTTTCCGGCGTGGCGTGCGTTGACGAAAGTCTCGCCAGCACCACCCAGCTTTATAATCCCCGCACGCGTTCGTGGTCCCAACGGCTTATCGAGTGCTGCGGTATGCCGCGCAGAATTTTCCCGAAAGTCGTGCCGCCGGGCAGCATTCTCGGACCCTTGTTGCCGGAGGTCGCTACGGATACCGGATTGAGCGATGTGCAAGTCATCGCGACCTGCTCGCACGACACGGGGGAAGCGGTTGCCGCAGCGCCCGGACAAGGTGACGATTGGGCCTATCTTTCTTCGGGCACCTGGTCGCTCATCGGTATTGAGTTGGCGCAACCCCTCATCAGCGAGGAGATCCGCGCGCATAATTTTACCAATGAAGCCGGTTATGGCGGGACTATCCGCTTTCTGAAGAATATCGTCGGCCTCTGGATCCTGCAGGAATCGCGACGCGCCTGGGCGAGACAAGGACTCGATTTGGACTATGCGAGCCTGACCGCCGAAGCGGATAAGGCTGAGCCATTCCGCTCGCTCATCAACCCCAATGCCGCGCGATTTGCCAAGCCGGGCGACATGCCGCTCCATATCGCGACCTTTTGTCGAGAAACCGGACAGCCTGCTCCGCAAACTCCTGGCCAGTTTGCCCGCTCCATCTTGGAAAGCCTCGCACTATCGTACCGCTCGGCACTTGATGAAATTGAGGAGCTAACCGGGCGCTCGCTCAGGCGACTGCACATCGTCGGCGGTGGCAGCCAGAGTATGCTGCTAAACCAATTTGCGGCGAATGCCACGCAGCGAGAAGTCATCGCCGGGCCAGTGGAAGCAACCGCGGCCGGAAATGTGCTTATTCAAGCCATCGCGCTCGGCCAGGTCGAATCGCTCCAGGCACTGCGCGAGATCGTCGGTGGTTCCTTTCCTCTGCAGACCTTCCAGTCCCTCGATACCGCAGACTGGCAAAAGGCTTATCATCGCTTCACCCACCTCGAACTTTACACATGATCATGACCTACAAATTCGTTAACTCCCTTTGGGATGACGCTGTGGCGTCCCAGTTCGATCCTGTTGAGCGGCTCGTCTACCGCTCAAATCTCTTGGGAAGCGATCAGCGCATCACCAACACCGGCGGTGGCAATACCTCGTCGAAGATCATCGAAAAGGACCCGCTCAGCGGCGAAGACGTGGAAGTCCTGTGGGTCAAGGGATCGGGAGGCGATCTGCGAACCGCAAAACGCGAAAACTTTTCCTCGCTCTACCAACAGAAGCTGCTCGACCTTCAGAAGCTCTACGCGAAACGCAGCGACAAAGGCCCAAAAGGTCAAGCTGAAGACGATATGGTCGCGATGTTTTCTCATGCGATTTTCAATCTGAATCCGCGCGCGAGCTCGATCGATACGCCGCTGCACAGTTTCCTTCCCGGCAAGCATGTCGATCACATGCATCCGAACGCGATCATCGCGGTCGCGGCGAGCCGGCACAGCGAGAAGCTCACGAAGGAAATCTTTGGCGAAGAAATGGCTTACCTTCCCTGGATGCGACCTGGGTTTGAATTGGGTCTCGCCATGCAGGACGTCGTCGGGAAAAATTCCAGCGTGCGCGCGATTATGATGGGCCAGCATGGCTTTATCTCGTGGCAGGATGACGACAAGCAGTGCTACGAAGAGACGCTACGGTTCATCGAGAAGGCGTCGCAATATATCGAGGACAAATATCAAGCCAAAGGTGGAGACGCCACGGCTTTCGGCGGTCCGAAATACCTGTCGCTCGACGAGAGCACCCGGCACGCTTCGCTTGCCCAAATCCTCCCATGGCTGCGCGGTCAGGTCTCACAGCAAAAGCGCTTGATCGGGACAGTCCAGGTCGATGAGAAAATCCTCCGCTATGTGAACTCGAACGAGGCGCCGCGGCTGTCGGAGCTCGGAACGAGTTGTCCGGATCACTTTCTGCGCACAAAGATCAAGCCACTCTACGTCGATTGGAATCCCCAGTCCGAAGATGTGGCTTCTCTAAAGGAGAAGCTTAGCGATGGTCTGGTGAAGTACCGCCATGCCTATGCCGATTACTACGAGCGCTGCAAGCATGCAAATTCGCCCGCGATGCGCGACCCGAATCCAACGGTTATCCTCATCCCTGGTCTCGGCATGATCACCTGGGGCAAGGACAAATCCGAGTCGCGTGTCACCGCAGAGTTCTATAACTGTGCCGTGGAAGTGATGCGCGGCGCCGAAGCGATCGACGAATACATCGCGCTACCTCAACAGGAGGCATTCGACATCGAGTACTGGCTCCTCGAGGAAGCAAAGCTGCAGCGCATGCCGGCGGAAAAGGAACTCGCCCGCCAGGTCATCGTCGTCATCGGTGCAGGCAGCGGCATCGGCAAGGAGACTGCGCATCGGCTCGCAAAGGACGGCGCCCACATTGCAAGCGTCGATTTGAAAAAGGAAGCCGCCGAATCGACGGCCAGGGAGATCGAAGGAAAATACGGCACGGGAATCGGCGTGGCCGGAAGCGGAATTTCAGGCTGCGGGCCGGCGATCGGTCTCTCAGCGAACATTACGGACCGAAAATCCATACGCGACATGCTCGATCAGGTAGCGCTTGCCTATGGCGGCTTCGATTCGATCTGCGTGACGGCGGGAGTCTTCGTTCCCAGCGATACGACCGGACATATCCCTGACGACAAATGGGAGCTTACATTCAACATCAATGTCACCGGCAGCTATCTCGTGGGCGATGAAGCGGCGAAAACCTGGAAAGAACAGGGCCTGCGCGGCAAACTTGTTCTCACAAGCAGCGCGAATGCCGCGGTGGCGAAGAAAGGGAGCGTCGCTTACGACACCTCCAAGGCCGCCGCGAATCACCTCGTGCGCGAGCTCGCCATCGAACTTGCGCCGCTGGTGCGCGTCAATGGCGTCGCGCCGGCAACCGTTGTGAAAGGAAGCGCCATGTTTCCGCGCGACCGCGTCATCGGCTCGCTCGCCAAGTATAACATTCCTTACACGGACAACGAGGAAATCGAATCGCTTGTGAATAAGCTTGCGCAGTTTTATGCGGACCGCACGTTGACAAGGTCGCCGATCACCCCTGCGGATCAAGCGGAGGCTTACTTTCTGCTTGTCAGCGACCGGCTGAGCAAGACGACCGGACAGGTCATCACCGTGGACGGAGGATTGCACGAGGCATTTTTGCGCTGAGTCCATACTCAAGTTGTTCGTTTGAAAATAACGCTCTTCATTCCCTGCTTTGTGGACATGTGCTATCCCCACGTCGGAATAAGCATTGTGGAGATTCTCGAGCGGCTTGGGCACACTGTAGACTATCCTGAGGAGTTGACATGCTGCGGCCAGCCCGCATTCAACTCTGGATATTGGGACGAGGCACGGCCGATCGCGGCGCGCGTGCTCAGTCGCTTAAGAGAGGCCGAGGCGGTCGTCATCGCCTCTGGATCGTGCGGCGCCATGATCAAGAAATTCTATCCGGAGCTCTTCGCAAAAACCGTCCGTTCCCAAATGGCAAAGGCACTGGCGACAAAATGCTACGAGTTTAGCGATTTTCTTGTAACGAAACTTGGCATCACCGATCTTGGCGCCTGCTTTCCCCATCGCGTCACTTTCCACGACGGTTGCCACGGTCTGCGCGAGCTCGGAAATAAGAATCAGCCACGCCAGTTGCTCGCAAAGGTGCGAGGTCTGGAGTTGGTCGAGATGAGCGAGGCCGAGACCTGCTGCGGTTTCGGCGGAACATTCGCAGCGAAGTTTCCAATGATTTCCACAGCGATGGGGGAGGTCAAATGCGCGTCGGCGCTCGAAACTAAGGCCGAGTACATCGTTTCAAATGATGCAAGCTGCACCATGCACATTCAGGGATTGGCAGATCGTCAGCATCTGCCTCTGCGTACGATCCATCTCGCGGAGGTACTGAATTCCCGATGAGCGCGCCCGCCGAGCAGTTTAAGCACGACGCAGAACGACTGACGCATGATCTGCGGCATCGCTTGCTCATTCAGAGTGCACTTAAGAAATACGAGGCTGCGCGCGACGCAAAGAAGTCGCGCTATCGAGATTGGCAGTCGGCACGCCAGACCGCGGCGGAGATCAAGTGGGACGCAATCAATCATCTCGACAGGTATCTCCAAGAGTTTGTCAGCAAGATTGAGGCAAAAGGCACGAAGGTGCACTGGGCGAGCAACGGCGAACAGGCGCGCCAGATCATCCTAGGCATCGTCCGCGAGAAACAGGCGCGATCGGTCATCAAGTCAAAAGTGATGACCGGCGAAGAGATCCATCTCAACGAAGCGCTGGAAAAGGCCGGGCTGACTGTGGTTGAGAGCGATTTCGGCGAGTACATCGTCCAACTCCGGCACGAGGCACCGTATCATTTCGTCTTCCCCGCTATGCATCTCGTGCGCGGGGAGATCAGCGAGTTGTTTCAAAAGGAGCTCGGTTCAAAGCCCACGGACGAGCCCGAAGAACTTATGATGATCGCCCGCCAGGTGCTCCGGGGCAAATACATCACCGCCGACATCGGCATTAGCGGAGCAAATTTCGCCGTCGCCGAAACAGGTATGATTTCCATTACTGAGAACGAGGGCAATGCCCGGCTCACCTGCGCGCTGCCGAAAGTGCACATCGCGTTGATGGGAATCGAAAAAGTCCTACCGAAGCTCGAAGATCTCGCACTCTTCCTGCCGATGCTCGCCACGGCTGGCGCCGGACAGGCACTGACGGGCTACAACTCGCTCTACGGCGGCCCACGCCAGCCCGGCGAATCCGACGGACCGGAGGAATTCCATGTAGTTCTCCTGGACAATAGCCGAACGCATCTCCTCGCCGACGCGGAACAACGCGATGCCCTTCATTGCATCCGCTGCGGCGCATGCCTGAATGTCTGCCCCATTTACCGCAACGTCGGCGGCCACACCTATGGAACAACATATCAGGGTCCGATCGGCTCTGTGATCACGCCACACCTGCGCGGACTTCAGAATTGGAAGCACCTGGCCTATGCCTCCTCTCTTTGCGGCGCCTGCACCGAGGCATGCCCGGTCAAGATCGATTTGCATCACCACCTCCTTCAGAGCCGCCGAAATGCCACTGCGCAACGACCGATCTGGTGGGAGAAGTTTGCGTTCAAAGGCTTCGCCTTCTTGATGAACCGGCCCAAGCTTGTTGCGCTGGTAGCCAAACTTGGACGCATTGGACAGAACCTTCATCCGATCGTCAAAGGCACGCGCCTCGATCCAACTCGTGCCTGGACGCGCTCGCGCGAACTGCCAGTGATCGCAAAGCAAACGTTCAGGGAACTCTGGAAGTCGACACGGCGATGAGTGAACGCGAAAAGATCTTCGGCCGCATTCGGGAAGCGCTTCGCGTGGCAGCTCCCGTTCCCGGGGCGCATGATCATCATGAGAGACACGCGGTATCGGAAGCCGAGGCTGCCAAGCACATCTCCGAGTGGCTGCCGGCGGTGGGTGACACGCTCGACGATCGAATTGAATTGTTCCGCGCAAACACGCTGGAACTTAAGGCAGAATTTCACCTGCTCAATAATTCCAAGGAAATGGAAGGCCGTCTCCAGGAGCTTGCGATCGCCGAAAGCTGGAAAAGGATCGCAAGCCATTCAGGCGAATTGACGGATCGTGCGTGCGTCGCGTTGGCACTGCCCCGGCTCGCCACGGATGGGAGCTACAATGTCAGCGAACTCGAGAGCTGCGATGCCGGAGTCAGCGAATGCGACGCCCTCGTTGCGCAAACCGGCAGCGTGCTGGTATCGAGCAGAAGTGCCGGCGGACGGGCTCTTTCGGTTCTCCCCCCTCACCACGTGGTTCTCGCTCACCGCGATCAACTCCTTGCGGATCTGCCGGCGGCGTTCGCTCTCTTGAGAACCAAATACGGTTCAAACTATCCCAGCTTCATATCATTCATCACTGGCCCCAGCCGTACCGGCGATATCGAGCGAATCCTCGTGCTCGGCGCCCACGGACCGAAAAGGTTGACAATCCTCTGCGTCTAATGGCCAGAGAATCGAGGACGACAGAAGAAAGAATCGGCAGGTGATCCGCCGGTGCGGATTCGGGAGGAGAATGGACGCGAGGACGTTTGCCATATATAAATTGACACCGTTTCCCACCGCCTCATGCGCGAATATTTTGTCTATCTTCCGCAACAGCCGCCGGGCAACATTTGGGGGTACACGGCCACCTCAGTCGGCTTCGCACGAGTAGAGCCGCACACCAAATATCCCCCGGCGCGGCATCCGGCAGACCATCATTTTGAATGGGAGCAAGGGAGGGTTCTGCAGTTCTATCAGATCATTCTCATCTCTGAGGGTTCAGGCATCTTTGAAAGCGAGCACACACGCGAGCCGCGAGTCGTCGATTCTGGCAATTCAAGGAGCATTTCGGACAGGCGCCACAGCACTGGCGCTCCAAGCAACTCGTCGGTTTGAGGTACAGGCGTGATTCTCTTCGTGAGGTCGCCGACTAGCGACAAAGTTCGCGTAGCGATCGATACACAGACATCTCGTCAATGTCTCCACGAGCCCGAGCGCCCGTAAGCCCCACGAAACGAGCCGGAGCCGCCGCCCCAAGAGACTGTGCCCCCTCGCCATCCGGTAGCGCTGCCAGATCCGCCGCCCCACGAAGCCGAGCCTCCGCGGAATCCGCTGACGCTGCCCGACCCATGATTCCACAAAGCGGTGCTTCCCCGCCATCCCGTCGCCCTCCCCGAGCCATCGTTCCACGAGACCGAGCCACCTCGCGCGCCGTAGGCATGCCCGGAACCATCATTCCAATACGCCGAGCCGCCGCGGTAGTAGCCGCCATACCATCCGGGACCGCGGTAGTAAGCCCCCGCCGTAAAATCCTGCTCCGTCCCAGCTGACCGCTCTTGCTCATGCGCTTGAGCAAATCGAGCGCCTGGGGGTCGACGCGTAACGTGGGCCTTGCCGGCGAGGGAGATTCTTCCGCGGCCCAGACGGTGTCGGATGCGGGAAGCACGAGCAGGGAACAAGCGAGCGCGGAGACGGCGAAGAGAGGAGATATTCCTCATGGGTGCCTAGATGGATCGGATAAGGTGCCGGAAATTTGCATTTAGAAGCTGAGATTCGTCCGTGCGACCGTTTTTGGAGGAAAAATCTGCGGAGGTGTTGCCACAGTTAGGGAACTTCGATTTCCGTCGCCTCAGCCGCGCGAAGTTGCTCGCGATAGGCTGCGCAATCAAGCAGATGCTCGAGCTCCTCCCCTGCTTCAATCTTCAGGCGAAAAAGCCAGCCTGCGCCATACGGGTCGCGCTTTACAAGCTCCGGATGCGACTTCAGATCAAGATTGATCGCCGCAATGCTACCACTCAGGGGCGCTCGCACTGTTCGCTTCGCATTACCAAAAACGACCGCCGCCACGATGTCGCCGGCTTTTACGGCGCTACCCTCCTGCGGAAGCTCGGCACACGTGCTTTCGGCAAAGTTTTCCGTATCAACTGCCGTTATCCCCACTACAGCGTTTTCGCCATCCAATCGAATCCATTCGTGGCTCCGCGTATATTCTCTGTCTTCCGGCGCATTCACGGACAATCGCACCATCTACCAGAAGGGATTCCCTGGCAAGTTTTCCTCGAGTATACGTCGAGGCAGGAACGGATGTCCTCGCGAGGGAGAGCAAACCGATGCGAGATCAACGATTCGGGGTTGGAGAGTTTACGGGCGGGATTTTTGCGTATCCGATGAATCTGGTCGCGGGATTCTTGCCATTTGGCTTTGGGAGCACGAAATCGAAGACGCTTACGCCGAATTGCTGCTTGCCGCGGTACGTGCGTCCGTCACTTGCGCCGACCATGAGGGGAAGCCCATCAGATCGGGCTTTACCGAGGTAAATCATGGAATGAGTCACGGGCGGGTCGATATCCACCGGATATGTGCCAGTCCAAAACAAGAGATCTCCGGGACGAAGAGCGTCCAATTCGAAGCTGTCCAAACGGTTACTAACGACGGGATAAAACGTATTCGCCTTGCGCACCCACACGTATTGCGCGCTGGCCGATCGCGGGACGTCCGTTATTCCCACCGCTTGCAACAGGAAGTAGATTGTGCCTGAACAGTCCATTCCACCGCGCTCAGGGTCCGCCGAACCGTAAAGGTATCCAAGCTTGCGTTCGGTCAGTTCCAAGGCAGTTCGCAAAAGTTTCTGCACCTGCGGCGGATGGGTGTCAAAACCACGTAGTTCCTCGGGCTTGAGTGAGGCAACCTCCACCGGCATCGGTGAGGGCGATGGTTTTGCAGCCTGGCCCGGCGTCGGCTTGGCAGCCTGGCTCGCTGTTGGTTTGGCCGTCTGGCTCGGTGTCGGTTTGGCCGTCTGGCTCGGTGTCGGTTTGGCCGCCTGGCTCGCTGTCGGTTTAGCCGTCTGGCCGGATATCCCTGACGCGCAGATGATGCCAAAGACAAGCCCGACCTGCAAACAGCGCCAGAGTGCTATCCCGGCTTTTCTAAACGTGCGGCATCGAGTCGCATCAAATTTCAGTCGAAAAAACATTCATTGGAATCGCTGGAATATCCACGGAGGGATGCCATAATGTCGTGCAAAAGAACAACCGCGGCCATCCCGGCACACGAAAAACTACCATGACATCATACCCACCTTCCGAATACGGACCCGATCCGGAATCGTCCGAATCGTCTGCGGACTTCGCCGATTTTGATAGAGCACGAGATGCTTGGAGGAGCGAACAGTATGCCCGGAAGAATCCGTTTCCGCTGATTGTCCTGGCGCTGGTAATTGGAGCGCTCCTCGGGGCTTTGCTGAGCCGTGGCCGGCGAAAGCAAAAGGACGCTGTGCAAGCGGCCAAAGAGTGGCTGGAGACCGCATATGAACAGCTCGCCGAGAAACTTCCCCAACTCGCGGAAAAGCTTCCTCAGTCAAAGAAGCCTACTGTACCTTGGTGCCAGGCCGCGTTCCTGGATCAAGCACAGCAAGTAGGCAAGAAACTGAAATGGTGGTAATTTATGAACTCTGAAAATTATTCGCTCGATTCCCCTCTTGCAAAAGGCTGCGCCTCCGTCAACGAAACCTTCACACAATGTCTCCATGACGTTGAGGAGAAAGTCCGTTCGACACCGCTAGTCGCTGTCTCGGTTGCCGCAGTGGGAGGTTACCTGCTTCGCTTCTTTCCGATAGCGTTGATTCTGCGCTTTGTCATAAGGCTCCTGTTGGTTTCGATCAAGCCGCTTATCGTCGTTTTCGGCGCAATGAAACTCTACGAGTTCATTCGCAAGCAAACCGGCGAGCTTCAATCAACTGCGGATGCCGAGAGGGAGCCTCTTCTGGATTCTCCCTCGGGCCCGCCCGTGGCTTAAGCTCGCGATATTTTCGCCCGGGACGGTGGTGGCCGTCCCAGTGAGGTCTTCGGAAGGGCTATTCCTTCCGTCGTTGGCGCTTTGTCGCGGCCAAATCCTTCATGGTAACGCTGCCAACCACTCGCATAGTGTGATCCACGACGGGCAGATATTGAAGATGGTGCTTGCGCATGATTTCCCGTGCCTCATCCAGCGATTGATTCTCGAAGCAATAATGCGCCTCCTTTAGCATGATCCCGCGGACAAGCGTCGTCGCGGGGTCATGGCCGAATCCGGCGGCCTTCCGCTCGGGGTATTTGCCCTCCACTGCCCCCACCAGCCGATCACCCGACACGACTGGCAATCGATCGGCGTGAAGCGATCTCATCTTCTCACCGGCTTCCTTGAGAGAGCTTTCCTCTCTTAACGCTTTCGGCTCTTCAGAAGCCACTTCCTTGACCAACTTGTCGTGCCGTCTGCCCGATTTTAGAGCAGGCTTCTTGCTATTGTTTGCCATTTTTTTGTTTCTGTTTTAGGAATATCGCGGCGCGGCGCTCTTACGGTCTTCAATTCTCGCAAACGCAGCCGTACCTCGAAGCCTGCCCGGATCGTGACATGATTCTTCGAGCTTGCAACAGTCTCCTATCAAGCGCTTATTTGACAAAAGTCCGCTTCACATCGCTTGAGAATTCTGCTCGTTGAAAACCACGAAGACACGTTGACTTGGCTGACGCGCTATCTTCAGCAGCTAGGGCATGAGGTTTGCGGCGTACGGGATATGGCTTCCGCCATCGAGGTGATCTCTTCTTCCAAATTCGATGTCTTGATCAACGACATTCGCCTTCCAGATGGGGATGGACGACATTTGCTACGCCAAATGGAGCCCCAACCGTTCGGAATCGCCATGAGCGGCTGCGGAACCCGCGCAGATCGCGAGAACAGCCATGCGGCGGGCTACAGGCATCACCTGACGAAGCCGTTTCTCCCCGATGATCTCGATGCCCTTCTGGAGGAGGCTGCCTCGCAAATTGCGGAAAAGGTTTAGCACCTCTCGAAGAGGGCCCCACTTTTTTGGGGAGAGGCATAACCCGATACGTCCGTCCGGAGTCGCGCTAGCGAATACCGGCAAGAGAAAGGAGTTTTATGCTTAGTTGGGCACTAACGTTTTTGATCATCGCACTGATCGCCGCGATACTCGGCTTCGGAGGAATCGCCGGATCCGCCGCATGGATCGCGAAGGTTCTCTTCGTCCTGTTCTGTTTCTTTTGTCCTTCCTTTTCCGCGGACGGCCTCCCCGAGTGTAGAGAATGTTCGTGAGCGCCGACTGGGCAGCAAACTCTGGAAAATGAACAAAACAGTGAAAGGGAATTAGGCGTATCGGGCGCAGATATTGACAAAAGCTGTTATAATTGTTTGCAGATGACTCCCGAACACACTTTTGATGCCAGGGAGACCGAGCGGTTCGAAGAAAGTCGTGCGATCCACTGTCTCCTTGAAGTAAGTGGGATAGCCGTGATTACTCTGAATTCCGCGCGAGAGATCACCTCTTGGAGCGCGGCTGCTGAGCGGATTTTTGGCTGGAACCAGAAGGAAACCATGGGTCGCAGAATGTCGTCGCTGCTCGCTCCCGACGGCAGCGTGGAGGGATTCCTCGCTTCTGTGCCCGACTCGCAAGGAAAGCACTTCGAATCAGCCTGCCGAACAAAGAAGGGACAAACGGTCCTTGCCGAGATCTGGTCGCATACGATCCCAGCAAGCGATTCCCGGCAACTCTTGCTTATCAGGGATGTGACCGAATTGAAGTTCCTGCAACACGCTTTTCTCGATGCCGCAGAGCGTGAGCAGCGACGGATCGGTCGCGAAATGCATGATTATTTGTGCCAGCACATTCTTGGTGCAGCGTTTGCTGTGAAGGCCCTCGCAAGCGACCTCGATCGTGAAGGATCCCGCCACGCCGGGGAATTGCATAACCTAGCCCGTTTGGTAAACGAAGCCGTCACGCAGGTTCGCGACATTTCACGAGGACTTCACCCTGTTGAGCTTGATTTCGGCGGACTTCCCGCCGCGCTGCAGGGACTGGCCAGCCGGGTTAGCCACGCGGTTCCCTGCGAATTCCACTGCGACGATAACGCTCCCGTTGGAACCTCCGATCCGGTGCTGCACGCTTATCGCATCGCTCAGGAAGCCGTGACGCACGCGTTGGAGGAGACGGGCGCTACGAAGATTTCCATTCGCCTCTCAGAGAAAGACGGCTCGATGCGCCTCGATATCGCCGACGATGGCACCAAGGAGGGTCCCTTGACCAACGACCCGGATCATCTTTCATCAAAGACCTTGCGTTACCGGGCACAGGCCATCCACGGCAGGCTTCGCGTCAAGTTTCACCGCCGGGTTGGAACGCACGTTACCTGCACGTTTCCTCACACGCCATGAGCAGCAACAAGACAGGAATCGAAGGCGACGACTCTTCCGAACCTCTCAAGAAACGCGTTCTTATCGTCGATGATCATCCTGTCTTTCGACACGGGATCACCGCGCTCATCAATGCCGAGCCAGATCTCCTCGTGTGCGGTGAGGCATCCTCTTCAACTTCCGCTCTCGAGGCAATGAGGACATTCCGTCCGGACGTTGCCCTGCTCGACATCTCCCTTCCCGGAACGAACGGCATCGAATTGGTCAAGTTAATGAAGGCCGAGCAGCCTAATCTGCCCCTGCTCATGCTCTCGATGCATGATGAGTCGCTCTACGCCCTTCGAGCGCTTCGAGCTGGCGCCCTCGGCTACGTCATGAAGGCCGAGGCTCTGACTCACGTCCTGGCCGCACTCCGCAAAGTGCTCAAAGGGGAAATCTATGTGAGCCCGGAGTTCAGCGAACGCCTCATATTTCAGGCTGTTCAATCTGTGGAGGGCGGCATGGGCTCTCCCGTGGATAAGCTCTCAGACAGGGAACTCGAAGTGCTCGAGCTGCTGGGACGCGGCCTGGGAACCAAGGGCATCGCATCCGAACTCCATCTTAGCGCCAAAACCATCGAAACCCACCGCGCTCACATCAAAGAGAAGCTCGGCTTCAGGGACGCAAGTGAGATGGTCCGCTTCGCCATCGACTGGGTCGCTCAGGAAAAAGGGTGATTGCCAGGACGCACTAAGCCGTCAATTCTGCGTTTGATAAAAATTGGGCACCAGATCGGTGAGACTCCTGATGCTTCCATCGGGCATCAATAGCAAAGGGCCATTTCCATGAATGTTGCTCACCTCAATGAGCCAGGGTTGCTTCGCCCAGCGATAAGGCGTCGTCGGTCTCGCATCAAATCGCGTCGGAGTATAGTGAATTTCCAACGGCTTGCCCTCGGAGTCGTACGCTCCCAGCTTTTTTAGCAGCGGACATTTCCACACCTCACGTGAATCTGTATAGACGTCCATCGTGTTCAGCCACCAATCCTGATACTGTTTCGAATAAGCGCTCGAAAAGTCGGGCTGCTGGGGCCAGTAACCATTGTCCTGAATGTAGGCCGCAAAGCTGACATGCAGGTTTCTCAGGTTTCCCATGCATCTCCCCTTGGCGATCGATGCGACCACTCTTGGATACGCCTGAGTTGCCAGCGTGGCCAGAATCGCAATGATGCCGATCGAAACCAGAAGCTCGGTTAACGTGAAAGCCCGAACTCGGAGCCTCAGCGAACCGGGCATGTGACCCAGACACTTTAAATTCTTTGGGTCAAGCACCGAAGCGGGAAAAAGTCCCTCGACGAATTCGCACCAGCAATGCGGGCGTTTCCGGCCCGCTTAAGCCCGCCGAAGTCCTAGGACGAGGAGGAGGAGGAATCGCTCGAACTCGACGCCGCCGGAGCGCCCGTAGAAACGCGGGTTCCATGAAATTTGAACTTGGTTTCGTCGAAATTGCCAGCGGGAATTGCTAATGGCTGAATCACGACTCCGGTACCCGTGGTGCTATCGGCTGTGCCGCCAGTCGCAGTTGAAGTGCTAGAATCGGTAGATCCCAAAAGAAAAACCAACTGATCAACCCGCGCTGGCGCTCCGGTCAAAAGACCATCGCCTTCAAACGCTCCCAACGGGGAGTTATATGAAATGCAACCGTCAAATCTTCCAGAGGCAGCATTGCCCGGAATAATAAACGCAGAGGGTACGACCAAATTGCCAGCGTCATCGGCGGGCACGTTGACGTCCGACCCATTAAGAATTCCGGCAACCTTCCCCTGCGAAATGGCCGCGACAACCGAGCCTTGGAGAATATTGCCATCCACAAAGAAGACCCAGCTGTTGACTGTCGTAGTCTGAGTTGACGACTGAATTCCCCCTACAATCTGAAACGAAAACACTCCGGTGAGGTTAACTCCCGAGGCAATCGCTTGATAGGTTCCATCCGTTCCGGTTTGCAAGGGCGATTCGTTGGTAAACGGGGGCGGACCGGCGAAGCTTCCTGCGCGCGCCAAACTAATCGTCGCGACCAAGACTAACAGGGAGAAGGCAGCTTTCATCTTGCCAACGTGCAATAGCAGCCTCGATTCGCTTGGCAAGAAGAATTTGGCGAATGTCGAAACACTTCTAAGCGGCAGCCAATATACTCTCCGGCACTGAGAAACCTTGCAAGCCTACCAATTCTGGCCCTCGAGCCAGGTCAGCGCCTTGAGATAGCTTTGCCGTGCGAGGTAATGGCGCAAGTCCGGATCGCATTGGGCGGGAAGTTGTGCAATGGCAGCATCGAGCGTCGCGGCTGCCGACTTGAGTTGGCGCAGATGCTCTTGAGGGTCGCTGTCGCGCAATTCGTGATCGGCCACAACCCTCAGGCGCTCTCGCAGGGCGTCGCGCAATTCGGAAAAAACCAGAGTCATTTCAGCACCTATCTCTGTGTTGCTCGCAGGCACCGCGGCGGACCCAAGATTTCGGATAGCACCACCGCGTCACGCAAACCTCCGCTCGAGCCGAGGAGCTCTCGAACGCGAGAGGTACCGCGTGCGGCTTCGACCTTCGCGGCGCCCGGTTTGGCGAACCTGGTAGGCAGTTCAATAGATCGATAGTGCTCAAGAACGGGTGCGGTGGAAACGTGAGAAGCAACGGGTCTTGTTGGAAGAGGCGGTGGCGGTGCTGGTAGCGGCGGCGGAACACGCTGTTCCGTCCTTCTGGGAAGAGCGGGCGGCTCCACTTCTTCAGGCAGCCCTAGCGCTTCCCTGAGCCGGCGCATGGATATCTCAGGTTCGGCCTCGGGCTGGGCAGGCGACGGTTCGCTTCGCAAGCTTTCGCCACTCGTGGCAGCGCCCTTTTCCCGCTTGCGCTCTTCGCGCAGCTGAGACGATTTCTTGACGAGCCAGTTGATAAAGCTGATCAACGCGATCAGCAGGAGAATGACGAGCTGTTCCATTTCTTGGAAGGCGCCTACCGTCAGCCGTCACATACCCTGCCCGGGCTTTTCCGTTCCCGCGATGGCCTCGCGCATGCCTGTGTCGGACTGAAGGTTTTTCATCCGGAGATAGTCCATGACGCCGAGGTTGCCACCGCGAAAAGCCTCCGCCATGGCGAGGGGCACCTGGGCTTCAGCCTCGACGACCTTTGCCCGCATCTCCTGCGTCCGCGCCTTCATCTCCTGCTCGCTGGCGACCGCGGCAGCGCGCCGCATCTCCGCCTTGGCCTGGGCGACGACTTTATCCGCCTCTGCCTGCTCGGCCTGAAGCTTCGCACCGACGTTGTCGCCAATATCCACATCGGCGATGTCCACTGAAAGGATCTCGAATGCGGTGCCGCTGTCGAGGCCCTTCTGAAGAACGACCTTCGAAATGCGGTCGGGATTCTCCAAAACGTCCTTGTAGGAAACCGCGGAGCCGATCGATGTTACGATTCCCTCGCCAACCCGCGCGATGATGGTCTCCTCCGTGGCGCCTCCAACGAAACGATCGAGATTCGAGCGCACTGTCACCCGAGCACGCACCTTCACCCCTATTCCGTCGCGAGCGACCGCGTCGATGGTGACTCTTCCGCCGGACTGTTGAGGATTCGGGCAGTCGATCACCTTTGGATTGATGCTCGTGCGCACAGCTTCCAGCACGGTCTTGCTGGTTCCCTTGATCGCGAGATCGATCGCGCAGGCACGGTTAAAGTCGAGCGTGATGCCTGCCTTGTCCGCTGCGATGAGCGCTAGCACGACATGCGAGACGTTTCCCCCTGATAAATAGTGAGCTTCCAAAGAATCGGTATCAAGCGGCAATCCGGCCTTCACCGCGGTGATGCGGCTGTCAACGATAAGCCCGACGGGAACCTTGCGCAGACGCATGCCGATAAGCTTGGCAAATGCCACGGGCGCATCCGCTATCTTTGCACGGAGCCAAACGCCGAAGAAGTTGGCCAGTATCAGCACCAGCACCACGCCGATGACCGCGGCAATGCCGACGAGAATGAGAGCGAAAAGATTCATTGGGTCGAGTTTCGGCGCCAGAGCTTATGCATTAGCGCCGATCCGGCTACACCTTTTTTCGAACAACGATCCGCAGCCCCTCTTCGCGAACCACGACTATCGGCTCGTCACGGGCAATGTAATCGCTCTCGGCCACGACATCGACCTTTCTGCCGCCGATAAATGCGGTGCCCGCCGGGCGCAGCGGAGTCAGAGAGCGCCCCTGCGCCCCGAGCACCTCGGCGGAAGAAGCTCGCTCTCCGACGCCTTTCGTGTGGCTTTTCTGCAGCATGATCTTCCTTCCAATCGCCGTGTGCGGAAATGCCGCCATCCACGCAAAAAAACCCCCAATCGTGAGCACACAGACCCCGCCGAAAACCAACGACCCGGTGACGGCGTCATAGTAAACAAAGGCCACGACCACCGCGCCCGAAAGACACAATCCTCCGAGCAACCCCAGCACCATGCCCGGCACAAACACTTCCGCCGCAAGCATCAGAAAGCCAACGATGATCAGAACGATGATTGCTTCAAGGGGTCCCATTGTTGGTCGAGTTCCGGTAGCGTGTACCGTTATTGATCATCTTCATCTCGTGGTCCAATGGTTCGCTCGCCGGTCAAAAACTCCTGAACCGTTCCCACCGTGCGCAGCGTCGTATCTTTCACGGTATTCGCGACACCTCCGAGAGTTCCACCAACCCTGCCAATGACGCCTCCAATTCTCTTGCCGGTTGACGACTCGCTGAATTGCTCGACAGATTCGACGGGCGGCGCCTCGCTGACTTCCAGCGGCGTGATCACGGAGCCGTTCTCTGCAGAGATCTGAATCACGCCGACTCTTATTCCCATTCTATCGTATAGGCGGAGAATCCACATCGGGGAGCCGCCCACCGCGCTCGCCCGCAAAGTATAATCCACCCAGCTGAAGCCGATTCTTCTGGCAATGGCCTGCTTGTTGGCGATTTCAAAGGCGCGGTCGGAATCAAGGTTCAGGCGTCCGAGGGCAATTGACGGCTGAGAACTCACCCCGGGATAGCCTTTCAACGGCGTGCGCTGCGAAATGATCACGTCGCCGGAAGCCACGATCTCTCGGATTCCTCCCCGTGCCGCCGGATCGCCGAGCACCACCTTCCACTCTTGCGGCTGGGGCTCGCCCCGTTCCCCTGTGACCTCAATGAGGCTCGCCGCGGAATCCGTACCCTTTTGTGCAGCCCTCAGCGCTAAATAGGCCGTCCCCCCATCGGCAAGCGCCGAAGCGGCAATCAAACACAAGCCAAACAAAAGCATCAAGAATCTTGCCATCCGCGAAAACCATCACGCACGACAGCGGAGATTTCCACGCAAAAATCCGGCTGGCAGCAAGGGCGCACGAATGCGAAATGTGAATCATGCCGGCGGAAGTTGAATCGCTTCGCAAATCCTTAAATATCTACAAAGGTCTGGTCGAGGTCAGCGTTCTCATTAACTCCATTACCGACTATGATGAACTCCTCCGGGCGATTCTTGATGTCGCCCGACGGGTGATTCTCGCCGAAGCCGCTTCACTGTTCTTCGTCAATAGGGAGACTGGCGCAATGGAGCTCACGATCACTTCGTTCGCCGAAGGACAGTTCATCGAACCACGGCTTTCCGTGCCACGCGGCAGGGGCATCGCCGGATGGGTGGCAAGCCATGCGGAGAGCCTCCTGATTCCAAACGCCTACGCCGATTCCCGCTTTTACAAGGAGGCCGACCTGCAGACCGGCTTTCGAACACGGTCGATCTTGTGCGCGCCGCTCAGGCATAACGGCGAAGTCATCGGCGTGCTCCAGATCCTCAATCCACGCGACAGAGAAAGCTTCGACGAACATGACCTCGAAGGGTTCACTGCGTATGCCAACCTCACCGCGACCGCCATCGAAAAGCTGCGCGCACTCGAACGCATGCGCGCCCAGGAACGCGTCGAGCGTGATCTAGCCATCGCCAGCGATATCCAGCGTGAGTTGCTCGCGCGCGCGATCCCCGCGAACATCCCCGGAGCCACCTTTGCCGCTCACAACGAAGCGGCTTCGAACGTTGGCGGAGATTTTTACAACGTTTTCGTCCGCAGCCCTTACGAAATCTACTTTGCGATCGGCGACGTTTCCGGCAAGGGCATCTCGGCCTCCCTTCTGATGGCGCAGACCCTCAGTGCGATGCAATTCGTGTTCGCCTCAACCACGAGCCCTGCGGATGCTCTGGCCAGGTTGAATTCAACGCTCAGTGAACGCATCGTTCGCGGAATGTTCGTCACAACCATCGTGGGACGCATCATTCCGACGGTCGGCAGAATTGAGCTAGCGAGCGCCGGCCATTGCAAGCCGGTCATGCTCCGCGCGGATGGATCGGCCCACGAGATCGAAACGGACGGCTCCCTGCCTCTGGGGATTCTACCGAAGGTAGCCTACCGCCAAGGCAAGATCGATCTCCAACACGGCGATTGGTTTATATGCTATACGGACGGGCTGTCGGAATCGAAAAACTGGGCCGATGAAGCCTTCTTCGAACAGAAGATCATCTCGTCTCTTGCAGGACGTAAATTCCAGACGCCCCACGCGATCGTGGAGCACTTGATCGAATGCGAACGGAGACACCGCGGCGCGAGAAGACAGAGCGATGATCTTACGATTCTTGCGGGAGGACTAGCTTGAAATTAAAGTTCACCTTCACGAGCAATTCCTGTCAATTAGCTGAAGTGCGTCGCTGTGTGCGAGCGTTTCTCGAGAAATGCGAGTTCGACGAGTGCGTAATCGAGCTCCTGGTGCTGGGTATGGACGAGGCGTGCACGAACATTATCCGCCACGCTTACGGTCACGATCGGAAGCCTGTCCGGCTCGAAATGGAACGCCTGCGCGACCGTGTGCGCTTTGTTTTGCGAGACTACGGGCGCTCGTGTGACCCGAACTGTATACGCAGCCGAAATCTCGAAGACGTTCGACCCGGAGGCGTCGGAGTGCACATCATTCGCCAAGTCTTCGATTACGTCAACTACGAGCCTCGCCGGCGCGGCACGAGACTCGTTCTCGAAAAGGCTCTCACGGGAACTCCTGGCGCCCTTTCGAGGCGATGACGACTCAGCGGAGTCTTTCGCTCGTGCCGGGATTGCCAGGATTTCTCTTGCACGATCCGGGCTAAGGAGTCACCTTAGTGTTAACACGACCATTATGACCCCCCTGATCGGTGAGTTCGTCGGAACGATGTTTCTAATCATCCTCGGAGACGGCGTCGTCGCCAATGTGCTTCTCAACAAGTGCAAAGGGCAAAACTCCGGCTGGATTGTGATAACCGCTGGCTGGGCATTCGCGGTGTTCGTTGCTGTCTGTGTCGTTGCGAGGGTCAGCGGCGCACACATTAATCCCGCCGTTTCCATTGGCCTTGCCGTCGTCGGCGCCTTTCCTTGGGCTCAGGTTCCCGGATATATCCTTGCGCAGATGCTTGGAGCGTTTACGGGCGGGGTGATTGTTTATCTCGCCTATCTTCCGCATTGGAAGGAAACCCAGGACCAATCGCTTAAGCTGGCCGTCTTTTGTACGGGGCCTGCCATTCGCAATGCTCCTGCCAATTTCCTCTGCGAAATCATCGGCACGTTTGTCTTGGTTTTCGCGGTGCTTGCGATGAAAACGGCATTTGAGTTTCCGCTAAGCGGCGCATCCATTCCCCTCGATCTCGGTGCTCTTGGAGCCGTTCCCGTGGCAATTCTCGTCTTTGCCATCGGCCTTTCGTTAGGAGGGCCCACGGGTTATGCAATCAATCCCGCCCGCGACCTTGGTCCCCGGATCGCTCATGCCATTCTGCCGATACCGGGCAAGGGGGGTAGCGATTGGGGCTATTCTTGGATTCCTGTCGTGGCTCCAGCGATTGGAGGCATAATCGCAGCTCTTCTCTATCTCTCCCTGGGCAAATACTAACATTCCTCCCTCATGCAGTACGTTCTAGCTCTCGACGAGAGCACGAGGAGCTCGCGCGCCATCGTACGATCAGCGCCGCCCTGCGCTAGCGGCTACTCAACTGACCTTCGCGCTGCGACGGAGAACCTTAATTCGCATCGCTCATGAATCGTCAACAACTTCTCCAAGCACTTGAGCACGAACGGGAATGGGACGTGATCATCGTCGGAGGCGGGGCGACCGGGCTCGGTGTGGCCGTGGATGCCGCCACGCGGGGTTTGCGCACCGTTCTTCTCGAAGCCCACGACTTTGCCAAAGGTACTTCGAGCCGAAGTACGAAACTTGTTCACGGCGGCGTCCGCTATCTCGAACAGGGTGATATTCCCTTGGTTTTGGAGGCGCTGCGTGAGAGAGGCCTACTCCATCGAAACGCCCCTCATCTCGTCCATCACCTCTCTTTCATTGTTCCACGCTACAAATGGTGGGAGGGGCCCTTCTTTGGAATCGGCTTGAAAGTCTATGACGCCCTGGCTGGCCGGCTGAATCTGGCGCCATCGAAGATTCTCTCGCGCGACGAAACCCTTTCTCGAATCCCTAACATTGAGCCCGAGCATCTGCTGGGCGGTGTCGAGTATTTCGATGGCCAGTTCGACGACTCGCGCCTCGCGATCACCCTGGCCCAGTCCGCTGTCGATCACGGTGCTTCTGTGCTCAACTACATTCCCGTTACCGGAATCACCAAGGCCGGTGGAATGGTGAACGGCGTTCAATGCAAGGACGAGGAAACCGGACGAACCTACGAACTCAAGGGGCGGGTCGTCATCAACGCCGCCGGGATCTTCGCCGATGAAGTCCGGTTGATGGACGAACCCACCGCTACGCGTGCCGTGCAGCCAAGCCAGGGGGTACACCTGGTTTTTGACCGCGAGTTCTTACAAGGCAACTCAGCCATCATGGTTCCGCATACTGATGACGGGCGCGTTCTCTTCGTGATTCCCTGGCATGGGAAGGTTCTGGTCGGGACGACGGACACGGCGATGGAGAAAGCGGAACTCGAGCCGCGCGCGCTCGACGAGGAGATTGTGTTCATCCTCCGCAATGCTGCCCGCTATCTTGCCCGCGATCCCGAAAAGGGAGACATTTTGAGCATCTTTGCCGGGCAGCGCCCCCTCGTGCGCCCGCCAGGGAAGGAGGGCGGCGCGACCAAGGCCATTTCCCGCAACCACGAGATCCTGGTTTCCAATTCCGGCCTCCTCACGATTGTCGGCGGAAAATGGACCACATACCGCAAGATGGCCGAGGACACCCTCAACCACGCATCGCTTATTGGCAGCTTCGACAACAAACCGTGCGTCACAGAGAACCTCCAACTGCACGCCTGGCGCAGTCCAAACGCTGCCCCCCTTCCGGAACATCTGGCAGTGTATGGTACCGACGCTGCCAAGGTTGAACAGCTTGTAGCGGAAGACCCAACTCTGGGCGAACTGCTTCATCCCCGATTAGCATATATTAAGGCGAGTGTCATCTGGGCAGCGCGCGAAGAACTGGCGCTTACGGTCGAGGATGTACTCTCACGCCGAACCCGCGCCCTTCTCCTCGACGCCAGAGCCGCTATTGAAGCGGCTCCGACAACGGCGAGCCTTCTCGCGAAAGAACTCGGAAGGGACAGCGCCTGGGAATCAAGCCAAGTGAAGGAGTTCGAGGCCCTCGCAGCAAACTACGTGGCCCGATAAAGTGCAGGGTAGCAGGAGCGGCAAGAGCCGCGGAGTCTTCCCCCTGAGCGCACGGAGTCCGGTCAAGCCTTGGGTCTATGGGCAGGGGTCTGATGCTTTTCAGGAAAGTAATCTTCGCAATGAATTTCGAATACTTCCACCGAATCATCGGTTGCGAAGAAGAACGATCCCGATTCCCGCTCCAGCTTTACGAAGTGCCTAGGCTCGCCTTCGTCACTTCCTACGGAATCGGCTTGCGCTTGCAGAATGTCAGCAAGCAACCGGAATCCAGCGGGATTTCCCGAAATGTAAATAGCGCGCTTTCCTGAGTGTGTCTCTCCCGTAAGCACCCGCAACGCACCACGCAGGGCCCGGTTCTCATCGAGGATTTGACTCACATCCTTCATGGCAAACTTACCTCTCTTCGTTCACGAATAGCTGGGAGGCCTCGACGCGAAAAGGTTATTCTTGAGGTTCCGTGCCTGGCTCCGCTCCAGGCTAACCCCGTCATCACGTTTCCTTCTGAACGTAAAGAGATGACTGTTGAAGGGAGTCAAGCCCCACATCGGACGAACATCGCCAGGGAAGCCTTTTTCGCGAAACGGCGACAAGACTTCTTCGCGCGTTGGAAAATTCCAACCGCTCTTCGGAATCCAACGACTGAAGTGCACAAACCATTCTTCAAGCTTTGTGGCAGCGAACCGCCAGTTCGGTTCGTTTAGGGCAAGCCGGATCAGGGCGATCCCGCCTGGCGCAATGCTCGTGGCAATCTTCTTAAGTAGGCGCTGTTGTTCTTGGTCACTGAAGTAATGAAGAACGTCCAGCATCACGATATCGCCTGAATGTTCAGGAAAGTCCATGGCGTCACCCGCGCGAAAATCCTCCATCGTCCCAGCGAGCACCTGTTTTGCCACGTCGATTTTGCGTGCGTCCACATCCAAACCAAGGATGGGTGCGCGATGGTCGTTTGCTCGCAGGTATGCCGCGAGCAGTCCCATGCCGCAGCCGAGATCGAGCAAAGGACGCTGCGAATCTCGCAAGGCTCTCGCGACGGCGGGATACGCGGGGTCGAGCGCGATCTTGCCGATGGCATAATAGTACAGATTGGGCCACAACCGATAGCGTGCGGCGGCTTCGCGCAGGGGGGAGATCATGCTCGGATCGCCCTTCCCATCGCTTGGTGATAAGCCGGTAACAAGGCCAGGCCGAACAATCCCCACAACATGGATAGCGAGGCTCCTCCCAGGGAAATCGAGACTGCTTGCGCCGCCGGAACACCCCACAATTCACCAAGAACCGTCGCAAACAATTGTTCGCGTACGCCAAAGCCACCCAGACTGATCGGGAGCGCCGATATGATATCCACCACCGGCATGAAAGCGAAGAATTCCCCTGCGGGCACCTCCAATCCAAAAGCCCGAGCACTAAAATAGAACGTAAAAAAGTAGGCGAGCAGCGTGACCACCGAGAGCAGAGAGGCCAACAACGTCTGTCTCCAAGAGGCTACAAATTGAAAATAGGCTTCGGTGAACTCGATGACTATCTGGCGGCCCGGAAGACGTCGCGGCAGACGGCGAGTTAGCCCCTTGGCGCTCATCAAAAAGGAGAGCGCCATCAAGGCCACAACAGCGGCGAGATAAATGAATACGCCGTTGACGAGACCGGCGACCAAGGCGCTTCGCGCCAGCCAATCCAATCGCGAGAGCATAAAGATCAGCGAACAGAAGATCAGCGCGCCGAAGCCGCTCATTCGGTCCATGACAACCGAGAGCAGGGACGCTGTTTTCCGATGGCCCTTTGCGGCGAGCCACACAACTTTAACAGCGTCGCCGCCGACCGCGCCGACGAGGAAGGTATTAAAGAACAATCCCACGAAACTCAGACGAAGCACCTCCCATGCGGAAAGCCGGATGCCAAGAACTCGAAGGAATATTCCCCAACGAACCACGCCGAAGAGGTTGCCCGCTCCGGCGACAAGAAAACCCGCAGCCAGCCATGCCGGATCTGCCGAAGTCAAGACCTGCCAGGTCCGGGCGCGAAATTCCGGGTTCCAAAAAATCCATGCCAGCAGCGCAACGCTGACAAGGGACTGAATGAAAAGCGGAACCCATTTTTTCATGCCGTGCAGGTTTCAAAGCGAAGGATCAGCGCGTTCTACTGGAGGGACCGGGGGAAACCAAGGGCGAAGCCGTTCGCGAGGAACGCAAAGGTGAGTTCGAAGAGATTTCTTGGACCATCTCTGCGCTTTTTTCCACTAAAGTTTCCGTTAAAGTTCTTCCATGCCCTCCGCACGAGCCGAATCCCCGCCTCCTTTGGCTGATCACCTTGCTCCCCGATCGTTTTCTTGGCCCGCGTGCTGGGGATACGCGAAACAGGTCTTTTGCGTCGTCTCGTTCTTTGCATGCGGTCTCATCGTGAGTTCGACTTGCGCGCTGCTTTCGCGATGCTTCGGCAGCACGATCCCCTCGTCCACAGGCCAGCGTCTGATCCGCCGCCTCTTCAAAGGCTGGCTAGAGTTCTCCGGCCGGATAGGTGTATTTGACATTCGCTTTCCTGAAGCGGAGAAGCTTCGAGATCTTCGAGGAACTATACTCGCTCCGAATCATCCGAGCCTCATCGACGCCGTCATACTACTCTCAATTGTTCCTCACACCGTCTGTATCATGCGCGCCAATCTGATTGAGAGCCCATTTTTCGGCGGCGCGGCGCGGCTGGCTGGCTTTGTCCCCAATGACAAGGGTCCAGCATTGATCCGGCAGGGTATGAAAAAGATCGAAGTCGGAGAAAATCTTCTGATTTTTCCAGAGGGCACCCGCACCGGCTTGCAGGCAATTAACCCATTCAAGAACGGCTTCGCCCTCATCGCAAAGAAGACCGGAGCCTGCATCCAGACCGTGTTCATCGAACGCGAGGGCCGTTACCTCTCGAAAGGCGTTTCTCTCTTCACTCCCTCTCCGATGCCGATTCGATTCCGGCTCCGGCTCGGTCAGGTCATCTTTGCAAGATCTGCAGAAAGCGCCCAGCAGCTCTCCGCAGGACTCGAGCTTTATTTTCGCGAGCGCTTGGAAAACACGGGCGAAGACATTCGCCTTCGTAGGATCTCTTGAATCGCTCGTCTTCGCCAGGGGATGGTTCGCGCCTCGTCGTCCTCCCCAGCTACAATAGCGGTCCTCTGCTGGCACAGACGGCACGCGCCGTGCTCGAACATTGGAAACCGGTCTGGATCGTGCTTGATGGCAGCGCGGATTCGAGCGTGGCGGAAGCTCGCGACCTCTTGCGCTGGCATCCGGGAGTGCGTCTCTTCAAACTGGAACATAATCATGGCAAGGGCGGTGCGACTCTCATCGCGATGCGGGCTGCGCTCGAAGCAGGATATACCCATGCTCTGGTGGTCGATGCGGACGGTCAGCATCCTGCGGACCGGATCGGCTCGTTCATGGAGATCTCAACCAATCACCCCGAGGCGATGGTCCTCGGAGTGCCGGTATTCGGACCCGATGCACCTCCGGAGCGAGTGAAGGGCCGCCGCATCGGAAACTGGTTTGCCAACCTCGAGACCCTCTGGGGCGGTGTGCACGATTCGCTCTTCGGCTTTCGGCTCTACCCGATTCAGCCCGCTGTGCGCATTATGGAATCCATCAAAACGGCTCGCCGATTCGACTTCGACACCGAACTCGTCGTCAGGCTCTTTTGGGCGGGAGTTCGCCCCATAAACCAGCCGGTTCCCGTTCATTACCCTCCGCGGGCGGCGGGAGGAGTGTCCCATTTCAAGTATCTTCGCGATAACTTGCTGCTTGCAGGAACGCACGCGCGGTTGTGTCTTCTTGTCCTCCTGCGCCTTTGGCCGGTATGGAAACTGCGAAAACGATGGAGACACGAAAATTGGTGCTAGCGGGCCGGCTTGCCGCCGTCTTGGGCGTCGTCGCGATGCGAGGACGATTACGCGCCATCGCCTGGGGCGCGCATGATTTTCTTTGGCTGTATCCGACGCTTCGAAGGAACTGCTCTTGGCATGGTGAAGTCCTTACTCGCTTTCACAGTCAGGAACGCGCGGTCTGGCTAACGATTGACGACGGTCCCGACGCGGAAGGGACCCCCAGGATTCTGGACTTGCTCGCCAAGCACGATGCGAAGGCGACATTTTTCGTGATCGGGAGGCAGGTCGAAAGAGATCCCGCCCTTTGCCGCCGGATCATATCTGAGGGTCACGGTGTGGAGAATCATACTTACTCCCACCCTGCCGGCTTTTGGTGGGCTATGCCGCGACCGTTCGTTCGACGAGAAATTGAACGGGCATCTCACGCGATTGTTTCGGCGACCGGAAAGGCGCCCAGGTTTTTCCGCTCTCCGGTGGGCATGAACAATTCATCGATTCACCCTGTCGCAGCCGGGCTGGGACTTCGCGTGGCAGGCTGGTCTGTGGATGGCTGCGACGGTTGTCCCGCCGCACCAACCGCGATCGTCACTAGAATCATGCGGGCCATTCATCCCGGCGCGATTGTTCTTATTCATGAGAGCGGCGGAACAAGACGCCGCCTTCTCACCCTGGCACGCCTTCTGGATAAGCTCGAAGAAACGGGCTATCGTGCCTTGCTCCCTTCCGAACACGCCCTTCGCTAGATGCATGCTCCCTTGTCCGCCGCCAAACCGCACACGGAGCGATGGGCCTACCGCCGCCTCTACTCGGCAAGCATCTTTGAGCTGGCTACACGAATGTACCCCCTCTTTCACCGCTCGGGAGCTCAAATCATCAGCCGAACAGTGGCCTGGACCTACGCAGTGACGCAGCATGCGATCCGCAGGATTGTTCGCGAAAATCTTTCGCTGCTGCAAAAAGAACCCGTCTCCGAACGCGACGCCATTGCGGTGTTCGTCAATTTTGGAGCCACCATTGCCGACTACGTGGCGGTGGGAGCGCTTCCCTCGGAAAAGGCTCTCGCTTTATGCGCCGAGAACCAAGGTATTGAGCACCTCTGGGCTGCCACAGAAAGCGGTCGAGGCGTTATTCTGGCTACGGGTCATTTCAGCTTCTTCGAGTTCGGTGCTGTTGTTCTGGGGCGCATGGGCCGGCAAGTGACAATCGCGACTCTCCCTGAGCCGTCGGACGAGCTAACAGCCTGGCGTGCAGGCTGGAGACAGCGATGGGGCACGGAAACGATTGCCGTCGGGACAGATCCCTTCTCGTCCCTTCAGGTTGCTCGCGCTATTGAAGAAGGCCGCTGCATGGCGATGCTCGCCGACCGGCCGATGGCCGAACACGGCATTTCCTGTGACTTACCAAACGGCCGGACGATGATTTCCTCCTCGCCCGCCCTCCTCTCGTGGATGACGGGATGCAAGATCCTGCCGGTCGTAGTCACGCGCCTGTCTGATGGACGTTACCGGATCACTGCGAAGCCAGCTGTTGAAGCGCGGCGGGTGTCGCACGGGGAGCGTGACGAAGAGATTGCTCGCTGCACTCGCGAACTCGGCGTCTCGCTGTTCGAAGAAATTCGTCGTGCGCCCTTGCAGTGGTATCAATTCGTGCCCGTCGGACTATGAAAAAGCTGCTGGCCGTTCTCTTCACCGCCTCGATCCTCAACGCACAGGAATTGTCCCAAAAGGAAGTGGAAGATTTCTTGGCGCGTCTTTCCGAGAGTCGAGGCGGAGCTGCGATGCAGGCAAATTTTCGCGAAGAACGTCGGCTCAAACTGATGGATAAACCCGTCATCGAGACGGGAACCGTTTCCTTCCTCCCTCCCGACAAATTTCGGCGCCAAGTGGATGGCGGGAGTCTGACGCTTTTCGATGGCGACATCTTATGGCTCTACTATCCTCAGTTTGGCGAAGCGGAAAAATACGCCTTGTCGTCGAATCGCCCGCTTCGCGAATCCATCGCAGCGATGACTTCGGGTTTCGGACTGCAGAATCTTTCGAAGAACTACAACGTCCGAGCGTCGAAAACTGCCGAGGGCTATCGCGCCACACTTACCCCAAAGACCTCCAGCCTGCGAAAGTCGGTTGCTGAAATTAAAGTCGATATTTCTAATGAACTTTCCGCAAAGCGACTGGAGATCCTTAGCACAGAAGGCGATCGCACACTCATCATCTTCTCCAACGAACGCAGAGTGGGACTGTCGCCGGAGAACTTCCGCTTCCAGCCACCACAAGGCGTCCGCGTCTCGGAGCCCCTGAAATAGCGCTTAGAGCATGCCGAGAAGGAAACTTATCTCGGCACTCTACGCTTCCACGACCTTGTCGCCCTCGAAGCGATCGGACGAGGAAAAGCGTACCGGGCCTCGCACCGTGAGACTGCGGCAACGCAGCAAGGACGGCACGCCGCCGGAGAGCGCGGCTTCGAGCTGGTCCACGACCTTGAAATGATCACTATCCAAGTCGATCTCCGGCGGGATTCCGTTGCGTTCCGGCGCCAGCATTGCACGGCCGTCCTCGGTGATAACGTAAGCGTCCGAGCGAAGCGCGAGCAGATCGGCCGTCGTCTTGACCGGGGCAAATCGCGTGCGCGGCACGACCACGGCGCCAGCGCCTGGAAAGCACTCGATGGCCGCGCCCATCGCGGTTTCGAGTTGATACACTGCGGGAGACTTCTTGTTGCGAGGGTCAACGGTTTTCTCGTTTGTGATCACGGGCAAAGGCAGCAAGCCGCCGTTGCGCCGAAGCCCCTCGGCCAGATGGTCGAGTCTCAGCCAGAGATTGTTGGTATTAAAATAGCGGTGCCGGTCGATGTCCTGGAAGGCGTCCATATCCTCCTTCGAACATTGAGCAGACTCGCGGAGGAGCAGCTGGCCGTCGCTCGCGCGCTTGGCAAGATGGCCACCCTTGCGATCTGCAGCGGTCCGCGTGGTGACCTCCATCAGGAAAGGCATATCCGATTCGGCGAACCAGCTCAGGAGCGCCGGATCCATGGTCGCACCGAGGTTATCCGAGTTGCTCACGAAGAGGTAAAGATATCCCTCTTTGAGCAGGCGATCGAGCATGCCGGACCCAAGGATCGCCGGGTACAGGTCGCCATGACCGGGCGGGCACCATTCGAGTCCGGGGTCCGCGGGCCACTCAGCGGGCATGAGCGTATCCATGGCGATCTTCGGGACTTTGTTCTGCAAAAGCTCGAGATCAGCCGGATCGCCAAGCTCTGGATAGCGAGCGAGGTGCGCCCGGGTGTCATCGCTGGTGCTGAAGCTGTTCATCAGCAGAAAACGAAGGTTCGCGCCGGTCTGTTTGCGAGCCGACAGCACTTGGTGGGCGATCAGATCGAGGAAGGTTTCGTTATTCCGAACAGTCAAAAGCGATTTCGCCTTCTCGAGGCCCATGCTGGTGCCCAGGCCCCCATTGAGTTTCAACAAGACAGCCTTGGCAAGAAGCCCTCCGTCTGCTTTCCGCGACGAAATCTCCTCGTAACTCGGCAATTGCTCGACAGGCTTGATGGAGCTTTCAGAAAGCAACCCACTTTCTTTGGAAGCTAGAAACTTGAAAGCGCGTTCAAACGCGGCGACCGCCGCCTCGCTTAAACCCGCTGATTGCATTTTTTCGCGAAAGGGGGAGAAGGATGAATTCATAATTTTCTGATTTGTTTTTTACTGCGTTTTACGGCGAAGCATCAACCACTTATTAAAGCCTTGAACTAGTCCTGGCCGGCGAAGAAATCTGATATCGTGCCGGAGGAAATTTTGCAAACCGACAAACGCACCTGCGCGTTTCTTCCATCAGGGCTTCCTGGAAATTTGAAGACCGAGCTCCCGAAGTTGGCGGGATTCGGGTGAACTCGGCGAATTCATCATCAGATCCTCTCCGCGATTATTCTTCGGAAAGGCAATTACGTCACGAATGTTGTCCGTGCCCGCAGCAAGCATGACGAGACGGTCCACGCCTAGCGCAATGCCGCCATGCGGCGGCGCGCCAAAGCGGAATGCCTTGAGAAGGTGTGGAAAGAGAATTTGCTGCTTGTCGGGGGGTATGCCAAGCACCTCAAACATCCTCGCCTGCAAATCGCGCTCATGAATCCGGATGCTGCCACCGCCGATCTCGACGCCGTTGAGAACAACGTCATAGGCTTGCGCCCGGACCTTGGCGAACTCCCCCGCCTCCAGCAAGGGAATGTCTTCGCCTTTGGGCCGCGTGAAGGGATGGTGTACGGCATTCCATTTCTGTTCTTCGACGCTGAAGGTCAGCAGCGGGAAGTCGACCACCCACAAGAATTCCAGAGCGCTGGAATTCTTATTGAGGCCGAGGATCTCGGCCACCCGGAGGCGTATGCGACCAAGTACGTTGCAAACCACTTCCCATTGGTCCGCGCCGAAGAGGACAAGGTCGCCTTCTTCAATGCCCAACCGAGCGACCAATGCGTCCTTCTCCGTCTCGGAAAAAAACTTCACGATGGGCGATTTCCACTCCCCGTTCTCGACCTTGATGAAAGCCAGCCCGCGAGCGCCGTATTGGCGCGCGATTTCGGTGAGGTTCTCGATTTGTCCTGTCGTAATGGTCGCGAACCCCTTGGCGTTGATAGCCTTCACGACGCCGCCGGAATCGAGAGCCCCGCGAAACACCTTGAATTGGCTTTCGCGAAAGGTCTCATCCAGCGCGACGAGTTCCATCCCAAAGCGCCGGTCAGGCTTGTCGGTTCCATAGCGGTTCATGGCTTCTTGATAGCTGAGCCGAGGAAAGGGGCGTGAAACCTCGGCGTCGCACGCAAATCGAAAAATCTGCGCAAGCAGCCCCTCGATGAGCGCAAAAATCTCCTCCTCTGTCACGAAGGAGGCCTCGACGTCGATCTGTGTCAGTTCGGTGATCCTGTCGGCGCGTGGATCTTCGTCGCGGAAGCATTTCGCGATCTGGAAATAGCGCTCAACGCCTCCCACCATCAGCAACTGCTTGTATTGTTGAGGGGACTGCGAAAGCGCGTAAAACTTCCCCGGGAAGATTCGGCTCGGAACGAGAAATTCGCGCGCTCCCTCGGGTGTACTTTTCGAGAGCACCGGCGTCTCGATCTCCAGGAAGCCATGGGAATCAAAGTAGTCGCGGGTGGCCTTGGTGATCTTGTGGCGCACCGTGAGATTGCGCACCGCCTCCGGGCGCCGCAGATCGAGATAGCGGTGTTCGAGGCGCAAGTCTTCACTCACCGACTCCTCATCCAGAGGAAACGGCAGGACATCCGCCTTGTTCAAAATGGTCAGCGCGTCGGCGACAACTTCGATCTCGCCCGTGGGAAGCTTGGGATTCTCGGTTCCCGCAAGACGCGGAGCAACAACTCCTGAAATTTGGATAACGTCCTCGCCCCGGAGTCCGTGCGCGGCCGAGGCCGCGTCGGGATGTTCCTCGGGACGAAAGACGACCTGCGTGATGCCTTCGCGATCGCGAAGATCGATAAAAACGACGCCGCCATGGTCGCGGCGTGAATCCACCCAGCCGCAAAGAGTGACGCGCGCTCCGGAGTCCGCTTTGCGCAGGTCACCGCAATGATTCGTGCGATAACTCATAAATTGAAAAATTAACCACAGAGAACACGGAGGACACAGAGGCCGTATTTCTTCCTCCGTGTTCTCTGTGTTCTCTGTGGTTAGATGCCTTTTTGTCGATTTCGCAACCAATGCGCAAGCTCCGTCTGCACGATCCGATCCTCCTGGCGTGTCGCAAGCGTTTTGACCTTCACCTCCGGCCACTCGTCTCCAACAACAACCGCGAACTCCGCCCCGACGTGCTCGACTGCTGTCTGAAGCTGCTTCTTAAAGCTTGCCGCTGTGAGAGGAAAATCGACCCGCAGCCCGGTGTCGCGAAGCTGCTGCGCGATGGCAAGCGCTTCGGGACGCCGGGTTTCGTTTGCGATGACCACGAAGATATCTGCCGCATGCCTTCTCGCAATCCAGGCTTCCATCCTTGCTTTGGCGCGCGGGGTATCATTGATGAGATTTGCGAGCACCACATCGCCCATGCCAAAGCCGAGCGCGGGCATAGAGGCCTTTCCGTCACTCATCACGCTGAGAAGCTCGTCGTAGCGGCCGCCGCCAGCGAGAGCGCGCTCTCTCTTACTTCGATCAAAGATTTCAAAGACCGCCCCCGTGTAGTAAGCCAATCCACGCACAACTGAAAAATCCACATCGACATAATCCAGCAAACCTCGGGGGCCGAGATGTGAGTGCAGGAGTTCGTGAAAACCCGCCAGGGAGGTACCTTCCGCGGCGGAGCCCGCATCAAGGATCCTCTGATTCCAGAATGCCGCCCAGCTTTGAACGTCGGTGTAGGTAACTCGTAGGAGTCCAAGCTGTTTGTTCGTCACGGACTCCTCCTGCCTTTCAGCCTTATCGACCATCGCAAGAAGCTGATCAACTTCGGCGGGCGAGAAACCGTTCGATCCTCTCCTTTCCTTGAGAAAGCTCGCCCATATTTCCCGGCTGCTCAGACGCACCACAAAATCTTGATCCGTAAATCCCAGCTCGCGCAGAATGTCGATCGCCAGCGCAATCAGTTCCGCGTCGGCAGCAGGCGATGACTCACCGACGATATCCGCATTGTACTGGAAAAACTCACGGAGGCGTCCCCGTTGCTGCTTTTCGTAGCGAAAGAACTGAGGACAGCAAAACCACTTGAGCGGCTTTTTGAAATCCTTCTCGCGCGCGGCAACCATCCGCGCCAGCGTAGGCGTCATCTCCGGCCGCATGGCTACATGGCGGCCACCCTTGTCAACGAAATCGAAAAGCTGTCCGAGCAATTCGCCACCGCTTTTCTTCTCGTATAGCTCGATGGGCTCCAGGACGGGTCCGTCATACTCGACAAACCCGTAGCGGCGGGAGACTTCGCGCCATGTTGAAACGATGTAATTGCGACGCGCACACTCCTCGGGGTAAAAGTCCCGGAATCCCGGCAGATTTTTCATAGTTAGCGAGCGGTGCATCCTTGCGGACTTGAAGCGGATCGAGAGCGCATGAGCCGTCAAAGTTGGCGCGCTCCAGCCATTCTGCAAAGTTTTTTGGACTGGCACCCGGAAGCGCAGAAGCAAAGCAAGCAGTTCAATTCCGCGTTACCAGGTAAATCCCCCTAGAGAACCGCCAGAGCATTCCGAAGACCTGTAGCGCAAGAGAAAGCAAGATTACGGCGTGCGTGGCGAGGTAGGCGGCATCACCGAACCGGCCGCCGCTACGTGCTCGTATCACGGAGGCGGACCAGACGAGCAGGAAGACGAAAGGAATCCACAAGCTTCCCATGAATCGATCGCCGCGCCCGATTGGCCAGTACCAGCCGTAAAGAAGCAAATAAGTGGCCGACAGCATTATCGCGAAGGCTGCGCAGGAGATCTCCCCGGGCCCCTTCAAGCTCTCGAGGAACTGCGATCTCGATCCTCCAATCAAGAACGCGCACAAGCCGACAAGCAGGAACAGATACACGCCGCGGTGTGCCAATGGCTGCTCCCATTTTTTCCCGGCCGGACGCCAGAAGAACCCACTGAGCGGAAGCTTGGTCTCCGGAAAGAAGAAACGGACCAGCACTTCCCGCGTTCCGGCGTTCAAGCGCTTCGCAGCTTCAGCGATTCCATGCCGCTGGAAATACCACCTCGGTGAGGGCGTTTCTTCCCTCGGAAGCTGTTCGAGCTGCACTCGCCCCGGATACTTGTCCTGAAACGGCCACGCCTCAGTCATGAAATCATCCATCCACATCCAATACTTTGTGTAATTGAAAAGAGGCTTTCCAAAATGCTCCGCGCTGAAAGTCGCCAGTGGCACGAGCATCACAGCAAGAATGCCCAGCGCTATGGCCAGACCCGCAGCATTCCAACCGATGCTCCATCCGGAGTCCGGAGCGCGCAGAGTGAGCACGGCTCTCAAAGCAAGAGCTAGACAAAACACGACGAGAAAGGGGACCAACGAAGGTTTGGAGAGATACGCCAGACCGCAAACGATGCCCAGAAAAGCATACATCCAGAAAGGCGCTCCGCGCAGAATCCGCCATCCCAAAACACTCGCCAGGAAAAACAAGATGTAATAGAGGGGCTCCGGTTGGAAATATGTGCCCCGGACCAACAGAATACCAAGACTGATCAACAGGAGCAGATTCGCGGTGGCCAGTGGATCGAGCCAGCGCGTGACGGCGAGACCCAGTCCGCAAAGAAACGCTACGCAGAGTAGCGTGTTAAGCCACTTGCCTCGCTCAAAGAATGCGTCCCTCTCCTCCACATAGAAGAAACGCGCGATCCATGACCACAAGGGGTGCCGGACGCCATCAGTGCGCTGCGGAACCAGGTCATCGCGCGCTGTCGCGGCTAGCCACATTTCCGCGCCCTGGTCCGAAGCGACCGGATCTTGGTTCGAGTGCCTGATCGTCACCGCTGCCGCAATCAGATGGATCCCAACCACCAAAGGAAGAGTGAACGCCAGTGCGCGCCAGCGATGCGCTTCCAGCCACAGGAGGGCTGAGGAGGCACAAGACCTCGGGCGATCAGTCATTGATTCTTTCCTGTCTGCCTCGGACCAACTCAAAGAAGTGGGCCTTCTTCGTCAGATCCGTCTTTGTCCAGGCGAGAAATCCTGAGATGGCAACAACGAGCAACGTACACGCGATGACAAGCGGGCTCTTGAGAAGGTGTTCCGGCTCTAGCCTGGCTCCCTCCTCGCTCATCGCGCGATGAAGATAGACGCAAATTGCGACGACGACCAACGGGAAGACGAAAACAAGATTCGGACGATACACGGCGATGGCGACACCCATGGAGAAGCAGAAAAAATTCGCATGCGTTACCATCGAGAGAATGAGCGAGCGCTCGGTGTAAACGCGGAACGATTTTCTGTAGTCGCCGCTGCGCCTGGCGTCGCCGATGAAACGGAATTCCGCATAGCGCTTTCCCGCCATGAGCAGAGCGCCGAAGAACCACCAGGCCAAAACAATCGACAGTGGGGGAAACGAATTTGCAGGGAGCAATGCATACCATCCGAGCCAGAGACGAATGGGATTATTGAAAGACTCCGCGATCACATCAAGATAGGCGCGATCCTTGAGCCGGATTGGTTCGACGTTGTATACAATGCCGCTGAGCAGCAGCAGCACGAGAGAAGTGACGTAGCCTGCATTAAACCAGCTCGCCGCGAGGGCAAAGGCGACCACGGTGATCAACACCATAATCCCCCAGAGAATCGGAATCTTCACGGTGCCAGCAGGAACGGGACGCAACCGCTTCGTGGGATGCATGCGGTCGAAGGGCGCATCGAGAATCTCGTTGATAATATAGTTCGCCGAGGCGATCAGACACGCGGGGATGAGCGATAAAGCAATTCGCGAGGCAATCTCCAGCTTGTTCTGAGGAACCTCGGCCGGAAGCAGCGCGATGGCAACGAGGTGTCCAAAGAGAATAAAGATATTCTTCAGCCAATGATCCGGCCGGAGAACCTTCAAATATTCGATCATCGCCGGAGTCTTACCTCCCTCAATTGCAAATCAAGCAACAGTTTGCCCGTCGCAGTTTGCCTTGCCTCAAATCGCAAAATCGGCCAACCCATCGGGAACATGGCACCGAGTTCCTTAGAAAAAGCCACTTCCGCGTCAACTATTGGATCCGCCGGATGGAGATTTTTTCTCTTTGAGACGGTGGCATCGACCAACGATCTCGCACGCGAGTTACAGCCATGGAGCGCGGTGCGTGCCATCACGCAAACCGCAGGTCGCGGTCGCTTCGGACGCTCCTTTGTTTCGGATCTCGGGGGCCTGTGGCTTTCCGCAACGCTCCCCGCTGAAGGTGGCGTCGGCCGCTGGGGCGGATTCTCGCTAATGGCCGGCTGGCACTTGCTTCTCGTGCTCGAGAATCTTGCGGTGCCGAACGTGCGTCTGCGCTGGCCCAATGACGTGATGAGCCGAAACAAGAAACTTGCCGGTCTTCTCGTCGAACAGGGGTCTCGTGAAACATTGACGGTCGGTATCGGCATGAACGTGTTCAACGCGCCGTGGCGTCATGATCCCTCCTTAGCGGAGACCTGTATCCGGCTTGCTGACCTCCTGCCTGTGACGCCAGAGCTCGACACCCTTGCTGTCCTCGTTCTAGATGCTCTGGGGGATGCCCACCAAGCAATGCTCGAAGGAGGTCTTGCCGGAGCGATTCGGGAGCTGAATGCTCACTGGGCCGCGGAGCGTCCGGTAGAAATCACTCTCGTCGCTGGAGAGACGATCGAGGGAAGATTCATGGGGCTGGACCACAATGCCCACTTGCGCGTCCTGGACCCGTGGGGGCACGAGCATCTCGTGGCCTACCACCATGTCGCGCAGCTCAAGGAACTCGCTTGACTTAGCGCAGGACAAGATCGGCTGGGCGAAAATCCGAAGCGAGCGAATTCGTGATGAAAGCCCCATGTGGGCGCGTAGCTCGGCAGTCCGATTGTCAATGCCTGGACGAGCCCCAAACCCGGCACGTATAAGCAGGCTCACTGGCCCAGCAAAACCGCGTTGGTCAATCGAAATGCAGGCTCTCCAACTCACCAAACACATAGCCGATAAAGATGTTCACTTCTGCGCGCAATGGAATCCTGTTCTCATCATCGGAAATCCAGACCGATCCACTCCGGAACTTGCCGTGCGGAGCAAGCCGACCCTTGTTCTTCACGTCAATCCGCTGAATTTGGAAGTCGAGTTTGATCGCGTTTTGAAGCGAGCCCGCTATCCTAACTTGATCGCGCCCGGCTACGTTGACCTCCACAAAAAACGGTGCGTCTCCAGGAAAAGCCACGACGCCGATCTTGTCTCCGTTGTTCAGGGCCTGACTGCGGATCAAGAGCATGGCTGAAATGATGTCGCGAATAGGCTCAACCTTGATTCTTTTCCATTTCGCTACGTTTTTCGGATCGGGCCTCACTGCGCGGATTCGCCAAAGACCGTCGGGTTTGAAAACCGCCTCCGTTCTCACCGTTTTCTTTGCGTATTTCTCGAACTGTTCGAAGGCGAGTGGCCTGAGGCCCTCTTTGAGAATTGTGGCTTTATGTCTTGCATCGAGTTGCCAAAGTGTTCGAGCGAGGCCGTTCGTTCCCCCTTCCACTTCCACTATGATCTCCTCTCCTGAATACCACAGCCTGGCCTTCGCGCCGGCGGCCCCGATGTCTGACCAGCCAAAGCGGAACTCTCCCGAGAATGGTCTTACCAGGGGAAAAGGACCAGGTGTCTCGGGGCCGACTCTGTCACTCCATGGCTCCGCAGAGTGGCAGATGGTTAGTGCGCCCGCGGCCAGCAGAACAACCGCGGAGGACAGCTTCACGCAGAGGGCAACACGGGTTCGAGCGATTTGCTTGGCGCCCATCCTCGTTCTCCACCCGGCGCGCTGCAAAAAGTCCACTCGCCGCTCCGTCGTAGTATCCGCAGAGACGCGGCACTTGGAAGGCGCAACACCACTTCCGATTGATCCGCAGGCAAGGAAAGGAGCGTGACTCCCTCCTTTTCCAAGACGACGGCCGCATCCCGCTCGGAGACCCGGGGATCAGCGACATATCCGATCAAGAAGATCCCGATTCCACCCGCGACGACCCCTGCCGCGCCCAAAAGCGGCAACAAGCGACAACGCATTGCGAAAACGGCAAAAAGCAGCAGAAAGGCTCCCAGCCAGGCGAGAACGCATCCGGTGATCAAGAGCACCTTAAGAGGCGCGCGCTCCGCTACGAAATCGCGCCAGGTTGACCGCGCGGAAGGCACTCCTTCTGAACGTTCGATCTCCGAGAGCGCCATACGAGCATCCACCATTCGAGGGTCGAGCATGATAGCCCGGCGGAGATTCACCGCAGCTTGCGCATGCTGCCCATTCTTATGCTCACTGATTCCGAGGTTGTAATAAAGACCGGCGCTTGAGCCTTGCGTCGCCAGAGCCGATTCAAAGGCACGGATTGCCGCGGGATAGTCACCTTTGGCGAAAGCAGCATTGCCGTCCTGAATTGTGTCCGCGTGGACGCATAGGACCGTCACAAAAAAGAGACAGACGAAAAACAATTTACCCGCGCAATTCATGGTCAAAACTCTTGAGTTGATCGAGGATTTGCTTGCGCTCCCCGGCGTCGAGCTTCAATTGCAGATTACTGGCCGAATACTTCCGTTCATCGTGGCGATTGAAAACGGCGCGAACCGCGGCCTTCGTATCATCACTTATGCCGGAATTCTCGAGCAACTCACGCACATCCGAGCGCGCTCCGTTCGACGTAAGTCGCGAGCTCACAAACTCCTCGGCCATATTAAAGAACTCTTCCGGCCCGCATCCGGGATCCTCCATCTTGTGAAGAAGTTTGCGGCTCTCCCGTCGTGCGGCGGATTGCCTTGCAAAGGACGAGACGGTCACCGCGCGCCCTAAGCCAAGCAGCAGCGCGGCCGACCAAGCGACGGCCAGAACACCATTCGTAATCAGAAACCGTCTGTCGTGAGCGAAAGACGCGAAGGATGCAGGCGAGAAATTCGATGCGAGCAGGCTTTCGTTCTGAACGGGCGTGGTGACAGCGGATGGGGTGGCCTGGGGCTGAGGAGCGGGCGTCGCGGCCGCGACCACGGGCGGATCAGCCGCTCCCTTTGCTGCTACTTGAATCGCAGGGCTCTTCAGCGTCACGTACTTCTCGAGTGATGGATCAAAAAATGAGAGCTGCGCCACCGGTGTCTTCGATTGATCTTCGCGCGCGACGATCATGTACTCGAAGCGCTTTTCGCCATTGAAACCAATGGGATCACTGGGGCTGGCCTCGAACTTTTCTCCTGGAGGATAGGTGCGCCATCCATCGGCCTCGAGTAGGACAGGCGACCCCATCGCGTTGAAGTTTCCTCGTCCGGAAACCGTAACCTTCAGCGAAACCGGTTCGCCTGCCGCAGCTTGCTTTGGAGTAGCAGACGCCTGCAGCGAGAACTGACCGACCGCACCGCTAAAGTCCTCAGATCGGCCCTCTCTCGGCAGCGGCTTAACGTCGAGTTTCGCAGATTGGGTGCGCACGGTGATGTCACGAACGTCGCCAGGCGGCATGATGTTCCCGAAGAAGCCGCCGAAAAAATCATCCCTGCCAAAAGGAACTCTGCCGGGAGGTTGAATTTCGGAGCCGAGTGTCGCAGGCGAAATCTCTAGGCTTCCCGCCTTCGCGGCTGAAACGGCCGTCTGGAAAATTACAACGTTGTAAATCTGTCCGTCCACTTCCTGTTGCTTTTCAATGGGTTTCGAAAATGGCAATACCGTGAATCCCTCACCCGAGAAGGAAGGCGGAGCTGACAGACGCACGGTATAATCCGTGTTGAAGTAGAACCGCAGCTCAACCGGCACGACCTCACCGACGAAGAGTGTCTTCTTTGGAATAATCAGGTCTCCAAACGCAATCCTTTCATCGGATTGGGACCCTTGTGAGGGAGGCGCAGACTGCGGGGGCGGAACCGGAGAAACGCTTCCTCGCCTCGACTGGCCTTGAGGAACGGGGATGGCAGGTAAGACTGGGACGCCTTGGGCTCCTGCGACACGCAAGGTAAGGGGTGATGTCTTGACGGTTTTTCCACCAACGGCAACAGGGATGGAGGGAATGGTGAACCCGCCTTCCCTAAGCGGAAGGATCAAGTAGCTGTAGATCGACGTCGATGTGGAGCTGACGCGCCCTCCGTTCATCTGCCACTGCATCTGTTCGGATTTCCCGATAAAACGAGAGTCAAGGCCGTCGATCTTCAATACTTGGGGCACCTGGGCGCCGCGTGCTCCCGTAACAGAGATATTCAGCCGCACAGGCTGCCCCACTTCGGTATAGTCTTGCGACAACTCAGCCTCTACCTGCTGAGCAACTCCAGTCCCGATCAGGCCGAACATGACAAGGGCAAACAGGCCAAGAAGCCTTTTCATTCGAGTCTTCATCACCAATCTTTCAAGGTCTCCTCCGTTTCCTGCCTTTGCATCAATCGCACGCGTTCCTCTTCGGAGCGAAGGGAATTTAGCAAAGCCTTCGCCTGAGCGGCGCTCATCTCGCCTTCTTTCTCCACAGGTTCGACCTCTTCTCCGGAAGGCTTGGACTCCTGGTCCTCCTGCTTAGGCTTGAGTTCCCCCCGCTTTCTTTCCCCGGGTGTCGGCTGCGAAGCCGCTTGTGGCTGCTGGCTTTTCTCGTGGGTACGGTTCTGGGCCATTTCCTGACGCTGCTGATCCTTCTGTTCGTGACCATCTTGGTCAGGCTTCTCCTGGCCCTTTTCGCCCCCCTTGGGCTGATCCTGCTGCTCCTTTTTCTGGTCGTCGCCTTGTTGTTCCCTTTGGTCACCGCCAGACTGGTCCTGCCGCTGCTCGTTGTTCGCCTGCTGCTGATCCTGCTTTTGCTGTTGCTGGTCCTGCTTCTGTTGCTGGTCCTGCTTCTGTTGCTGGTCCTGCTTCTGTTGCTGGTCCTGCTTCTGTTGCTGGTCCTGCTTCTGTTGCTGGTCCTGCTTCTGTTGCTGGT
>DATDAL010000074.1:0-10845 GCA_036525415.1 Terrimicrobiaceae bacterium | reverse complement strand
TCCTCGATGAAATGCTCCTCGAAATCGCTGACATCGATATCAGCTCCCTTGCTCGAGAGGATGCGACCTTCATTGAAGGGATACTCGGCGGGATGATGAAGTGCGACGAACTCGTAGTCGTGCTCAAAATCCGGGAAGGGAAACTCCGCCACCCATCGAATGGTTTCGATCGCCGCATCGCGAGCCCATTTCAGACGCTCGGCGAGCGGCTTGAGATTCTCCTTGTCCGGCAGCTTGAAAAATCCGCCGACGCGAACGTTGATGGGATGGATCTCCCGTCCACCAAGAACCCGAAGGATCTCATTGCCTGCCTTCTTGAGTTGCAGGCCACGCTGCACGACTTGCGGAAGATCCTTCGCCATGTGCAGCGCGCTCTCATAGCCGAGGAAGTCCGGCGCATGGAGCATGTAGACATGCAAAGCATGGCTTTCAATCCATTCGCCGCAGTAAATGAGCCTTCGAAGCGCACGAAGCTCTCCATCCACCCGAACGCCGCATGCATTTTCCACCGCATGGACAGCACTCATCATATAGGCAATCGGACAAATTCCGCAGATTCGCGCCGTGATATCCGGCGCCTCCCGCGAGTGACGACCCCGAAGGAGCGCCTCGAAAAAGCGCGGCGGCTCGATGATCCTAAGTTTTACTTCAGCCACGCGGCCGTTCGCGATCCGCACGTGCAGAGCGCCTTCGCCTTCGACGCGCGTCAGATAGTCAACGTTGATGCTGCGCGATTTCATGAGCTTCGCTTTCCTTGCGAAAGGCCTCCGCATAGGCGTTGAAGTTTCGAAAGCTGTTCGTCAGATCGGACTCGCTCACGGCAAGCCGGCGGCCAAACCAGTCGCTAAGTGAACGGGTGTTCGGTGTCTCCATCGGACCGAAGCATCCGTAGCATCCGCGGCTATACGCGGGGCAGAGCGCACCGCAGCCCGCGTGGGTAACCGGTCCGAGACAAGGCGTGCCATGGGCGACCATCACGCAAACCGCGCCGCGCAATTTGCACTCGACGCAGACGCTGTGGGCCGGCGTGTTGGGCTGACGATCGTGAAGGAAAGCGCTGATGACTTCCACCAGTTGGCTCTTGTTGATCGGACACCCGCGCAACTCGAAATCCACGAAGACGTGGTCCGAAATCGGCGTCGATTTGTTGAGCGTCTCGATATAAGCCGGCGTGGCGTAAACGATGCGCACAAACTCCTTCACATCTTTGAAATTTCGCAGCGCCTGGATGCCGCCGCTTGTGGCACAGGCACCGATCGTCACAAGATATTTCGACGCGCGCCGAATGTCGTGAATACGGTCGGCGTCCTGCGGCGTAGTGATAGAGCCTTCCACCAGCGACAGGTCGTAAGGTCCCTCGATGATTTCGCTGGACGCCTCAGCGAAATTTGCGATCTGCATGCGTCCGGCGATCTCAAGCAGTTCGTCCTCGCAATCCAGGAGCGTCAACTGGCACCCGTCGCACGAGGCGAACTTCCACACCGCAAGTTTCGGGACGCGCCGGGTTTTCATTTTCAAAGCTCCGCGATGTTGAGCCACCTTCTGATGCGATCGCACCGAAAGATCGGACCATCCTTGCAGAGAAACTCAGGTCCGAACTGACAATGGCCGCAAAAGCCGACGGCACACTTCATATTGCGCTCCAGCGAAAGGAAAATTCTCTGTTCGGGCACACCGCGCTTTATCAACTCCTCCATGGAGAAGCGCATCATCAGTTCAGGCCCGCATACCATCGCGACGCAGTTGAGCGGATCGAAGGGCACTCGGGGTATGAGTGAGGTCACAACGCCAACGTTACCGCGCCAACTGCCGGTCGCCCGGTTCACTGTCACGTAAAGTTGCAATCCGCGATCACGCAGACGCTCGAGTTCCTGCAGATAAAGCATGTCTTCCGCCGTGCGGACGCCGTAAATGAGCGTCACCCGGTGACGGAGTGGCCGCTGCGCGACGATCGTCTGAAGGGCGGAGCGGAGCGGTGCCAGCCCGATGCCGCCGGCAACCAGCACGACATCGCGGCCAGCGGCTTCCGCCAGCGGCCAGCAGCTTCCATATGGGCCCCTTACGCCGACAACATCCCCGCGACGCAGCCTGCCTAGAGAACTTGTAACAGTGCCCACCGTGCGCGTCGTATGCTCAAGACCGTTGCGCGTCTTTCCGCAGATGGAGATCGGTGCCTCGCCGACTCCAAACACATACAGCATGTTGAATTGACCGGGAGCAAACAATACGCTCCCGCTCTGATCCGACGCTGCGAGCTCCATCGTAAAAGTGTCGGCATTCTCTCTGCGCACACGTCGGACCTGGTACCGGCTTGGGAGCATCGGATCGCTCTCCGGCGACAGGGCGCGTTCATTTTCAACGAGGCTGACCATAGTCGAGAAGCTGAAGCCGCGTGGCTTGCAGCCGTTGAAGCATGACGTTGCCCACACGCATCGCGAGTTCGTAACCAAACTCATGGTCTTCGCTTGCCTTCTGACGAAGAAATCTGGCATCGAGAACAACCAGGTCAGTCGGTTGGATCGCTCTCGCCCCAAAATGCCAGACGAAAGGCGGAAAAAGCCAGGACCACCCGAGAGCTTCTCCTGCTTCAAGAGTTTGAATGATCATGACGCCTTTGCCGGGGATAAACGGTGTCTCGAGAGCCACCCGGCCTCGCTCAATCAGATAGAAGTGATCCGCCTCGCAGCCCGTCTGAAAGATCTGCTGCTGGGGCGCAAAGTGCTGAGTCCCCGCGCACTCACCGAGAAAATGCGAATAGCGTTGATGAAGGTTCTGCCAGAACGGGTGGTGGACAACAATGGTTTCAAGATCTTGCATGGGACATATCCTCTCTTTGCGTCGCGCCCGCATTTTCTGATTCTCGAATCGCGCGGACCTCCTCCGTGATATCGATGCCAACCGGGCACCACGTGATGCACCGCCCGCAACCCACACATCCCGAAGTTCCAAACTGATCGATCCACGTCGCCAGCTTATGAGTCATCCACTGCCGGTACCGCGACTTTGCGGAATGCCTGGCGCTGCCCCCAACGACATGGGAAAAGTTCATGGTGAAGCACGAGTCCCACTTGCGCCACCGTTCGGCATGTTCGCCTTGCAGATCGGTCACGTCTTCGACTGTCGAACAAAAGCACGTTGGGCAGACCATTGTGCAGTTTGCGCAAGTGAGGCAACGGCCGGCGACGTCGTCCCAACGCGGATGTTCGTAGTTGCGATAAAGCAGTTCCTTGATCCCATCGGTATCCATTGCCCGTCCCATCATGCCTGCGGCTCGAGCGACGACACCTCTGGCCGCCTCACGCTCCGCTTCCGTCACCACGCTGTGCTCGACCTGATCCATCACCCTGGCACCCGCAGGGCTGCCAATCTCCACGACGAAGTAATGGCGTAAACTTTCAATGATCTCGGTCAGCGCGAGATCAAAGCCACCGGTTGCCTGAGGTCCGGTGTTCATCGAAACGCAAAAACACGTGCCCGCCGGATGTCCGCAATTCACCGCGACGAGAAACGTATTCCTGCGCCGCGCCGCGTAAATCGGATCGACAAATGCGCCACCCATAAAAACCTTGTCCTGGGTCGCGATGGCGTGCAACTCGCACGCCCGGACTCCAACAAAGGCTAGTTTTGGCGCCGTATCGTTCGACCTCTTGACTTCGAAGTCCGAGCCACGTCGCGTAGCTTCCAACAGGCGCACAACGGGAGGAAACAGGAACTTCTTCCACGAATGCGGACCGACCGCGTAGCCGAAGAAGGCATCGTCGTTGCGTTTATGGAGCCTGTACGTGCCCCCATCCTGTTCATCGGTCCACCCCGCGGGAAGGTCACCGGCGCCGGTGATTTCATCATAGACGATCGCCCCATCTCGCACTCTCGGTCCGACGAGCTTGTAACCATCCGCTCTAAGGACAGTGGACAACTCCTCCAACCCTTCACGCTCAATGACAACGAAGTCACCGGCATCACAATGCGCGCCGACAACCGTTCTCATGCGGTAAGTCTAGCGTCCTATGGGCGACGCCAGCTTCCAGCAAATTGTCGGATGCTTTCCGTTTATTGCATAAGCTGTTTCGACAACGTCAAACGGCGTGAAATCTGTCGCAAGAACGAGCGCCCACGCCGGGCGTTTGCCATCGTGACATTCGGCTCAGTCATGCCCGCCAACTCGAGTATGAACACGCCCTCGAAGCCGATTCTCCCCATCTCACGAAGCAGGCTTTCCCAATCAATACGACCGTCGCCAGGGGGCAGGTGATCATCGTGGACTCCGCGATTGTCATTTGCGTGGATCATTTTGAGATGTCCGGCGAGTTTCAAAACGAGGTTGTGGAGATCTCCCGAAATGGCCGCGTGACCCGTATCCAGGCACACGCCGACTTCGACACTGTCGAGGGCGTCGAGGATCCACAGGATATCGCTCGTCTTTCCAAAAAGCAGATGAGGGAGTTTGTTCTCGAGCACGCAATTTATTCCCAGCGCATGACATCGACGGGCAAGTTGGTTGAGAACCTCAACAACATTCTCCATCCGCTGAAGCGTCTCGTCGCGCGGAGGAATCATGGCGCTCTCCGGACCAGGATGGACGACGAGATAATGCACTTTCAAAATGGCGGCCGCCTCAGCTGCGTCCAACATTTCCTTCAACGCCTTCGCGCGCGTGCCCGCGTCCAGCGAGGACATGTCGATATGATCCGCGAAGGGCGCGTGGAACGAATAGGCTTCGAGCCCAAGCTCCGAGATCATCTCACCCGCGCGGCGAACGGCGTCCAGATTGTGATAGTTGAGGTGGGACGGCGAAGAGCAGACTTCGATCATGCTGAAGCCGCTCGCACGGATCGTCTCGAGACAATCAACGATGCTCTTCTGGTAAAAACAGCCCGTTGAAAGGCCGATGGGCCAGGTGGTCATAACGTCTTCGAGCGAGGGCCGATCGCCGAAAGAGCTCCAAATTCGCCGGGCAGTCGGCGACCGGGCAAATTTTCCCTTCCTTGGACGATTGGCAGTTGAAGTTCACCAAGTCATCCCGGCCCACTGCAAACAAGCCGGAAAAGACACGTGTGTAAAAGTCTGCGCGCATGGCCGGATCGGCATCCAGCCACTGACTTCCCCAGCCATAGTCGCGCTCGAACTTCGAGCGAATGAGTCCGGCAATATGCCGGGGATGCCAGCCAAGTGCCAACATCACGCGCGTCACCATTCGCATCTCGCTTGGCCGGAGAAGCAAATCGTTGGGATTTAGCAAAATCGTTCTCACACACGCGGGGAGGATGCTCATTGGAGTGCGATCATACGTGTTCAGCCACTGCTCGGGAGGGTGCTGCTCAACAGAATAGAACCAAGTATGAAATTTCGCTAGGGCGGACTCTTTGTATTCTGCCACAAGATTTGCCATAGCCTCGGACAGCTCGGGAATCTTGACTGAAGCGCGTGCTGCGAGTTCCGCGGTCATTTGGGCGTCGCGCATCACCACGATTCCCTGGCGCCAATTCATCTCGTGAAGGGGTATGCAGAAGAGCGTTGGAAGCTTCCTCAAAAGATCTTCTCCTATCAGCCAACTTTGGTACTGTGGCTTAAGGTATGACGTGAAGGGCACGCGAAGTGCGCGGGAATACAAAGGATCGCCATACTCGGAAATATCGATCGAAATCATCTCGCGACCGCGGCTACCGGAGCCGACTTCCACAGCAGTCAATTCGACGGGAATTCCCATGAGCGGCGCCGCGAGCTCTTTCACACGGTGAGCGAGATATTCCATCACCAGAGCTAGTCCCGAGTAAGCCGCCGTGAGACTAGGGCAAACGGCTTCGCCGTTTGGCGGATGCGGGCGGGCGCTGACTTCCCAAAGCGACGATGGAACGTGTCCCAGCCGGGCAAGCCGCTCGAACGTGTCTGAACCCTGTCGGACTCGCCAAACAAAGTGATGACCCCTTCCGCTCAAACAATGGAGAGGGACAATTCCAAACTTTAGCAAGAGCTCTTCAACGATGCGCTCGACGGGCGATTGGATGTCGAAAGTCCGTTCCGGCTCCAAAAAGGCCTCCGCAGGATAATCAAAGTTCACGTACTCGATGTCGAGATCCACAATCATGGACACCCGGTCCCAAAGCGATCGGCAGATGTCTACGCCCCTATCGAAAAGCGAGACCAGATCGCTGACCGGCAAAGGTCGCCGATTCTGAAAATCCGCAGCGTCACCAGTCGTTATGTATTGACAATTGGTATCCGCGACGCTGCTCCCACCCAGGAATTCCAGAATGCGCGCCCGCACGTTTGCATCGGCGTAATAGTCCTTGAGCATACCTTGCCTCATACAAGCATGGGCCGGTAGAAAGTCTCTTCTTCATTCCTCATTTCCGCTTCCCGCAATCTGGCAAGTTCTCTCCGCTTTTTGCCCTGCAACTCGTTACTTAGTCCTTGGTGTCTGAGGGCTCAGCTAAGCCTCCTCAAAGCCATCGCGGCTTAATCCCGCGAAGGGCGTGCCGGCCTTCATGGAGGAAATCGAATCCGGAATCGCCGCTGTTACCCAGGCTTGTTGTAATTCTCTGCATCCGCGAACGACGCCCGTTTCGATACGTCAGGGAAGCCATAGAAACTGACCGACAACCCATGAAAACACGATTCCCGATAGCGATTCTCGCGGCATCCTGCCTCGGCGTAATTGTCGCTTGCAAACCGTCCGAGTCACCCAAGCCGGACGTCAGCTCCGAACTTGCCCCGGTGGAAGAAAAGATCGCGCGGTTCAAAGCCGAACCAACCAGTGCGAACAAGGATCAAGTGGATAAGGCGCTTGCGGATCTGAACGTAAAGATCAAGGAACTCGAGGTGCGGGAAGCCAAAGAAAGCGGCGCGGCGAAAGACGAAACGGCTGGCAAGCTCTCAGCTCTGCGCACGAAGTACAACCTCTACGTCGTGGATGTCACTGCAGTGAAGGCAAAAGCGGCAACCGGTAAGGCTTTGGAAAAGACCGGCCAAGCGATGGAAAAGGCGGGTGAGGCGGTCAAAGAGGCCGCAGGTTCGGTGAGCGATTCACTCAAATCCACAAACAATTGAGGCGCTGATCGTTCGGCTGCCGCCGCGCAACTTTCTGATTCGCTGCGCGCGGCGGCCGAGACGTTTGCGGTACAGCTGCGTAGTGTGCTAATATGGCACGTTGCACACCATTTACCCTGTCGCAATGACTTCGCCGCTTCCCACAAATCCCGTTGCTCGCTGGCTATTGATCCTCATCCTGGCGGCCGGCGTCTATTTTTTCCACGGATTTCTCGTCCCCGTTCTGGCAGCCCTCACAATTGGATTCGCCAGCTGGCCGCTGTACAGACGCCTGGTGCGTGCGTGCGGAGGACGCACCGCTCTCGCGGCAAGCATCGCGTTGATGATCGTCCTCCTGGTCCTGGTAATCCCGCTTGCGTTGGCCCTTTCCTATGCGGCGAAGGAGATCAGCACATGGGTGGTCTGGCTCGCCGATGCAAACAAACAGGGGGTCCCCGTACCGGAATCGGTCATCGCTATGCCCTTTGCGGGACAATGGCTCGCGGAGCAGTGGCAAAGGTATCTTGGCGAACCCCGCGCGCTAGGCGAAGTCGTTCAATTCTTGAGCGGCGAACACATTGGAAACATTTCGCGCTGGGTTCTGGCAACCGGACGCGAAGCGTTCAATCTTCTGCTCTCGGTTCTCTTCATAATGATCACGCTGTTCTTTGTATATAAGGACGGGACAGCCTTAGTTGAGCAGCTCGACCGCATCGGCGAACGTGTCCTGCCGCGTCGCTGGCAGCGATTTTCCCGCGTTGTGCCCGCGACGGTAAGTTCCACGGTAACCGGGATGACGCTTATTGCCATCGGCGAGGGAATCGTGCTCGGCCTAGCTTACAAAATCGCCGGAGTCCCGTCGGCATTCCTGCTCGGAGTGATCACGGGATTCATGGCAATGATCCCAGGCGGCGCGCCGCTTTCGGTCACTCTCGTCTCGCTCTATCTTTTGGCCAGCGGCAGGCCGATCGCTGCCCTTGGTCTCTTCGCGTGGGGAGCGATTGAGCTTTTCATCGTCGACAAGACGCTCCGTCCCAAACTTGTCGGTGGTCCGATCCGCCTGCCATTTCTTCCCACATTGTTCGGCCTCATTGGCGGCGTAAAGACCATGGGAATGGTCGGCTTATTTGTTGGACCGGTTCTCATGGCATTGCTCGTCGCCATCTGGCGCGAATGGGTGCTCACTAACGATACTGATGCTCTCTCCGAAATGCGCGAGACCTCGCCGGAAATGGAGGGCGATCTCATCGCGGTTCCGGCCAAAGTGGTCCCTTCGAAAACTCCCGTCTGGACGTCGTCGGATGTGCAGGAGATTTCGGGACCACAGCGCGTTGCAGAGACGCACAAGAGGCGATCGGACGAAATTCTCCCGGGGCCTTCTCGCTCTCTGCAAAAAGGCACATAGCCTTGGCGAAGTAGCGCCTCACGGCCGGTCAGGCGAAATTCCGGACGCCGTCGCTTGGACAGGAATCGGAGCATCCGGGTTCCAAACTTCTCGCGCTGCCGCATTTGAATCGCCAAACTTCAATTCCATGAAACGCCATAGGGAAGGGATCTGTCTGGGCCTTATTTTTCTCGTCGCCTTCCTCGCATTTGCGGGCGTTGTGGCGGCGGCTGAGCCGCCTTCCGACCTGCCGCCGTTCCCACGACCCACCGATACCTACAACGATCAGGATATTCCCGATCTATGGCAAAGGCTTGTAGGTCGCGCAGCTGCTGAGCCGTTCAATCTCGTGGCAACCGTGATATTTCTCCTCGCGATTTGCCACACCTTTCTGGCGTCGAAATTCCTCTCCATCGCACATCAATACGAACACCGCTATGACGCCCTGGAAGGCGAAGAGGCGCAAGCGGGCGAAACCTCGGGCGTTGCCCGCAAACGTGACCGCCTGCGCTTTAAGGCCACTCTTTTCCATTTTCTCGGCGAAATCGAAGCGGTCTTTGGAATCTGGGCGATTCCTCTTGCGATTGCCATCGTCGCATTCAAGGGCTGGAAGACAATGGTCCACTATTTCGACGGGGTGGAATACACCGAGCCAATCTTCGTTTTTGTGATCATGGCCATTGCCAGCTCCAGGCCCGTCCTTCGCTTTGCCGAGGATTGCCTGGCGCTCTTCGCTGCCCTCGGTGGAAAAACTCCCGCCGCATGGTGGCTCTCGATCCTCACCGTGGGACCACTCCTCGGATCATTCATTACCGAACCCGCCGCAATGACGATCTGCGCCCTCCTGCTTGTGGACCGATTCTACAAACTTCAGCCAAGCATGAACCTGCGCTACGCCACCCTCGGGCTCCTCTTCGTGAACATCTCGGTCGGCGGAACTCTCACGCACTTTGCCGCACCTCCGGTAGTCATGGTGGCGGGAAAATGGGATTGGGGAATGGGATACATGTTCATGAAATTCGGATGGAAAGCCATCCTGGGCATCCTCGTGGCGAATGCCCTCTTCTTTGCAGCCTTTCGCAAGGAATTGCTTTCGATGAAAGCCCGCGCCGACGCCACGGACGATGCGGGACCGCCCATCCCGCCATTCATTACGATCGGGCACCTTTTGGCCATCAGTTGGACGGTCGTCAACGCCCACTATCCCGCGCTTGTCGTGTTCGGCCTTCTGTTCTTCCTTGCTTTCGTCGTCGCCACCGAGCGGCATCAAAACGTCATCAACCTGCGCAGCCCGATGCTGGTCGGATTTTTTCTCGCCGCCTTGGTGATCCACGGTGGATGCCAAAGATGGTGGATCGCTCCCGTGCTTGGCGACCTGACCAAATGGCCCCTGATGATCGGCTCCGTTTTGCTCACAGCCTTCAACGACAATGCCGCCATCACGTATCTTGCAACCCTCGTTCCAGGCTTCACCGAGGAGTTGAAGTTTGCCGTCGTCGCGGGCGCAATTGCCGGGGGCGGTCTCACCGTCATCGCCAACGCGCCAAACCCTGCCGGCCAGTCCATCCTGCAATCACAGTTCGAAGACGGCGGCATCAGCCCGCTGAAGCTCTTGCTGGGCGCCATCATTCCCACAATAATCATGGGCGCCGCCTTCATGCTCTTGCCTTCGCTGTAGCGGTTGGCACAACCGCCGCGACAAAATTAAACTTGCTTCAACAGCGATGGCGCAATCGCATTTCGAAGGCGCCCTCCGACTTCAAACCTCGGGATTGGATGCATCGCTTGCTGTCCGCTCGCCTTCCGCCGTCGCAGCCATTGCGTGAATCACTATGATGGCGCCTGCGACGACCAGCGCGCCCGCTGCGTAAAAGACTGGACGCGGCACCTCGCCATACAAAAAAAAGGCCAGCACACCCGCGAAGACGAATTGGAAGAGATTGACCACACTTACCGTCTGGCCGCGCAGATGCCGCATCGCGTGATTCAAGATGGAATGCCCAAGAACGGTCGGAACCAGGGCCAGGCCGATGATTATCAGAAATTCACGCGGAGCCGGCAATGTCATGGGTCGAACGACGAAGAACGCGATGAAGAGGCAGATGACTCCGGCAGCGGCGTACAGCGGCACGACATACAACCAGATGCTCGGGAAGTCGCGGTTCGCGCGAGCCTGTACGAGGTAAAAGGCAAAAAACAACATCGACAGAAAGCATGTGATGTCTCCCATCAATGTCTGCCGGCTCACCCAGAAGTCCGACGCAGTGAGCCATGTAGCCCCTCCGAGTGCCATGGCTGTTCCGACCATCTCGGTTATCGTAATCTTTTCGCCGATCGTTGAGTACAGCAGGAACGGCATGGCCACCGGAACCATGCAAACGATCAAAGTCGCATTTGCAGCGTGTGTCCACTGCGCCCCCTGTGTCCACGTGATG
>DATDAL010000073.1:0-24948 GCA_036525415.1 Terrimicrobiaceae bacterium | reverse complement strand
GTTCTTAAGCACTCTCAGAGTGTTTTCTCCCTCCGCGCAGCGGAGTTCTAGCAGCCCGTCGAAACGGCCCGCTCGATTTTTTCGGAAATTTTCCACCCCAATTTACCGCTCGCGGGCTAAGTCCGACGGGCTGCTAGCGGATACAGCGCAGCGTTTTAAACACACCAAGAGTTATCACAATGGAATACAGACACCTTGGCAGATCGGGATTCAAAGTTCCGGCGCTTACTCTCGGAACCGGAACCTTCGGCGGCAGCAACGCATTCTTTCAAGCTTGGGGCTCCACCGGCGTCGATGAAGCCACAAGGCTTGTGGACATCTGCCTCGAAGCAGGCCTCACGATGTTCGACTCGGCCGACGTTTACTCTGATGGTCTTGCCGAGGAAGTCCTGGGCCAGGCAATTAAGGGTCGGCGCGACCGGGTACTCATCTCCACGAAGGCAACCTTTCGCAATGGCGATACGCCAAACGATGTCGGTTCCTCGCGCTGGCATCTGATCCGCAGCGTCGAGGCGAGCCTTAAGCGCCTGGGTACGGACTACATCGATCTCTTTCAGCTCCACGGCTTCGACGCGATGACGCCAGTCGAGGAAGTGCTCTCAACGTTTGACACCCTCTTGCGCGCAGGAAAGATCCGCTACGTCGGCTGCTCGAATTTTTCGGGCTGGCATTTGATGAAGTCGCTGGCTGCGTCGGAAAGGCATGGCTGGCCGCGCTATGTAGCCCATCAGGCCTACTATTCTCTTATCGGTCGCGAATATGAATGGGAACTGATGCCGCTGGCGCAGGACCAGGGTCTTGGCGCGGTTGTCTGGAGTCCTCTCGGCTGGGGGCGTCTGACCGGCAAGATTCGCCGCGGGCAACGGAGGCCGGAAACCAGCCGCCTCAACGATCCAAAGAACGTCGAGGCTGGTCCGCCAGTTGATGACGAATGCCTTTTCGAAGTTGTCGATGCGTTGGACGAAGTGGCCAAAGAGATCGGCAAGACTATTCCACAGGTCGCCCTGAACTGGGTGTTGCAGCGTCCGACGGTGTCGACTGTAATCATCGGCGCGCGCAACGAAGATCAACTCCGGCAAAACCTTGGTGCCGTTGGCTGGAACCTCACGCAGGATCAAGTCGACAGACTCGACTCCGCCAGCAAGAGGACGCCGATCTATCCATACTGGCACCAAAAAGGCTTTCCCGAACGAAACCCGTTCCCGACCGCCTGAGCCGCACTTTATAGATCGCGGACAGGAAAATGAAAAAGCCCAGAATCGCGCAAGTCAGCAATCTCGTTGAGCCAAAAGCAAGCTTTACCTCCGGCCACTACCTTTGGGAGCGATAAACGAAACAAAAGGCACACACGAAGCCATTAGGGCGGCTCTTCTAGCCAACGAAAACATTATCGTAGCGGGAACAGCGGACGAGAACGGAGAATATTTTCATGTGTCAGCCCTTGCACGAGTGCGGAAGAAGGCGCTCAAGTCGCTTTCAGAGGTACTCGCATCAAGAACCTGTAATCGACGCAGGTTAGCTAGCCCCACCGCGAGATTTCTGTTTCCCGTCGATCTGGCGGCATGACAAATGCGGGTTAGATTTTGGGCGAATGCAGTCATTCCGATTTCATCCTGTGGTTGCCCAATGGTTCGAGCGAGAGTTCGGAACTCCAAGCGAGCCACAGCAGCGCGGCTGGCCGGCCATTCAATCGGGCGCGCACACGCTGATCTCGGCGCCAACGGGTTCAGGCAAGACTCTTGCCGCTTTTCTTGCTTCGCTTGACCGTCTGTTCCGCGAAGGCCTCGCAGGCTGCTTGCCGGATGAAACCAGAGTTCTCTATGTGTCCCCGCTCAAGGCGCTCAGCAACGACATACACAAGAACCTCGAACAGCCGCTGACGGCCATCCGTGAAGCAATGCGCGCCGCCCAGCAGCGCGATGTAGCCCTCCGCGCAGAAGTGCGGACGGGCGATACGCCTGCGGCGAAGAGGCAGTCCATGATTCGCAGGCCGCCGCATATTCTGGTTACGACGCCGGAATCGTTCTATCTGCTGCTGACTTCGGAGTCGGGCCGCCGGCTGCTGGCACCTGTTCGGACCTTGATCGTGGACGAAATCCATGCCGTTGTCGGGAACCGCCGCGGCTCGCATCTGGCCCTGAGCATCGAGAGGTTGGCCGCGCTCGTCAAACATCCCTTGCAGCGCATCGGTTTGTCGGCAACGCAAAAGCCCATCGAGGAGGTCGCTCGCTTTCTGGCCGGAACGCCCGAACAAGACGGCAAGGCGCGATGCACCATCGTGGACTGCGGTTACAGGCGCAACATGGACCTGGCAATCGAGTTGCCCGGTTCGCCGCTCGAGGCTGTGATGTCGAACGAGATCTGGGAAGAGGTCTATGGCCGCCTGGCAACTCTGATCGATACTCACCAGACAACGCTCGTCTTCGTAAATACGCGCCGCCTTGCTGAGCGGGTAACGCATCATCTGGGAAACCGGCTGGGCCAGGATAAGGTCATGGCACACCACGGCAGCCTTTCGGCCAAGCTGAGGCTGGAGGCGGAAAACCGCCTGAAGCGCGGCGAACTCAAGGCCCTCGTGGCCACCGCTTCACTCGAACTTGGCATCGACATTGGTTCCGTCGATCTGGTGTGCCAGCTAGGGCCGACCCATTCCCTTGCAACCTTTCTGCAACGGGTCGGACGCGCCGAGCATAAGCGCGGCGGTCTGCCGAAGGGACGCCTTTTCCCGCTGAGCAGGGATGAACTTGTCGAGGGAGTCGCCATGCTGCACGCCGTGCGCAACGGAGAACTCGATAGCCTCGAAATGCCGCAGAAACCCCTTGATGTGCTCGCTCAGCAGATGGTCGCCTGCGCCGCCTGCGAGGCGTGGAAGGAGCAGGAGCTTTTCGACCTCATGCGCTCAGCCTACCCCTATCGCGAGCTCGCTCGAAGGGAGTTCGATGATGTTCTGAGCATGCTCGCGGAGGGATTCAGCACGAAAAACGGTCGGCGTGGCGCACTGGTTCATCACGACGCGGTGAATCAGCGCGTGCGTGGCCGCCGCGGAGCGCGTCTCGTGGCGCTGACATCCGGCGGCGCCATCGCGGACAATTCCGACTACCGTGTGCTCCTCGAACCGAGCGAAACGTTCATTGGCACGGTGAACGAGGACTTCGCGGTCGAGAGCATGGCCGGTGATATTTTCCAGCTCGGCAACGCATCGTGGCGAATTCGCAGCATCAATTCGGGCGTCGTCCGCGTTGAGGACGCCTGCGGACAACCACCGGGAATTCCTTTCTGGCTGGGCGAAGCTCCGGGCCGAACGAATGAATTGTCGCAAGCCGTCTCGCGCTTGCGCACCGCGGCAGAGAATAAGATCGAAAAAGCGCTCGGCCAAAACGGAACGCAATCCGCGGAAACCCTGGCCGCCTGGCTCGGCACAGAATACGGCTTGGCCAGCTCCGGCGCGCAGCAGCTCGCGGACTACTTCGCCGCGACTCACCGCGCCCTCGGCGCCGTCCCTTCGCAGCAGAAGCTCGTGCTCGAACGCTTCTTCGATGAGTCCGGAGGAATGCAATTGGTACTGCATTCGCCGTTCGGCATTCGAGTGAATCGAGCCTGGGGCCTGGCGCTACGCAAGCGATTTTGCCGCTCGTTCAATTTCGAACTCCAGGCCGCTGCGACCGACGAGGCAATTGTCCTCTCGCTGGGCACTCAACACTCGTTTCCGCTCGATGACGTCTTTCATTATCTAAAGAGCGCGACCGTGCGCGAACTTCTCATTCAGGCGCTCCTGGACGCTCCGATGTTTCCCATCCGCTGGCGTTGGAATGCAGCCCGCGCCCTCGCCTTGCCACGGCAGCGCGGCGGACGCAAGATTCCGGCGCCGCTCCAGCGGATGGAATCGGAAAATTTGCTCGCTGCCGTATTCCCCGACCAGCTTGCCTGCCTTGAAAACATCGCCGGCGACCGCGTTGTGCCTGAGCATCCGCTGGTGCAGCAGACAATCGCAGACTGTCTGACGGAGGCCATGGATGTCGGCGGTTTGATTGGCGTCCTCGAGCGGATCGAGGCTGGTTCCGTGCAGTGCATCGCTCGCGATTTGCCCGAGCCGTCGCCGCTAGCACACGAGATTCTAAACGCCAAGCCCTATGCCTTTCTTGACAATGCGCCGATCGAGGAACGTCGAACGCAGGCGGTTTATTCGAGGCGCGCGACGAGCCCGTTGGACGGCAGCCTAGGGATTCTCGACCCTTCAGCCATCGAAAGAGTCTGCACCGAAGCCTGGCCCCGCGCCACGAATGCCGACGAGCTCCACGAAGCCCTGCTGCTGATGGGCGCCATGACAGAAAACGAGATCCGAACGACCACGGGCGGCTCAACGGAGTGGCTGGATTTGCTCGCAAGCGAAAAGCGCGTGGCGAACGTCCCGAGCGGTTTCTGGGCGGCGGCAGAGAGGCTGCCGATGCTCAGGGCGGTTTACGGTGAGTCCGTTCCCATGCTGCCGGTACCCGTGTTGGATCGCAAGGGGTCTTGGGAGCGCCTCGATGCCCTGCGAGAGCTCGTGCGTGGACGAATCGAGGTGATCGGCCCGGTCAGTGCACGTACCCTCGCGGACTTCTTTGGACTGCCCTCCTCCGAAATCGACTGCGCTCTGCTCGCTCTGGAAGCCGAGGGGTTCATTCTGCGAGGCAAGTTTCATCCTGGCGTGGCTGAAATCGAATGGTGCGACCGCCGCCTGCTCGCTCGAATTCACCGGCTGACGATCCACCGTCTGCGTGCCGAGATCCAACCCGTTTCGCTCGCAGAGTTCCAACGCTTTCTTTTCGCGTGGCAGCGCGCGGACGCGGAGCATCGTGCTGAAGGGCCTGAGGGGTTGCAGGATGTGCTGACGTTGCTCGATGGTTACGAGTTGCCGGCAGCCGCTTGGGAACCCGAAGTGCTCGCTCTGCGCGTGAAGAACTACACTCCCCTCTGGCTCGATCAACTCTGCTTTACGGGTCGGATTGGCTGGGGCCGGCTGACCCCGCCGCAAAGCCTCAACGGACGTCTCGCGACACCGATGCGCTCCAGTCCGATATCTCTTTTCGCGCGCGAAAATCTTCCCCATTGGCTCGCTCTCTCCGCGGCGGTCCCGCTTCCGGAATTTTCGCCGGACGCAGAGCAGGTCTTGGAATCGCTCAATCGCGGCGGAGCGCTGTTTTTCGGCGAGATCGTCAAGCAGGCAGCCTTGCTGCCCTCCCGGGTCGAGCAAGCGCTCGCAGAGCTCGCAGCCAACGGCTGGGTTGCCGCCGACAGTTTTGAAGGGCTGCGAGCCCTGCTCGTGCCGGAGGAAAAGAGGAAGCCCTTTGCCCCTTCGGAGCGGCGCAGGCACAATCGGGCCGTCACGAGTGTCGAGTCTGCTGGACGATGGTCAGTGTTCCGGGCTTCTCCTCCGATTGCGCAACATGAGCGCGAGCAGTCGCTCGATATCTATGCGCGAGTGCTGCTTCGGCGTTACGGAGTGATATTCCGGCGGATGATTGAACGGGAATCGCTCGCGGCATCGTGGCTCGAACTCCTCCGGGTCTATCGGCGCATCGAGGCTCGAGGAGAGATTCGGGGCGGCTACTTTGTAAGCGGCGTGAGCGGCGAGCAATTCGCGCTTCCCGAAGCCATTGGATTGCTTCGCTCTCTCCGTAAGAGCGCCTCGGCAGGAGGCGAGAAGACCGACTCTCTCGAAGGCCAATCGATAACCATTAGCGGCGCCGATCCTCTGAATCTTGCCGGCATCCTCGCGCCAGGTCCACGCATCGCCGCAATCGCAGCCCACCGCATTCTCCTGCGAGACGGCGTGCCCGTTGCGGCCCTCAAGGCCGGAAAGGTAATCTCCTTGGAGGGCGACGCGCGCGAGCCGGACCGCCAAATTGAACGTACGCTCCGTGTCGGAACCCTGTCACCGGCCCTTCGACCATATTATGCATGATTCGAAGGCTCGTCCCTGCCCCTCGAGGCGTGGACTTGCATCCCTGTCTGGGGGCGATCCGGCTCCGGCGGCGAAGCTCATGCAGTCCATTCGCGGCGTTCTTGCGCGGTGCGCCGCCCTTGGGTTGCTTGCTCTGGGAGGCTGCGTCACCCGCCCGGGCTCCGCTTCCTTTGCCCAGCCCCCACAAGGCCCTGCGCTGTACGGCCTGGAAGGAGCGCGTGTTATTTACATAGCCGAAAAACACGACGAGGTTTCTCACCATCAATTTCAGGAGAAAATCATCCGCTCTCTGCAAAGGGAGTCGGTCACGGTAGGCATGGAGATGATTGATGTGACGCAGCAAGCCCCCTTGGATGACTATCTCACGAAGAGAACCTCCTGGAGGGAATTCGAAAGTCGCACGCAATTCGACCGCGGTTGGGGAAGGACATCATCCGCCTACAGGCGCATCCTTTCTTGGTGCCGGAGAAACGAAGTCCCTGTCATGGCACTGAACGCGCCTTCTACGGTGACACGCAAGCTTGCCCGCGGCAAGCCGCTCACCGCCGACGAGAAGCAACTGGTTCCGAGCTTTCCTGAACCGCCCGGAGGCTTCAAACAATTCCGGGCGGCGATGGCTGACCACGCCAGCACCGGTTCGCTCCGCCTCTACTACGAGGCTCAGCGCGCCTGGGATCAAACCATGGCTGGGCGCATTCTTGCCTGGCTACCCAATCATCCCGGCACTCTGGTCGTCCTCCTTGGCCGCTTTCACGCCGACCCCCGGACCGGCGTGCCTTGGTATGTGGCGCGAAAAACGGACGCCAGGCAGGTCATCCTCTATCCGGTGCGAAAGCAAGAGCAATGACCTTGCTTCCTTTTGCTCATTCCCGAGATCGAATCCTTTCGTCTGAGGCCTGTTTGGCCGTCCATCTTTACCGCGTGGTGTAACCGCCGTTGGCGAAGATCGTTTGCCCCGTGATCCACCAGCCATCGGTGACAAGGAACTTGATGAGCGGGGCGATGTCTTCGATTTTTGTCAGTCCGCCAAGCGCCGACGCGCTCTTGTGATAGGCCACCGCTTCCGGACTTTCCTGTCCGTAGAAGAATGGGGTGTCCATCGGGCCCGGGCCGACGGCGGTGACGGAAATGCCGCGCGAGCCGAACTCTTTGGAAGCGGCACGGGTAAAGTGCTCAACCGGGGATTTTCCTCCGGCGTAGGTCGAGTAAAGGCCGGTGTAGGCCGCGAGCAGCGAGGTGACAACCGTGAGGATTTTGCCGCCATCGTTGAGTTGTTTGCCAGCCTCTTGGATGAAGAAGTAGGCGGCCTTGGCATTGATTGCGGCCATGGAATCGTACTCTTCTTCAGTGGTCTCGACGAAAGGCTTCTTCAGCACCTTGCCCACGTTGTTGATGGCGATATCGATGCCGCCAAAGGCTTTTTTCGTGGCGGCAAAAACAGCGACGATATCGGCAACCTTGGTGAAGTCCCCTTGAAGGGCAACGGCCTCGGCGCCGGTCTCGACAATATCCGACACGGTTTCCTCCGCGGCGGCCCGGGAAGATTCGCTGTTGTAATGCAGGGCGATTTTCGCGCCTTCGGCGGCAAATGTCCGGCTGACAAGTCCGCCGAGATTCTTTCCACCCCCGCTGATGAGGGCGACAGAACCTTTGAGAGATGTTTTTGGCATAGTCTATAAAATCGGTTTCTCCTTCGAGCAGCCTGTGGCGTGCTCGCGTAGGACCATAGAAAGTCACCCATTCGACTGATTGAAGAAAATTCCTCTCTTTTGAATGGAATGCTGAATTTCACGGACCATTCGCGACGTCAAGCCGGTCATCCTTGCAATTTTTGCGTTGCGGGAACGACTAAAACGCTTCGCTCGGCTTCTCGCGTGATCTGTGGCATCACCGGCGCTTCAATCGTCACTCCGCTCGCGAATGGTGCCACCGCGTTGGAACGCTCCTTCGGCGAGGCGCTTGGTTTGGACGGTTACCTTCATGCCGAGATAGGAATCCTGATCGTCGAAAAAAGTGCCGCTCACTGGCATCACTCCGCGCGGATGGTTGCTGACGCCGGTTACGACGTGCTTGCGCGATGTGGACTCACCTAGCGTGGGGTCATAGCCGGTCCAGCCGATCTCGGGCAGATACGCCTCAGCCCAGGCGTGAGTCGAAGCGCGCCCGGCCTCGGACGCCGCGCAATCGAGGTAACCGCTGGCGAAGCGCGCCGGGAGGCCGAGGGCGCGTAGAGCTTCGAGCATCAGGGTCGCCAAGTCGCGACAGGAGCCAGAGCTTTCGGCCAGCGTCTCGGTCGGCGTCTGTACGCCCTTGGCCTCGCGCCGACGATACTTGATGCTTTTGCGAATCACGCCAGCAACGGCGGCGACGACGTCCTCCGCACCGCGAACCGCCGTGAGGTCGATTGCACCGCGAATCCATTCGGTCACGCGCACGACATCATCGGGAAATGTTGTCTCCTGATAAGCCCCGGCGATTGCGGACTCCAACCCGGAGAACTCAACCGGGAATGGCACGGTCGTAGACGGCCGCGCAGAGCGCAGAGGAAACGGCGCGGTCTGATGGATGAGAACTTCACTGCGGATGCGGAGGTGATCCGCCGGACTCAAAATGTAGGCAGTGGCGACCGAATTGCCGAAGAGATCGCGGCTCCATTCCAGCTCAAACTCTGGAGCAATTTCCAGACGCATCTCCTCGACACGCACGTCGTGACCTTCGCGCGGTCTGAGCATGAGCCGATGCGGTCCGAAGCGGACAAACGTTTTGTAGCTGTAGGTGGTCTCGTGAACGATCCGCAGCCAACTCATGGCACACCGATGCTGCTAGTTTGGCGCCTTTTCGACGGTCACTTTCATCGTGTTGAGCTCGAGTGCACCGTAGTTGGACGTGAGCGCCACATCCGCCGCATCGCGTCCGTAGCCGATCATAATGCGATTGCCGCGGGCGTTCTTTTGCGTGCCATCGAACGTGAACCAGCGCCCTCCCACGAAGGCCTCAAACCAAGCATGGAGGTCCATCGGATCAAGTCTATACAGGTAACCAACGACCATCCGTGCGGGAATATTCAGGCTTCGCGTGAGAGCGATACCTAGATGGGCGTAGTCTCGGCAAACTCCAGCTTTCGATTTGGCTGTCTCCACTGCGGAGGTCTGCGCACTGCTCGATCCGCGGGCGTACTTCATTTCATCCCGAAGCCATTGCTCGATAGCCGCGACTTGCTGATAGCCCGGCGGACGTTTGCCAACAATCGAGTCCGCAAGATCGTTCAGCAGATCGGCCTGGCAATACCGGCTTGGCAGAAGAAACTCCAGAGCGCTCTCTGGAAGCTGATGCACCGGCACGAACGCCGCGTCGGAATCCACGTCGATCGTGTCTGCCGTGTGCGCGCGGCAACTGCATCGCACCTCGAACTTCCCCGGAGGAATCAGTACCCGCTGGCACAAGTTACCAAAGTTGTCGGTGTATTCGACGACCGGCGCGTGGGGCTCGAAGGCGTATTCCTCCCGCGTGATCCACTGTGCGTAGCCGCTGCGCGGCCGCAGCATCATCACCGCAGGAATCGGAGCATTCGAGCTGTAAGAGATGTGGCAGGTTGCGTCGAGAATCATTGCTTTGTGAGTATTCGCAGGCGACGGGCTGGTTTAAGATATCCACTGCGAGAGCCGTTTCAAAGTCCATTACGCTCATTGCGCCACGTGGAGGGCACGAGAAACACCTATTCCTACGTCGCCGACATTCATTCCGGCACGTCTGCACGCAGGCTCGGCGCCGCCTGATTCGGCTCGCGCTCACAATCCGCGCAGCCTCCGGGCAAATTTCTCTTCAGAGGTCGCGCGTCTGGTGGCGCAGGTTTCCGCAGCGACTGATCTGGACACATTGCGCGAAGCCGCGCGGACGTGCGAGGCGTGCCCGCTTTACAAAAATGCGACGCAGACCGTCTTCGGCGAAGGACCGCGGCACGCCCGCTTTGTGTTGATCGGCGAGCAACCTGGCGACGCGGAAGACCGCGAAGGGCGGCCGTTCGTCGGACCCGCGGGCAGGTTGCTGGATCGCGCGCTGGAAGAGGCCGGAGTGGATCGCGCGGAATGCTACGTCACCCACTTCGTTCGCGACCTCCAGCTGCTGACCCGCGTAGATCGTCTCTGCACATCGCTGGAGCTGCACAATTTCAAAGGCCTCATCACGTTGGAGGGGTGGCGCGCTTTCGCGTTAGCGACCTTACCGCTGTATTCTCGCGATTTTCCGCTAACGCCAGTGGCCCAAGGGAGGCAACCGTCCGCGGTGGCTGAAGCGAAGAGGTGCATATGCGCTACTATCAGTGCCGATGCGGAAACGTGCTCTTCTTCGACAACTCGGTCTGCCTAAAGTGCGGGCTCGAGATTGGCTACGACGTGAGCGCCGACCAGATGGTCGCCCTCGACGATCAGGGTTGGTTCAAGCGCTGCCAGAACGGCCTGGGCTACGGAGTTTGCAACTGGCTCATCCCGGCCGAATCTGACGAACCATTTTGCGAATCATGCCAGCTTAGCCGCACGATTCCCGACCTTCGCTTTGCCGCAAACGTCGAGGCATGGCGCAAAATCGAGATCGCCAAACGGCGAATTCTCTACGCTCTCGCGCGGCTCGGGCTCATGCCGGTGAGCAAGGCCGTCGATCCCGAGCGCGGCCTCGCCTTCGATTTCCTGCGGCCCACGCCCGTGGAGGCTGTGCTCACCGGCCACGACCACGGCGTCATCACCGTCAACGTCACCGAGGCGGAAGACCTCGAGCGCGAGCGCCAGCGTGAGATGCTCGGCGAGAACTATCGCACGCTCATCGGCCACTTCCGTCACGAGATCGCCCACTACTACTGGGATCGCTTTTTTTTCGACCGCGACGACGCCGACCCCGTGATGCAGGGCTTCCGCGAGGTCTTCGGTGACGAGCGACAGGACTACAACGCCGCGCTCGCCCGCCACTACGGCGAAGGTCCAGTTGCCGTCTCGCAAGGCCAGTTCATCAGCGCCTACGCATCCTGCCATCCGTGGGAAGACTGGGCGGAAACGTGGGCGCACTACCTCCACATGATCGACGGGACAGAGACCGCGCGCAGCTTTGGCTTGAACGACGACTCCGTACCGATCCCCTTCACGCCCTTCCCCGAGGAAGCCGTCGCGCTGCCCGCCGGCCTCACCTGGCAGGCGGGGGAGGGCGAAGAGTTCCTCGCCCTGCTGCACCCATGGGCAAAACTGGCGCCAGCCATCAACGAGATCGTCGCCAGCCTCGGCCATCCGACATTCTATCCGTTCGTTTTCTCCCTCACGATCATACGGAAATTTTTCTTCGTGCACCATATGGTTCAAATCTTCGCCACTCCGCGCGCTGTCGGCCTGGCCTGCGATAGGTCGCCGGAAGCTTCAGTGAAAGGGCGCGAGCCTGCGGTCAGCACGGGGACAAGTCACTCAGGCACGCGCGGACGGGGCGGCTGCGGCGATTCCAAAAAGAAAGGAACAAAACTATGCTCTCCTGGTCCCTCACCTTCCTGATTATCGCCATCATCGCCGCCATTCTCGGCTTCGGCGGCATTGCGGGCACGGCCGTTGAAATCGCAAAGATCCTCTTCTTCGTATTCTTGGTCTTGTTCGTGATTTCTCTGTTGTTCGGTCGGCGCGTGCCGCCCGCATGAATCGCTTTCAAGATTTCTATGGGCGCGGCCTCCGGGCTCGCGCCCTGCCTTGAGCACGTTTAGCAGGAGCTCTCAGCCGGCGCTGAATGAGCACCAGCACGGCGGCCTCCTCGGGCTTCAACTCCGAAAGTGAGCGGCCGATCCGGCGCGATGCGCGCTGGTGGATGGTCGCTATCGTGTCGCCCGCGAGGTAGGAATCCAGAATTTCGGGATGCACGTAACATTTTCGGCAGACCGCCGGCGTATTGCCGAGCATTCGCGCCACGGCCTCGATGGCAGCCACGATGTTCTTCTTCGCCTGCGCCTCATGCGTGATGGCTTCGAATTCCCGCAGCGCGATTGCCGCGAGCACGGTCCCTGCCCAAGTGCGAAAATGTTTCGCCGTGAAGTCCTCGCCGGAGATCTCGCGCAGGTAATCATTCACAGCGTGGGAGCTCACATCGCGCGGCTGGCCCTCTTCGTCCTCATACGCGAACAGTTCCTGCCCGGGCATCTCCTGGCAGCGCCGGACGATGCGCGCGAGCTGCGGGTCACGCAGGCTGATTTCATGCCGCTTGGCGCCTTTTCCACGAAAGGTGAAACGGACCTCTGAGCCGGCCACACGGGCGTGGCGATTGCGCATCGTCGTGAGTCCGTAGGAATCGTTCTGCCGCACGTATTCGTCGTTGCCCACGCGGATCAGCGTCGCTTCCAAAAGACGCACGACCGTTGCGAGCACCTTCTCTCGCGGCATGCCTCGGCGTGACAGATCGCGCCTCACCCGCCGTCGGATACGCGGCAAGGCGCGCGCGAAAGCGATCAGCCGGTCGAATTTGTTTTCATCGCGCTGCTGCCGCCAGTCGGGGTGGTAACGGTATTGTTTGCGCCCGCGCGCATCGCGACCAACAGCCTGAATGTGGCCGTTTTCGTGCCCGCTTATCCACACGGAGGTCCACGCGGGCGGAATCGCCAGCCGCTTGATTCGAGCGAGCGTGCCGGCGTCTTTCACGCGAACGCCATCCGCGCGCAGATAAACGAACTTCCTTCCGCGCGTCAGGCGGCGAATGCCAGCCTCGGCGTCGGATGTGTATCGCAGGCCGACGCCGCGAGCTTCCTGGACAAGTGCGGTCGGAAGATTATCAGCCGTTGACGATCTCGCCGCCATTGGGATGCTGCACCTGGCCGGTCATGTAAGACGCGTCGTCCCTCGCGAGATTGATAATCGCCATTTCAAGGGTAGTCATATCTTGATTTCGCAGGCGCGGCGCAGTTCGCAGCCCAGCCCAGAGTAACAGTTTCCTTTCGGGATCCAAGCTCAAGCCGATGTTGTCTTCTTCCACAGTAAGAATGAATTCCATTAGCTGAGTGGCACAAAGCGCTTCAGCTTGTTGGTCTCGGGATGACGCGGCAGTTCGGCGACGGGCTCAACCGTGACCGTCGCCCCCTGGAGACCGGCTTCCGCAAGAGCCTCCACAAGTGCCTTCTCGAGCGGACCCGCTGAAAACGAACCCTGGACGATGGCCAACACGCGGGCACCGCTCGGCGTCTGCTCCACCTGATACTCGCTGATGCGTCGATCCTGGCCGAGGACGCCGCGAAAACTCATCGGATGAATCCGAATATTGCCGGGATAGACAAACCAAGCATCCGAGCGGCCCTTGATTTCGCGAATGCGGCGGCAGCCCGGCGCATCCGGGTTTGGCTCCGCGTCGATAATCAGCGAATCCGTCAATTCATAGCGAATGAGTGGCATGACGGTTCCATAGAGCTTAGTAACGAGGACCATCTCGGCGCACGCCAGATCAGCCACCGGGCGACCGCCGGCGTCCACGGCTTCAAAAATCAGAAAGTCCTCTGCAAGTGTCATGCCACCGAACGACTCTCCCTCCGAGGCAGCCAGGCCGATCTCGACCGATCCCCAGGAATTATGGATGTTGATGCCCCACGCCTCGACCGCCATGGCCCGCGCCTCATCCAGCAATGGTTCGGAATTCGTCGAAATGCGCCGCAGCCGAATCTTCAAGCGCCCGTCGAGCGCTTCGGCGCAGAGCTCCTGGATGATCGAAGCATAGCCCACAAGACGGTCCGGCTGGTATTCGTTGAGCCCGACGACAAGCTCCGGAATCGCACGACCCGCAGGAAAAACCTGCGCCTCCCGCTCGGGATCCAGCATCGTTGGGAAAAGAAACCTGCTCCCATGCACATACGATTCCGCGCAGTTACAGCGGTGCGGCGCGCTCCGGCTGGCGGTTCTCGGAGGTCCTGCCTGGCCTCCATCCGGTAGGTGATGTTGGCGGTGACGATAAAGGTTTCCCAATCCCACAAAAAGACGCCGCGCTTGCCGGAGGACCCGCCCGTCGCCGCCGCATAATATTTGCCCGGCAAATACGCGTTTGTTTCCTCGCCTGAAAGCAGCCCCTCGAGATGGGCCGTGACGTCTTGCAGATGAAGCTCCCGATCGGTAACGATCTGATCCCAAGCGTCCATCACATCATCTTTCGTCATTGAGGGTAGCGCTACGAGATCCTCGAGCTGAAAAGTTTCCGCGTCGATGTGCCCCAACCGTGCAGCATGAAACGGCGAATGACGCTGTGCGTGTGCGAGCATGCGCCGCAAGCGCCGCACCTGTTCCTCATGGACGCGCTCGCGGCTCCAAGACAGCCGCGCAACGGCTTCCGGCGTGAAGGCGCGCACGGAATCCATGTGGCTCGCGCGAAGGGTCGCAAAGTCATCCATAGTCCTATTAAATGGCCACCTTGTGGCCCGTGTCATCCCGAATTGCGGGCGTAGCGTCTCGATAACCGCGACGCGCTCCGATTCGATTCCCTCGGGGCCAACATTGGATTTGTTTGTCGGATTAACCGCTCAAATTCTGTCTCGCGGCGCTTTATATCATGATATTTCACGGTAATCGAATTCGCCGTCAAATACATCCACGAACATCGCCAAATTTTGTTGGATGTTCGCCTAACTGCCGCCAGCAGGGCAAATCTCACTCAGATGTGATGCGATGCCCAAATGATGGACCTGGGCGCACAAAGGTGGACTGACTCTACTCTAACTTGTGGCGATCCTTCACGTAAGTCATTGAGTATAAACTGGTGGAGGCGAGGGGAGTTGAACCCCTGTCCATAAAGCGGTCAGCGAGACCTTCTACATGCTTAGACGATCTTTTGTTTCGGAGCGCTGCTGCGGACCGTCACGCCACACACTCCAGAGCGGCCACGAAATCGATTCACCCCACGCCGCGGTCGCCCCGGCGGAAGGCTAGCCTGCTGCCATCGTATCCGTTCCTAGCAGGCGTCAGCCCGGACACGTCACGGCACGTTAGGCCGCGAGAGCGAGATCTTCGTGATCTGCGTTTATTTGTTTGATCCGATTTTTAACGAGGCCAACGAATCATCCTCGGCATGCGAGCCTGGCATCGAACTTCATGTCGAAACCAATACGCCCCCAACATCGTTTTACTGTACGGGAAAGGCGGGCGATATCAAGCGGATACCGGCCGGCGGTTGACACAACCGCCGCGACAACAGCTAACATGTAGCGGACTCCACCCTTTCCGGCCGCAACGGCCGCTCGGTCTCGTTCACTGAAAAAACTTGATTACAAACGGAAATTCGTAGGTCTCTCCGTTGCTCTCCTTGACTGCGCCGATAATGGTAAAAATTAGCCAGGCGACGGCTACCACTGCATAAATAGGTAAGAAGAGTAGCCCTATCAACAGCCACCAGAGTAGGCTAACCAGGGTCGCTGCAAGAAATCCGTAGAGGGAGTACGAAATCTGGAAATTCAGCACGCGCTTTCCGACGCTGTCGAGGTAAGCGCTCTCCTGCTTCTTTATCAGCCAGATGATGAGCGGCGCGATCACGTTTAGCAAATGAGGCCCGACGAATCCGAGTAGCGCGCTTAAATGAATGCCGATGGCCCATTGGCGTTCGGTGGCGTCCGCGCTAGACGCCGGCAGGGGCGGAGGAACGCTTTGCGAGGATGGCGGCGGAGCATCCATTGGCACAATCTGCAACACTTTTGATCCACATTGAAGCCCATTCTGCCTGTTGCGGCGGGAAAACTTCACTGCTATGCTCCGGGCTCATGCGGAAATTCCTTTTCGTGCTGTCGATAGCAGTCTCAATCTCGTTGCAGGCGGCAGACTTGCCGGAAAACATCGTTTTCGTTGGCCCCGCACGATATCAGGCTCTGATCGAGCGCGGGCTTACAGAGAATTGGGGTGCCTTACCAGTCGGTGATCGAACAACCAAAGTCGGGCTCGCCCTCGTGGGAACTCCGTACAAAAACTACACCCTGGAACTGGACGAACGCATCGAAACGCCCTGTGTGAACATGGCGGGCATGGATTGCTGGACATTCTTCGAGATTTCCCTCGGCACGGCGCGTGCGCTGAAAATCTCTGAAAATCCCACGCCTCAAGATCTTCTGCGCTTGATTGAACTGGACCGCTACCGCGGCGGGCGTTGCAATGGGATCTTCACCTCGCGCCTCCACTACCTTGAGCAATGGCTTTACGACAACCAACGTCGCGGCCTCGTGAAGGACGTCACACCTTCGCTGCCCGGAGCGAGGAAACTCAAGCGCGATATGAAAGAGATGTCGGCCGCGTGGCGCAGCAGCAAGCAACTCCGCGCAAATCCAGCCCTGGTTCCGGAGTTGGCCCGCATTGAGGGCCAACTCTCAAGGCGGGGGATTTGGTATGTCCCTAAATCCAAGGTCGCCGCCGCGGAAAAGTATCTGCGCAACGGCGATATCGTCTGCATCGTCACCACATGGCCGCGGGGATACACATCCCATGTCGGACTCGCCTACCGCGACAAGAACGGCGTGCTGCGTTTCATGCATGCCTCGAAGAATGCGGGCGAAGTGATCGTAGACTCGCGTCTGAGCAGCTACCTAAACCGCTACCGCACCAACGCGGGAATCATGGTTGCGCGTCCGAACGACGTCTAGCCAAGCGTTCAGGAAAGCCGGCGAACCGGCTGAACTTCTACCGCTCGGGCTTAGTCCGCGGGCGGCCAGCCGGTGCCAGCTGCAGCTTGTGGCGCAATTGACCGCAAAATGCCCCATTTTGGGAGCGGTTTTTGCAAACAATCGGCAAAGCTCGCCCATGCGACCTGGGAGGCCGCCAAGCCCTTTTCGGAACTTGCCTGCACTCCCTTGTGCGCCATGTTCTTCGTGACATGAACCAAGTTAAGGACACCCTCAGAGCGACGGTCCGCATCGGCTACGACGGCCGGGTGCACAAGACGTTTCGGGGACCGAAGGCTGAAGAACGCTTTGCCAATGAGGTAAGGGTTCTGCGCCACCTCGAAAACCGTGGATGTTCCTTTGTGCCCAAGCTCTTGGAGGTGGAACCTGAACGGCTCAAGATCGTGACAACCAACTGTGGAACCCGCGTCGAGCACCTCGATGAGGAGCGCGCGAGGGAACTCTTCGCAGAACTGGAACCCTACGGCGTCCGGCACGAGGACGCGGAAGTCCGTAACGTCACCTATCGCCAAACCGATGGCCGCTTCTGCTTGATCGATTTCGAGTTTTCAACGATTCTTCCAGGTTTCGAAGAACCCGATAATGGATCAGCAACGCACCTCGGCGGCTCACCTCCACTGGTACGGGCAGACGGACCGGGGAAAGATTCGTCAGAACAATGAGGATTCCTTCCTGTGCCTTCAGTTCGACGCTTTGGAGTTGCATTATTTGGGGAAGATTGGTGAATCGAGCCCGGCAAATGTCGATTTCGTTTTCGCCGTTAGCGACGGCATGGGCGGGGCAATGGCTGGGGAATTCGCCAGCCGCGTCGCGGTAGAGAAGATCACGCGACTGCTGCCGCCCACATTCAAACGATCCGCGGCAGGACTTCCTGTCGATTTCGAAGATGTGCTTGACGAGCTTTTCAGCGAGATTCACAGGGCGCTGATGTATCTCGGTTCCACGGACCCGGACTGCTCGGGCATGGGAGCCACCTTGAGCATGTGCTGGTTTACCCCGGGCCGGATGTATTTCGGCCATATCGGAGACAGCCGGATCTACTATCTGTCGAAGCGAGAAGGAGGACTCAAGCAGGTTAGCCATGATGACACTCACGTGGGATGGCTCCTTCGAAACGCAAAGATCAGCGAATGGGAGGCTCGCCAGCACCCGGGACGAAACGCGCTTCAACGCGCGCTGGGTGCAGGGCATCAATTCGTGGATCCCCAAGTCGGCGCAGTCGCTTTCGAGTCGGGCGACTTGTTTCTGCTTTGCACCGACGGATTGGTCGATGGGCTCTACGATGCGCAAATCCTCGATATCTTGCAATCCTCGAGGCCCTTCGGAGCGGGATCAAACCCCGCGCAACGCCTCGTCCGCACATCCGTCGCGCAGGCAGGCCGTGATAACACTACCGCCCTCGTCATCGAGTTCGGTTAGGGTGGCTTTTCGGCTCGCGAATAAGGGCTGGCTACCGTTCCGGTACTTTCAGGAGGTTTCGCGAACTCTGACTGGAGAGCGTAAACTGCCCCGCGGCCACAAAGGAAGCATCAGAGCCCAACGCGACCGTTCTGACCGTTCCAGAGAGCCCATTCTCAGCGGTCACCGGAGAATCCGGCGTGCCGTCGGCATTCAAGCGCGCAATGCCCCGCCGGGGCTGGCCGAAGACCGCATCGAAGCTTCCACCGACCACGATTTTGCCGTCGGGCTGCGCGGCGAGCGCGTAGACGCTTCCATTCGCGCCAGGTTCGGAAGCGTCGGCGCCTCCAAAGCTTTGATCGACGCTGCCGTCCGCCGCGTAGCGAGCAAGGTTCAACGTCTCGACCTGACCCGCCTGCGTAAATGTGCCTCCGACGATGATGCCGCCCTGGGGTTGAATAGCGAGCGCATTGACCTGCCCGTTGACGCCTTGCGCTGACTGGTCGGCAAACGTGCGATCGAGGGTCCCGTCGTCATTCAAGCGGGCGATGTTGTTGCGCACGATCCCATTGACCGCGCTGAAACGCCCCCCGATGACGATTTTGCCGTCAGGCTGAATTACTGCCGCGAGCACCTCGCCATTCACCCCCTCGCCAGATCCGAAGGCTGAAGAAAGTGCAACTTCGTCCTGCGGATAGCTTGCGCCGGCGGAAAGTGCCAAAACCAGGAGGAACCTTTTCACGGCAAACACTCCATCCTCGAAGTTACCCAAAATCAAGCTCTGACCTTGATTCAGCTCCTGAATTGAGCGAACGTCGCGACCCGCGCACCCGTAGCTCAATTGGATAGAGCGACAGCCTCCGGAGCTGTAGGTTGTGGGTTCGAGCCCCGCCGGGTGCACTTCAAAGACCGAAGATGTTGTTACGAAGCGGAAAAAATGTCCGCTTGTCCGCTTGTCCGCTTGTCCGCTTGTCCGCTTGTCCGCTTGTCCGCTTGTCCGCTTGTCCGCTTGTCCGCTTGTCCGCTTGTCCAATTTCCAACAACGCGTGGACCCCTCACTCCGTTCCCGCATCGGTTTGCGAGCGGCGTTGCCCACTTCAATTTGTAGCGAACCTCAGGACGAAAAGAGAACTGTTTTCCTTGGTTTTGGTTGTCCTTTGGTGTCGAAAGTCGTAAGGTGCAAAGCGTCCGCGGACGGTGCGCCGGCCGCACGCGAGAAGTGCGCGGCTGGGTCGCGGCCACAGTTATTTGGACGGAAGGAAGGGTCGATTTCCGCCATTGCCGATTTGATCGTCTCGAACGTCATGCTCGCCCGATGCCTGCGGGCAAGAAATCTCGCTCGCGCGACAACCGACTCAATTGTCGCGATATAGCCGGAATGGCGCATTGCCAGGCCAGCCAGGAGCATGAGCGAAGCTTCATTCGGCGTCGGGAGCAAAGGTGCGAGCGATCTCCGTGAGATCGCGTTCGCTCAAACCATCGGGAAATCAAATCATGAAAAACCAAGAGCGGTTGTCTGCTCACCATGCCAGACGGTTACGCGGCCGTCCTGGCCGACGCGGTCGAGCTCCCAGGGAATCGTCTCTGGTTCTTCGAAGCCTTCGGCGAGAACAACCAGGGCGAACACAGGATCAGCTTCGATCGCGCAGAAGACTCCGGCTACTGGATAGTCCTACGTTGCGGCCAAGCATTGGTAGCCTCCATCGGGCCCCGCGGCCGACGATAATGGGCTCGTGACCATCTGGAAGACCTGGCAACGATTCCTCGAAACGGAAGATGGGCATTACGCTGCGCAAGCCGTCGCTCGGATGAAACAAGCCGCGATCGACTGGAATGCATAAAATGAAGCACAGCATCTCGCCGACGGGTCCCAACTTGGGGGCTATGTTGCGATGACCGCGGAGGCAGATTTGCTTTCGCGCGCAGCGCTTGCAAGCAGCGTACGGCTAGATAGTGCGCTTGTCGTTCTTGGACCTTCTATGCCGCTCAAGTTCGTGGGTGGCGCTCGATAGCTGTCCGAAGTCGAGTTTCATCAGTGCCTCCGCAGCGCAGTCCGCGCAAAAGCCTTCGGCAACAAGCTGAATCATAGTCACGGCGATTTCGGTGGCGGGACCGCCAGAGTCCACACTGAGCGAATCAAACCTGAGTTCCAAAAACTCTTGCTCCGCAAGCCTGGGGCCATGACTGCGGTCACGACGAACCCGACTGGAAAACCCAAGTGAGTCGAGACGGCCAATAGTACGCTTTAGGGCAACCGGCGCCATGCCGGTCATCCTCCTTAAAAGATCAAGATTTATATGGATGTTCTCGGGCAACTCCGTTGGGCAGCCATGGAGCAGAATTGCAAATACCGCCCTTCGCTCGGATTGATCCGTGCGAAGCATCGCGTCAAAGAACCTTCGCGCTCGCGACGTGACGAGGCTGCAATCCGTCTCTCCGTCGAGCGGTAACTTGGCCAAGAGTCGATCGGGCTCTGGGGGAAAGTAATTGCGACGCTGACGAGCGCCGAGTTTTGCCGCAATTCTGTCCGCCAGGGCCTTGGGGGCCATGCTTTGGACGCTTAGATAGCCGACGGTACTTCGCATACCGGGAAGTCGAGTATCGTCGAATCGGACAGGAAGGAGGTATTCAGCATGTTGCTTGAATGCACGCTCCTGAGCCGACTTTCGCTCGTGGTCAGTCCAAAGCTTCTTGCCGTAGTGCTTCGAAATGAAGACGACACAGTAACGTGCCAGTTGGCTGTAAACTTCGTGGAGATGCTCGTAAAGATCCTTGCCCCAAAACCTTACTTCCTCGTACCTATCATAAAAAACACGGATGCCACGAGATTTGAGAGCAGCAGCGACTTTTGCCACGTAGTTTCGATCCTCGCCAGCGAAGGAGAGGCAGACGTCGTAGTCAAACTGCTTTGTGGGGGCCTTGGGCATCTAAGCGATGCTAACGCGACTGATACGAGAGCCGTTTGCTGTTTGTCAAAGCGCAATGGTTAGACGTTCGACCGTGGGGCTATACCTGTTCCTGGCTGATGAAACATGGCATTCCCGGCATCGGGGGCACTGGAAAGAGTCTGTGCGGAAAGGACGAGAGCCGGTCGAGAGGCAGCTTCGGTCTGTTGGATCTCACCCAGTGCAGTTGCGCTCAGCTCGTCCATCAGCTCGGGATGCTCATACCAACGGTCGAGGATATGCTGCACAAATAACCACGGGTCGATCGTGATGATGAACAAGTCCGATTCCGATTTTTTCTGAACTATCCGTGGGAACGCTTTATAGCCCTTGTTCTCCGAAATGTCCCAGCCCCATCGAGTTTTGTCTTTGCCCTTCGTGAAGTGCTTTGGATGAAAGTAGTGCTGAACGCCCACGCGATACATCTCCCAGAAGCGTTCAAAATCCTCTGGCGAAACGGCCCTTTCGAAGTCCTCGGAGGCTTCCACATAACGGTCCTTATTGATGTCACCGTTCCTTTTGTGAATCCTCGAAGTGATATATCGTTCGTATAAGCCAAACCCCATTGATAGGGCAGCGAAAGCCCCGTCTCCGTTCGGCACTTGTCGTAGTGCGTAGAACGGAATAACTACCCAACGACCGAAAAGTCTGTGCGCCTCAGCTTCCATTACAGGGAGGGGTGGACTTACCCAATATGTTGAAGTGATTAGAGTGACGGAACTGCTAACCGTCAAGGCTAGAATCCATCTCCGCCACGGTTAAGCCTCAGAAAGCCCGTTCGATACACAATTGCCGGATGAACTTAGCCGCGACCATGTCCCTGGATACGGCGAGGTTTGTCCAATCTGAACGCAGCGCGCAGCGCCTTCAGCGGCTTTACCGGCGCAATCGCCACAGCCGGCCAGGCGAATTGTCTGGTGGAAGACACCGAAGAGATCTGGACAGAACAGAACGTCCGCAAGTTCGCCGTCACGGCCGTCAAATACGCCAAAATCTAGTGCTCCGTCGGCCACGGGAGCGTGGCCTTTTCGGGTCCCTTTCTGCCAAATTCTTGTCCCCCATTATCGTCCTTCTTATGCTTTCTTGCTGATAGGCGGAAAACAGCCTTCAGGATGCTGACAAATTCCTCACTGCAAAGAGAGCCTGAGTCGAGCCTACGTGACCGCAGTCGTGGGTCGAGCTCGGCACAACCTCTGTTGGAATTATGAATACGACTACGGCGTCAACGGCTCTATAAGGGAATTGGAGAAGCGCGGTACACGAATTGCAGAGTTATTGCAGAGACGGGATTCGCCGTCGATTACCAGGCAAAATCAACGATCGATTGGGACGTTGACGGCGATCGAATCGTATATGATCTAGAAGCGCATTCTTACAACGATCTGGTGACGAGAGCCGAAAACGGCACGATGCCGTTCATTTTGGTGCTGCTCTGCCTACACAAGGAGGAAGATCGCTGGCTAGAACAGACCGAGTCCGAACTTCAGCTTCGAAATTGTGTGTACTGGACTCGACTTCAGGGACCGGTAACGGACAACGTTTCTACAAAGCGACGCCGACTGGTCACCTGGCCGCGTGGCGCGCCCCATGATCGAAGACGCCCTCCTGAGTAAGCATCTTTGGCAGTTAGGCCGTATTCCCCGTTCTGAAGCAGCCGGCAAAGCGAAACTACGAAGTACCACATTGGTTCAACAATTGGCTTTGCCTTGTCCTCCAACAGTTCGTTTGCCCGATGATGGCCTTCTTCTCTTCTTTGCTTGAACTCAACCATTACCTCCGGCTTCAAAAAGAGGACACCGAAGGATTTGAGATGCTCTTCAAGCTCTTTTTTGTGAGGGCCGAAAAGATAGTCCGCTAGACTTTTGAAATCCAACGAGAGATCGTCAATCCCTCCGTCGCTAAGGCTCCAAGTTTTGGAGCCTCTCTTCCTCAGCTCGAAATCAAGTAAGAGTTTCAAAAGCTTCACTTCGGTTTTCGCCCAAGGGTCTTTCTCGGAGAACTTTAACTTACCAAATATAAAGTGGCTCATTTCAACAAGCAGCTCATGCTGAAAGAATGCGCTTTGGGGCAGCTTGCGAAAATCTGACGACAACTTCTCATGGATCGCGAATGCAAAGCATTCCAAGTCAGAATTAATTGCTTTCCCTTGTTCTCGCGTGGACTTGCGGATATCTTCAAACGTTCCTCTGAGATTTGCAAAGTGGAAAGCCATTCGGGCGAAAATGCGACGAGCTAACCGCAGGGCAAATTCGTCATTACTCTTCTTCAAGGAGGCAGCGAGAAATTCTGCCTTATCGCTCGTAATTTCCTCGTCCGAGAGCCGTGAGCCGTGACAATGAATTGCTGCTGATGGATAGGCGATAGCGTAATCACCAAGAGCGAGTAGTCTTGCGGCCGCGCTATCTGCTCTGGAAGTTGCAACCGTAACGACCCGACAAAGGCGGCCTTCTTGGTCAGGAGTAGTGAGTAAGGCTCTGATCTGCTCAGCACAGACAGTGAATCCCCCACGGCTGTTGATGTAGACGGTGATCGGATCGCTGCTCTCGCTGCGTAGGCGGCAGATTTCCGGCGTGAGCCTGTGAACTAACTTTTCGTCGATGTCTCCGCCGACGAGAATGGAGCGCCGGGCATTTTCCCGAAACTCTTTCAAGATCGGCATTCGTCAACGAGATTTAATGCGGAACTCTCTGTCGAAGCGCGGCTAACAAGAACTGCTCCCGTTCGCGTTTCATTCGCTTCGGTGGACGTAGGGATTCTCTTCAAAAGTTCCGAATAGTACGCCTGGATGTCGCCCTTGTAACGGATGAGAGCATTTTCCAAATTCTCCCTGACTATTTCCTCGGGCAGTCTCGGCCTCAATTTGGGTAAATCCAGTTGGTTGGACTTCATATTCAAATAATCGGGAGCGCGCGCTCATTGCAACGCATTTGGCTGCAATCGGCTTGCAACAGACTGGCCAAATCGCGTCGCCGTGTGTCTTTAACATTTACGACAGAAGCTAGGGAATGCCTAGGAACTCGGCCAATCTTTAATAGCCCTGGTGGGCCGGATGCCCCTGCAATCCGGGGCCGCCCGAACAAGCTTGGATGAGGTTCTCTATCTGATATAGGCGACAGGACTATGGAAAAGGACCGAACGGAGGAGCGCAGATGGATGGAGTTGGCCGTCGAGCAGGCACGAAAGAGTCGCGACGAAGATGACGGGCGCGCACACCCAAGGGTTGGAGTGGTCGTGACAGACAAAAAAGGAGAACTACTGACTACGGCATTCCGAGGTCAACTTGAGTCGGTCAACCACGCCGAATTTACGGCGCTTGAGAGGACACTGAAGCATGACGATCTTTCAGGCGCGACTGTCTACACGACACTCGAACCATGTACATCCAGAAACGAACCAAAGCTTCCGTGCTCGTCGCCTTATAGAGAGACGCGTTCGCCGCGTCGTTATAGGTATGCTAGATCCTAACCAAGATATCAGGGGACGCGGCGAATGGCTCCTGGTGGAGAGTAAAGTTCAAGTTGGTCGTTTTGATTGGGATCTCATGGAAGTCCTGCTTGACCTGAACCGCGACTTTATTCGTGAGCAGCAAGGACTGGGCTTTCGGATTACTTCTCCTCCCCCGTCGACGATTGTCACCGAGAGGGAAATTTCAGTCAGTGGAACATACCTCAATAAACCAAAGAGGGATGAGGTAGCGGTCTTTCTGAGGCACGAATTTGTTTATTGGCCGCAAAGTCGCCTCATCATCAGGGATGATAACACCTGGAGTTGCCGAGTCACCCTAAATTCTCCAGTCACTTATCACGTGCTCGTTGCTAAGATCAATGAGGGCTTCTTCGGGGATTTCCGTGGGATTTTGCTCAAGCGGAGACGGGGGGTTGGAGTTCGAGTTTGCCGCAGAAGAAAAGGATGCGGATTCTGTAATGGTGGAAGTTTCGGAAGCCGCGGGCGGCGGATTTCAGATCTTGAATCCTGCTATTGAGTCCCTCAGTCACCGCATTAGTGATGTGGTG
>DATDAL010000072.1:0-3324 GCA_036525415.1 Terrimicrobiaceae bacterium | reverse complement strand
GTTCTTAAGCACTCTCAGAGTGTTTTCTCCCTCCGCGCAGCGGAGTTCTAGCAGCCCGTCGAAACGGCCCGCTCGATTTTTTCGGAAATTTTCCACCCCAATTTACCGCTCGCGGGCTAAGTCCGACGGGCTGCTAGGGGCACCCTTGCCGTGTCTCCGCTCCCCGACCATCTCACTATCAAGCCATGAGCACGATAAAACGCACAACCTACGCAGCCTGTCACAGTCCCGGCCAAGCCTTGGCGGAAGCTTCAGGAGGACGTACTACGAAACCCGATAAATCGCCCCGCTTCGGGGCAGCGTTCCGTGTCAGACGGAGTATGCCGACTAAGCGTCACGCCGAGCAACTACTATCAAATAGGATCATAGGCGTGTAGACTTGGCGTAGACTTGGAGAGCCTCCTAACATCAGAATACCAAAATTCCCACTGTCCAGTTTCCGGATACAGGTCAGTTCCTTGGTGTTTTGACTCGAAAAAGCGGAGTCCCGTCAGGTTCGAGTCACACAAATCGATCATCTCTATCGCTTAGGGAGGCACTATGGCCGAGCCAAAGACCAAACTGGAACTGTTGGCGAGTACCGTTCAGGTCGTCAGCGTCGTCTCTGGCGTGGTGATAAGTGTCCTCAGCTTCAATGCCACTCGCGACAAAGAGGCTGAGGCTCGCAAGATCGAAGCCGAGATGCCCTTCGTCGAACTCCAGCGCGGCATTTATCTCGAGACGGCAAAGACAGCAGCCATCATCGCAACTCCAGAGGGTCGCTCGCCTGAGGAACTCTTGAAGGCCAAGCGGCGCTTTCGGGAACTCTACGTCTCAGAACTCACCATGGTCGAAGATCGAGAAGTTGAGCAAGGAATGATCGCTCTAGCTTCTGCAGTTGATCCTGACCTAGAGAACCTCACCCCCGGCCAACGTGCTGCTCTGAATCTCGCCAAGGCCTTGAGTAGTGCTTTCAATTCTCAACACCAAGGCCGAAGATGACGCCTAACCCTTCCATCGAGCGGACCTCCACCGGCTCGGCCCGCGAGACGGTGCGGTCATCATCCGCCTCGCGGGCCAAGCCGGCTCCGGCCGCTCATGTCAAACGTTGGGCGCCGGAGTGACACCCGGTGGAAGAAATCTTCATGATGCCTGTCGATCTACTATTGCGCCGTTCGACTATTGGGTGCCAACTGCTAATTCGAGAAGGAGGAATGTAATGAGCTCGACAACGGACAGCGCCGAGATTGAAGCGCCGTTATTCACGGGGTTCCAGCGAGACGCTGCTCGATCAGGACCTCGCCACATTGAGGGATGGAGGCGGCGCGAACGAGCTAACCGACCGCCTGCGGCTGCAGGTAGGGCGCCTCGATGTGGCTCCGGAGGAGTTGGAAGGTCGCAATCAGCGTAGCGCGCTCTTCAAGACTATGTTTCTCGCCTTTCGGGCCGCGGGCGCCAAGGACTGGCGCTCCAACTTGGCCATCGCCCTCGATCACTCCGGCTCCAACCACCGATTGCAGTTTCACCACGTCTTTCCCAAGGCTGAACGAGTTTCTTGGGGGTGTGCAGTCGTGAGTTCTAAACGAACGGGCACCCATCAGCAGGCGAGGCCGAAGGCCTCGTCCTCGAAACCTTCCCGGCAGAAAGGGTAGAGGAATTCTATGAAAAATCCCCATGAATCACGAGGCTCCTCCGGCGTCAAACTATACCTTTTTGCGGGGATAGGCAAAAAACCCCAATCTGCTGCCCATCAATTTCAGATCAGTCTGGAAACAAAGTTGGTTATTGTCGCATTTTTCTCATCCATTCTGGCTAGAACGTATTCGCACTGGCAAAGCCACCTAACCTGCATCGATCACCGGTTCTTGGTTCGATTACCACTCTGGCCGACCCACTGTCTGGATAGCGCTATCGGATAGTTTGAACACACGGGGTTTGTCTTTTTGTGCGGTGAAGCGATCCGAGGAGAGCGTTAAATTCCGGGGGCAAAATGCAATAGGGTGGTCGGATGAACGATCCGACACAAGTTTCCATCTACCAGCTCCGGGCTGTTCTTAACGGAGTGAGTCCCATGGTTTTTCAGCTTTTCGAGACGGCATGACTGGGTTTGCCCCCGGAATTTTACACTCTCCCCCTCCGGTAATGGGTAAATAGCCGACCTTCGCTCTGGTGCGGGACTCTTTGCCGCCGTGACCGGTCCATCGTATCCGCGTAGGCAAACTTTCAATTACCCACAAATCCAGCTCCTAATTGAAAGCCCAGTTGGAGAGCGGGAGATTCCGGGGGTCACGCGGCAGCTTTCATTGATTGTTGTTGACGGAAATTGGGATACCAACGGCGGAATACGTCCTCCCATTCTTCGTTGAGGACGCGTGTACTGCTTGTACCCCATTACGGTCAACTCGTCAGGCAATGTTTTGAGACATTCAGCCCGTCGCGCACCCAGCACAACGCTTGCGCCTTCGGCAGCGAGAAGCCGGGCGGTCGCTTCGCCCAATCCGCTGCTTGCGCCCGTAATCACAAGCAATTCACTCCGGTGAAGTTAATGAATGGTTTGCCACGACTGATTCCCTCTTTCTTTCAGCAGAGGTTCTCGCCTTGAGCGAGGCCATGTCGATGACGAAGCGGTATCGCACAATCTACCTCCGGTCCTCAGCATCGTTGACCTCGGCTCGTGCGAGCGAGGTCGATAGGTCGCGATAGGCGTTGATCTGCTGCTGCAGCTCCTCCACCTTCTGCTCGGCTACGGCGATGGCATCGGCGCCGGCGATGAAGCGGCGCGGCGGCGGCTCCTGGCCCGCGATCATGATGAGCGCCTGGGCGAGCTTGGCCGGGTCGCCGGACTGCTGGCCGTTCTGGGCCTCATACCATGCCCGTCGGGCGGCGTGGCGCTCGGCGTAGTCCGCGATGGACGGCTCGGCGTAGGTGGTCGACTCCTGAGTGAGAAGCTCGGTGCGGAAGAATCCGGGGTTGACGATGGTGGTGTGGATGCCAAATGGGGCGACCTCGGGCTGCAGCGCCTCCGTCCATCCCTCAAGGCCGAACTTGGCTGCGCAGTAGGCGGAATTGAACTCGAAGCCCATGAGGCCCGCGCCCGACGAGATCGAGATGACGTGGCCGGAGCGCTGCTTGCGCATAACCGGCAGAACCGCGCGGGTGACGTTCATCGGGCCGATGAGGCTTGTCGCCAGCTGCCGCTCGATCTGCTCCGGCGTTAGCTCCTCGAAGTAGCCCGCACAAAAGTTGGCGGCGTTGTTGACCAGCACGTCGATGCGGCCGAAGCGCTCGACGGCGGCCCGCACCGCCGCCTCCGCGTCAGGGCGGCTGGTGACGTCCAGCTTAACT
>DATDAL010000071.1:0-29316 GCA_036525415.1 Terrimicrobiaceae bacterium | reverse complement strand
GCCCCAGCGGATGACAGGCGCCTCGCTGGCGGGTTTGATTCGGGATGCGGGCAATGACGTGGGGAATGACATGGAACCTTCTCCTTAATCTCAAGTAGCCCATGAGCTACCAAAGAAAAGCGATAAATGGCTGCTATTTCTTCTACACTGGTCCTCTGTGAGAGTGAGCCTTCTTTGTCGCTTCTCGTTCGCTCTGAGAAGTTCGTGCAACTTGTCGCTTCGGCACGAGCGCGTCAGAAGCTTACGGCAAAGCAGGGCGAAGGCGGCACAACTTCGCGGTCGTCGCTAGGACGAGGAGCGCATTTCAATTTCATGACCGCCGCGCCCAGACGCCAATTCCCCCGCGCGTGGACTGATAAATCGCATTTGACTCTCCGGAGCGTTGGCCGGGAGTCTGAAGCCGGAAGCGTGCGTTTCTGTGCGCGTAGAGTGACAAAAGGGCACGGGAGTCAACCGCGCGCCGGAGAGCTGGACCCGCTGAATGCCGAGAGGCGCACTCGCGCGCTGCCGACGAATTAACCTCAACGAAGTCGAAATGCCCCGCATGCCTGCCCAGGCAAGCGGCTGCCGGAAGCTTCGGCGGATACCAGTCTCTTACGAATCCATGGTCTGTACGACTTGATGTACCGATGCGAATCATTGCAGCGTTATCAATCCGTAATCATGATGGACTTGGCATCGGCACACTGGTCAAGGGAACATTGGTCGACCCCGCGACAACTCCGCCTCACGCTCAAACGGATCGCGCTAAAGACTTCTCACCGATTCCGTCTCGTTGCTGTCTACTCCTCCAGATTTGCCAACGTTCTTTCCCGGCATAAAGCGGCAAAGAGTCTTCCACTTGGTTGTCTTCGATCTTTTCAAACCAACTGCCGAGTAGTTCGCCCAGTTGGTATTGAGTGATTGGCCAGGGAGGAGGTTCTTCTTCAGGGCCTAGGAAGAAAAATCCGCAAAGGAGACCTGCGGGGGCAACTAGCTTTGCAATCCGTTGAGCATAACGAGGCCAGAAATCGGGCAGCAACGTGCAGAGGAAGGTTCGCTCATAGATTATGTCGAATGAACCTTCCCGTAACGGATAGGTGAAAAAATCTCCCTCATAGACCTTGCTCCCCAAGGGACCTAACAAGCCTCGGGCGCGTGCGACGGCGACTCTGCTGAAATCGATGCCGATCACATCCCAGCCACTTGAAGAAAACGCCTCGATTTCGTAACCGGAACCGGAGCCGGGAATCAAGACACGCCCTGACTCATGGTGTGTATCAAGAAACGCCTTCAGCGATTTTGGGACTCCTCCGAAGTCCCACGGCATTTTGCCCGCAGCGTAACGGACATCAAAAAATTCCGGACCGATGCTAGGGACGTCATCCACAGGAACTGTTTTCTCAATACTGGGGCGCTCTGTCCAATATCCTATCTCAATTGAAAGCAGCGCAATCGCCGCGCCGCTGCGCCGTTCGAACGATCAGAATTGCGGATGACCGTAACCCTTTTGTCTTCGCATTCAGTAGCTTTGAGACAAAGGGACTCATCGAGTTGCTCGCACCCCGGGACAGGAAAGGATAGTCAGCAGGCTCCGAGGGTAGCTTTCTCGGTGGGGGAAGACAGCAGTCCCCTTACGACGCCAACCTGCTGATCACAATTTCGGCTTGCTCTTGATGGCTGGCCGTAACGGCCGGCGCTTTTACTGCTCGCCACAAAGGCTAAATACCTCGCGTCGCACGGAAGAGAGCGCCTTGCCTGCGAGAAAAGACGATCTCTTTTCCATCCTTTAGGAGAAAAGCGAGGCCTCCGTCTTTGAGGAGGCGTGGTTGCTTAACTTGGCTGAGATTAACTATGCAATCACGACTGGCGCGAAAGAAGATTGAGCTGTCCAGCCTGCGCTCGCATTCCCCGAGGGAGCGACGAATAAGGAGCTTGTCCTCGGCGAAATGGACGAGCGTGGCATTCCGGGACGCCTCGAGAATGGAAATGTTCTTGATCCGCGCAAGCCGACATTTGCTCTCGTCAGTCAGGAGAACGAAATCGTCACGATGAAATATAGTGGCTGGCTCTAGCTCTCCGTTGACTGGAGCGAGCCACCCCTCCGGTTCTGCCTGAACTGTCTCAAGCAAATGGCATGTAATTCTTGAATTCAATAGGAAAGATTCCGGAGGGGATCAGGAAGGCCTGTCAAATTCCGCGACAAATTCCTCTCCTTCCATTGCTGCAGCGTCAAAGACGTGCTGAGCTTCAGCGCCCGGGCTGGAAATTGTCGAGTCGTTCATGTTTCCAGTTAGTAGCGTGCAATTGCGTCCCCTTCTCTATGGGGTCTTCACCCCATGTGGCGCTGAACGCGGCTTTCCCTTCATGGGTTGCGGCGATCTGGAAAGTACGAGGTGGTGGCTTGACTGCACGGATCACAGTTTTTTCGTTCGAATCCGCCAGCAGAGTCCCCAACCTTTGGCATGACGAGTGACTTGTTCAGATAGTGGAACACTCTCCCACAGGCGTCCTGCCTGTGTTCAATCCCTCCCCGGCAAAGTCTTTCCTAATCCACCATAAGCAGGCCCCCATTGACATGGAGGGTCTGGCCGGTGATGTAGGAACTGGCATCCGAGGCCAGAAAGATTACGGCCCCGGCGAGGTCCTCCGCGACCTGGATCCTGCCGAGCGGGATGTATTTCTCGAACTCGAAAAGGAGCGCACGGTGGTCGGCATGCATCGGGGTGTCCACGGCGCCCGGAGCGATGGTGTTCACGCGAATGTTCTTCGGAGCCACGTCCTGAGCCGTCGCCCGCGTCAGCGCGTGCAAGGCGGCCTTCGACGAGCAATAGTCCACTCCGCCTCCGTCCTGGTTGAAAACGGACGCCCGTGTCGACCACGAGCTTCCGATGTTGATGATGCTGCCCCGGCACGCCTTGACCATCTCGCCAAGCACGGCCCGCGTGATCCGCATCGGAGCGCGGACATTCACGTTGAAAATCTCGTCCCACGTCTCGTCGTTGACGTTGAAGGGATCGGCAAACGTCATAAACCCCGCATTGTTCACCAGGACGTCGATGCGGCCACCCAATCGTAGCGCTGCCTCGACGATCCGCTCCGGGGCGTCGTCGTCCGCCACATCGGCAGCTACCGCGACGGCCCGCCGTCCGATCGCTCGCACCTTCCCGGCCGCCTCCTCGAGGCGTTCAGCATTCCGGCTCACCAGAACGAGATCCGATCCTCTGTAGGCTAGGGCTTCGGCGATGTTGAGGCCGATTCCCACACTCGCGCCGGTCACAATGCTGCAATATCCGGTCAGGTCGAACAGGTCTCGGGAGATGTCGGGAATCGGTGCTTTCATGGAACGTAGGGTGAATTTGCCGGATGGGCGGGTTGTCGATCCCGCCCGACGCAGCGGAGTTCGCGGACGGACTTCATCCGGTGCCAATGTCGGCGTGTCCTTCCTCGAACTCCCACTCGATGCCATAGCGGTCGATGGCGTAGAAAAAGCGGATCCCTTTGACGATTTCGCAAATCGCCTCCTTGGCGCCTGCCGTGTCGGGGTCCGCGCCGGGAAGTTCGATGGCGCGCGGCTTGACCGGGCTGATGAAAAACGGCCGGTACTCGGGCGAATCGTTGATCAAGTGCACGCCGTCGACGGATTTCACATGCGCGAACACTTCGTCGATGTTGGTGACCCGAAGGCAAACGTGCCTCGGCCCGCCGACGTCGTTCGTCTTCCTGGGCGTGATCTCCCGCCGGCCAGCCGGATTGTGAAACGTGAATAGTTCCAGGAACAAATCGTCCGATCGGCCAAACGGAATCTTCAGGAAACGAATGCTCACATCGACGGATTCCGGATCCTACAAAAAACCGGCCGACCGCGCGAATCCCACATTCTTGAAGTGCGGGAAGGTTTGCTCAACGCTCGCATCAAAGAGCGTTTTATAAAAGCGTGTCGCCTCTTCGATATCGGGGACAACGACATTGATGTGTCCCAGCGAATCGAAGGAGAACATGACGCGGCGAAATTCGAGGCTTGAACGGCTTCTCGCCGCAGCGCACACGAGGCAAGCCGAGGGCACGGAGGAGGTCAAGCGAATTGGATTGCGCCGACCCCTGCTATTGCCGCAGCGGACAGGAGAATCGTCCAAAGGGCTAAAGAATTGCGCGAGCGCGGTCAGACGTTGGGGAACGCATTCTCGAAGTCGACTGCGAGCTCCTGAACACGATCGTCTTTCCCGAATTCCTTTCTTGACTGCTTTCGACATCATTCGTATCAGCGGCCAACACCGCTCCGTAGGGATGAAACTCGACCACCCACAATTGCGCCAGAGCGCTACCTCCCACCACGGCCCGAATCTCCCGCCCGGTCCGGCAACAAAGCTCGATTTTGGCGCCACGCAACGCGATCCGCTCGGATTCCTGCTCGATCTCACAACACACTACGGCGACCTTGTACGTTATGAAACAGCTTACGGGGCGACGTATCTCGTCAATGACCCGGAGCACATCGGGCATGTGCTTAACAACGCGAACTATCCCCGCGGATCGCTGCTGACGATGGTGCTCGGCGATGGTCTCCTTGCAAGCGAAGGGGACTACTGGCGGCGCCAGCGACGGATGGTGCAACCGGATTTCCACCACCACCGCATCGCCGGGTTCGCCCAGGTGGTGACCAGCGCGACCCTCAAGATGCTTGATCGCTGGCAGCGGCACATGTCAGAGGGCGAGCCGGTCGAGCTTGCCTCGGAAATGGCGCGTCTGACATTGGACATTATCATCGAGGCGCTGTTCAGCGGCGACCTCCAAGAGCAAGCAGAAACTTTGCGTGAAGCCGTTACGCCGCTGATGATGGATATCGGCAGCATCGTCTGCACGCAATTTGGCTCGCCGCTCAGCATCTCGCGATCTCGCAATGCGCGATTTCAAGAAACGCTCCGAACGGTCGATCAAATCGTCTACAGTGCAATCCGCGCGCGACGTCAGCGGTCCGGCGGCGGCTTCGACTTATTGTCACTGCTGTTGTCCGTGCGTGATGAAGGTGGTGAAGGCTTGGACGACCGGCAGGTGCGCGACGAGGTGGTTACCTTCGTCTTTGCTGGAAGCGAGACCTCCTCACTTATGCTCGGCTGGACGTGGTATCTGCTTGCATCGCACCCAGACGTCGAGCGTCGCTTGAAGGCGGAGCTGGACGCGGTACTCTGCGGTCGCGCGCCGGATTTTCGCCATCTCATCGAGCTGAAATACACGCGCATGGTGATCGAGGAATCCTTGCGGCTTTACCCGCCGGTATGGTCGATTTTTCGCCAGGCGGAGGCGGAAGATATGCTCGGCGGCTGCCGTGTGACGGCAAAGGCGTCGATGGTCGTGAGTCCATACACCATGCATCGGCATCCGCGATACTGGCCTGATCCCGACCGGTTTGATCCCGAACGCTTCGCCCCTGAAGTGTCCGCGACTCGTCCACGCAATGCGTATCTCCCGTTTGGCGGTGGGAGGCACGTCTGCCTCGGGAACTATTTCGCAATGATGGAAGGCCAGCTCATCATCGCAACTGTTGCGCAGCACTACCGGTTGCGGTTGGTTCCCGGCCATCCCGTGGAGCCGCATCCGCTGGTGACCCTGAGACAGCGCCATGGGATCATGGCGACGCTGGACCCGCGCTGAGCGTGTCCTGCCCCGGAGATCCGGACACTACGTCGTGACACTTATCGAATTGCTCACTTCTCGCGCCGAGACCGATCCACGGCTCTGCGGGTTTCGCTTTCTTCACGAGACGAGCGCAAATGGCGGCGCGCGCCTCACCTACTTTGAGTTGCGGGAAAAAGCACAAACCATCGCGGTGGCGCTACGCGCAATTGGGGTTCGAAAAGGTGACCGCGTCCTCCTGCTCTATCCCCCGGGGTTGGATTTCGTAGCCGCTTTTTTTGGCGTGTTGTGCGCGGGCGCGGCTGCCGTTCCCGCTCATCCCCCCCATCCGGCGCGGCTGCGTTCGACGCTGCCCCGACTCGAGGCGGTCGTCGCGGATGCCAGACCGGCTGCGGTGCTCGCGACGGCGGCGATCAGAACCGCCGCCATCACGGCGCGGCTTCTGCCCGCGGCCCGGTGGCTTGCGACTGACGAACTTGATGAGAGCCAGGCCGCGGAATGGTGTGAGCCGCACGTCGATCGCGATGCGCTAGCCCTCGTTCAATATACCTCCGGCTCCACCGCATCGCCCAAAGGCGTCCTTGTAACGCACCACAATCTTGTTCGGAACTCTGTCGTCATTCATCACGCGTTCGGACACTCGCCGCGGAGCCGCGGCGTTATCTGGCTGCCTCCCTATCATGACATGGGCCTGATCGGCGGCGTGGTTCAACCGCTGTTCGGCGGTTTTCCGGTGACGCTGATGTCGCCAGCCTCCTTCCTGATGTGTCCCCTCAATTGGCTGAAGGCGATTGCGCGCGAGGGCGCGACGACCAGCGGCGGACCGAATTTCGCGTTCGACCTCTGCGTGCGAAAGACGACGCCGGAACAGCGCGCTCGGCTTGATTTGAGCAGTTGGGAGGTCGCTTTCGTAGGCGCCGAACCGGTCCGGCAAGAGACGCTTGAGCGCTTTGCCGATGCGTTCGCTCCGAGCGGCTTTCGACCGGAAGCTTTTCACCCTTGCTACGGGCTTGCGGAATCTACGTTGTTTGTCACCGGCGGCGTAAAGGGCGCGCGACCCGCCGTCTGCTCCGTGAGCGCAACGGCGCTCAGCTCGGGCCGCGTCGCGCCGGTTGAGAGCGACAGCCGGAAGATGGTTAGCTGTGGGAGCGCAACGCACGGAGCGAGGGTCCTTATTGTCGATCCGGAGCGCTGCGTTCGCTGCGAGCCCGAAGAGGTTGGCGAAATTTGGATTGCCAGCGAAAGCGTCGCCCGTGGCTATCATGATCGGCCGGAGGAAAGCGAGCGCGTATTTGGTGCGCGACTCGCCGATACGGACGAAGGGCCGTTTCTGCGCACAGGCGATCTCGGTTTTGTGCGCGAGGACGAGTTGTTCCTTACCGGCCGGCTCAAGAACGTCATCATCATCGGCGGGCGGAATCATTGTGCCGAGGACATTGAGCGGACGGTTGAGAATTGCCATCCCGCCCTGCGGCCGGGCTGCTGCGCTGCGTTTTCTGTGGACTTGGAAGGCGAAGAGCGCCTGGTTATCGCAGCGGAGTTGGAGCGAAGGCCGACGGAGGGCGTGGAACAATCGCCGACCGGCATCCAGATGCTTGTTAACACCATTCGCAGCGCTGTAGCCGAACTGCACGATGTAAGAGCCCATGCCGTTCTTATGCTCCGGCCAGCAGCTTTTCCGAGAACAAGCAGCGGCAAGGCGCAGCGGCACCTCTGCCGTGCAAACTTCTTAGCAAGCACTCAACCTTAACGAGGAGAAGCCGTGCAATCCGATTCAGAATTAGAGCCCGCGTCACAGAACCGTCCCACTGCCGAAGCGATCCAGGGTTTCATCATTTCGAAGCTAGCCGAAGAATTAAAAATTAATCCTGCGGAGGTGGAAGTTCGCGCGGAATTCGCCAGCCTCGGGCTGGATTCAATCGTCATCTTCAACATCACTGGCGACCTTGCCGCCTGGCTCCAGCGCGACCTTGAGTCCACCCTGCTGTGGGAACGCCCAACTATTGAAGCCGTTGCGCAATTTCTCGCCGCAGATGCGAGTGCGGCCTGTGAGGCACTTTGACGAGATAGCCGTCCGCGGCACACGCAGCAGCGGTCCGGAGATTATCCCTCCAAGCAACCGTGTCGCGCCGATGTCGTTTGGGCAGGAACGGCTCTGGTTCCTGGAACAATTCCACCCGGACACGCCCGCCTACAACGTCGCTTTTGCGACGCGCTCGGTCGGTCGGCTCGACGTTGCCGCGGTCGAACGGGCGATTCAAGAAATTCGCCGCCGCCACGAGGCGCTGCGCACGATCTTTCCCGCGCAGAACGGCAGCGCCGTGCAGCTCATCGTTCCCGACGAAGCATGGACGCTGCCTGTAATCGAGGTTCCCGGAGACAATGATAAAGCGCAGCAGGTTTTGATCGAAGAAGCACAACGGCCGTTTGACCTCTCGCGCGGTCCGCTGTTTCGAACCACACTGCTGCGCCTGGGCGAGAACGATCACGTCCTGGCATGCACGCTTCATCACATCGTGTGCGATGGATGGTCGATTGCGATCTTCACGCGCGAGCTTGCGAGTCTTTATGCCGCATTCACCGCCGGCAAGCCGTCGCCCCTGCCCGAGCTGTCGGCGCAATACGCAGATTTTGCGCGATGGCAGCGGGAGCGGCTGCAGGGTAAGTTACTTGAGAGTGATATTGCTTGGTGGAAGCGGCGTCTGGGAGGCCAGCTGCCGATGCTCGAGCTGCCAATCGACCGGCCACGCGGGCCGCGGCGGTCAGTTCGCGGAGCTCGGGAGACTATCAAGTTGCCGGCATCGCTAACCAACTCGCTGCGTGATTTCAGCCGAAGGAATAATGTCACGCTTTTCATTACTCTGACTGCGGTGTTCAAGGCGCTGCTGCTCCGGCATACTGGTCAGGAAGACATCGTGATTGGGATCCCTATTGCCACCCGGAGCCGGGTGGAGACCCGCGGACTGATCGGATTCCTCGTCAATACCGTTGCACTGCGGACCGATCTCTCAGGCAATCCCACGTTTGTGGAGCTGATTGCTCGTGTGCGCGAGGCGGCGCTGGGCGCCTATGCGCACCACGAGACGCCCTTTAATGCCCTTGTTCAGCACCTTAGCCTGGCGCGCTCGCCGGACACGAATCCCCTTTTCCAAGTCTTGGTCGTCATGGAGCCTCGAGTGCCAAAAGTGCAATGGCCCGGCTTAACACGCACGCCAGTACCCATGGACTGCAAGGCGACCATTTTTGATCTGACGCTCGGAATCATAGAAGAAGGGCTTGAGCTGGTCTGCTACTTCGACTACAGCACCGCCCTCTTCGACGACGCGACCATCCAGCGAATAGCAGCGCAGTTCCGGGCTCTGCTGGACGCGATCCTCGACAACCCGGAGTGCCGGCTGTCAGATCTGCCCCTGCTCAGTGAAAGAGAGCGTCGTCAGTTGCTGGTCGAATGGAACGAGACGGGGGCGGAGTATGCGCGGGGGAAGAGCTTTGACGAGCTCTTTGCAGAACAGGTGGCACGCACGCCTGGAGCGGTTGCCGTGGAGTGCGAGGGCCGGCAGTTGAGCTATGGCGAGCTTGATGCAAGGAGCTCAGAGGTGGCGGGCAAGCTGAGGGGGCTTGGAGTGGAGCCGGAGGGGCTTGTGGGCCTCTGCATGGAGCGCTCGGTGGAGATGCTCGTGGGGGTTTTGGGGATCATGAAAGCCGGTGGGGCGTATGTGCCCTTGGACCCGAGCTATCCGAGGGAGCGGCTCGCCCACATCATTCAGGACGCGCAGCCTGGGGTGATTTTAAGCCAGCAGAGCCTCAAGGGAGAACTGCTCGAGGGGATCGCCGGGGTGGTGTGCTATGAGGAGCTTGGCGAGCTCGAGAGCGAGGCGCTGCCCGGGCGTGAAGAAAGGAGTGCGGAGAACCTCGTTTACGTGCTCTACACCTCGGGATCGACAGGCGAGCCCAAGGGGGTGGAGATCAGTCACAGGGCGCTGGTGAACTTCCTCACTTCGATGGAGAGGGAGCCCGGGATGGGGGCGCAGGAGGTGATGCTGGCGGTGACGACGCTGGCCTTTGACATCGCGGGGCTGGAGTTGTTTTTACCTCTCATGGTTGGGGCTCGGGTGGTGATTGCGAGCAGCGAGATGGCACGGGACGGGGGCAAGTTGAGGGAGTTACTTGAGAGGAGCGGGGCCAGCGTGATGCAGGCGACGCCGGCGAGCTGGAAGATGCTCTTGGAGGCGGGCTGGGAGGGAGACGGGAGGCTGAAAGTGCTGTGCGGGGGAGAGGCCTGGACGCAGGAACTGGCTGGCGAACTGCTCAAGCGCTGCGGATCGCTCTGGAATATGTACGGGCCCACAGAGACGACGATTTGGTCGGCGGTGAGCCCAGTGGAGACGGGCAAGCCGGTGGTGGTAGGCGGACCGATAGCCAACACGAGCTTCTATATCCTCGATGAGCACCGCCAGCCGCTTCCGGTGGGAGTGCCCGGGGAGCTCTATATCGGCGGGGAGAGCGTGGCGCGGGGATATCACAACCGCCCGGAGCTCACGGCGGAGAGATTCGTTTGCGACCCATTCGGAGCCCAGGGAGGCGGGCGCCTGTATCGCACGGGCGATCTGGCACGTTACCGGGCTGACGGGAGGATCGAGTTTTTGGGCCGTACCGACCACCAAGTCAAACTCCGCGGCTTCCGCATTGAGCCAGGGGAGATCGAGACCGCCCTGACCCGTCATCCCGCCGTGGCCCAGGCCGCCGTGATTGCTCGAGAGGATCGCCCCGGAGACAGGCGCCTGGTGGGCTATGTGGTGGCCAGAGAGCAGAATGCAGTCTCGCAAGCACCACTCACTGAAGAGGCAGAGAAGCAATGGATCGAAGAGTGGAGAGAAGTTTGGGACGAACAGGCTTACAGCAAGTCTGCTCAAACTTTGCCAGATCCGACCTTCAACACCCAAGGCTGGATCAGTACATACACCGGACAACCCATTCCGGAAACTGAGATGCGCGAATGGCTCGAAGACGCTGTGGACCGGATTAGAAGTTTCGGCGCGCGGCAGGTATTGGAGATCGGCTGTGGCACAGGGATGATCCTGTTCCAAATAGCCCATGGCTGTCAGCGTTATTTCGCCTCCGACATTTCCGCAAACGCCCTCGATTACGTGCGTCGGCATCTGCACCTGTTGGACACCCGAACGACGGAACTGGAGTTGGCTCGGCGCAGCGCGGATAACTTCGCCGGTCGGAAGGAGCAAGAGTTTGACGCGGTGGTGCTCAACTCTGTGGTCCAATATTTTCCGAACATTGAATACTTGAAAGCGGTGATAGAAAAGGCGCTCAAAGTAGTCCGTCCACGAGGTCATCTTTTCTTGGGCGACATCCGCAGTTTACCGTTGCACGAAACTTTCCAGACCTGGGTGCAGTGGCACCGAGCCAAGGCCGAAGTAACAATCGGTGAGTTACGGTGCCGGATCGCGTCGGGACAACGACAGGAAGAAGAGCTCTTGATTGAGCCAGCCTTTTTTTACGCTCTTCAGCAGAGTTTGCCGCAGATCGGGCAGGTGGAGATATTGCCCAAGCGCGGGACAAGTCTGAACGAATTGACAAAGTTTCGCTACCAAGTGGTCCTGCATATCGATGAGTCGAGCCGCAAGCTTGCGCTCGAGGAATGGCACGACTGGGAAGGTGAGGGGCTGAGCTTAGCCTGGATTGAGGAGACCTTGCGCCAGAACCGTCCTGAGTGCCTGGCGATCAGTGGGGTACCGAACCATCGTTTAGATGAGGAAAAGCAATTGTTAGAAATTTTATCTCGGGCCCAGGAAACTCAGACGGTTGGTGAACTCAAAGAGTGCATCGCAACAGTCAAAACGGTTGGAGTTACTATCGAGCACCTGGAGCAAGTGGCTGCTGCGACTGATTACGATCTTCAGCTGAGCTGGGCCGCGCATGATCGCCGCGGAAACTACCAAGTGGTCTTTAGCCAACGGTCCCACCAGCAGATCGGCAGAACACAATTTCCTAATGGCAGGGGCAACCTGCATTCATTGCAGGAATACGCAAACCGTCCTTTACGCGGTAGAGCTAGGCATGAACTTGTGCCGCAACTGCGTGGCTTTCTCAAGGAACGCTTGCCTGATTACATGGTGCCGGCCGCCATCGTGCTGCTCGAGAGTCTGCCGCTGACGCCCAACGGCAAGCTGGACCGCAAAGCGCTGCCCGCCCCGGAGTTTGCGCCTGAAGAAGGCTCGCGGGGGCCGCGCACCCCGCAGGAGGAGATCCTGTGCGAGCTCTTTTGCGACGTGCTCGATGCGCCGAAGGTGGGGATCGACGACAACTTCTTTGCCCTTGGCGGGCACTCGCTGCTCGCCGTGCGGCTTGCCAGCAGAGTGCACGGCGCGCTGGGGGTAGAGTTGCCGGTCCGAACGATCTTCGAGTCCCCGATTGTCTCCGAGCTCGCGTTCCGCCTTGGCGGGGCGCAGGAGCACCCCCGCGATGACCCGGGAGGCACTTCGTCCTTCGAGGGACCGGCGAGCGGCTTTGAACCGATTGTTCCGGACCCCGAGCAACGAAACGCGGCGTTTCCGATGACGGAACTTCAGGCTGCCTACTGGGTCGGGCAAGATAGCTCTCTTCAGGCCGGCAATATTCCGAACGCATATTTCGAAATCGACTGCCATGAACTGGATGTCGGGAGGCTTGAGGCGGCTTGGCAGAAGCTGATCGAGCGGCACGACATGCTCCACGCCATCGTAACGAGCGACGGATTGATCCATGTGTTGGAAGAAGCGCCGATTTATCGAATTGAAGTCAGCGATCTCCGCGGTCGACTCCGATCTGAAGTGGAGAAGGAATTAGAGGCAGCACGGAGTCGCATGTCTCACAGAGAACGGAGCGCCGGTCAATGGCCGCCTTTTGAGATTCGCGTTGCCCAGTTTGACGACGGCGGTGCCCGCCTCTTCATGAGTTTCGACATAATTTTTACCGACGGCTGGAGCAGCTCCATCATCTTTTCGGAGTGGAGAAAGTTCTACGAAAAGCCTCAAACGACGCTGCCGCTGCTAAGAGTTACGTTTCGCGACTATGTCGTAGCCCAGGAAAGGCAGAGGGATGCAGCCCCGGTTCAACGCGCCCGTGAGTACTGGAAGAAGCGCCTGAATGAGCTTCCCTCCGGACCGCGCCTTTCAATCAAGGCAGATATCTCAACGTTAAGGCGGCCACAGGTCAAACGGCGAACAGTGAGTCTGACGGCAGAGGACTGGTTTTCCGTGCGCCGGTTCGCCAGAAAGGCCAATCTTACGCCGTCGGCGGCCCTTCTCACTGCCTACTCAGACGTCTTGCGCCGTTGGAGTGAGGAACCGATGTTTACTCTCAATATTCCGCTATTCAATCGCGAGCCGCTGCACTCTCAGGTCAATGACGTCGTAGGCGACTTCACATCGATTACCCTTCTGGAAGTCAAGGAGCCCTCGGAAACTGCGACCTTTAGAGAGCGTGCTCTCCGCTTGCAAAGCCAGCTCTGGAGGGATCTCGATCACCGTCAGTTTAGCGGAATTGAAGTGCAGCGCGAGCTTGCCCGTCAAACTGGTTACATGAACTGGACGGGCACGCCCGTTGTCTTCACAAGCTTGCTCTGGAGCGGTGCTGGCTCGAATTACGCCAATGCACTCGACTGGTTGGGTGAGTGCGTTTTCGGCCTTTCTCAGACTCCTCAAGTCTGGCTTGATTGTATTGTCTATGAAGTTGACGGTGGCTTGAAACTATCATGGGACGCGGCAGAGGTGTTGTTTCCAGAGGGTATGCTCGACGCGATGTTCAAGGCGTTTTCCGAGCATGTGGCCGGGCTGGCGGGCGACGATGCGGCCTGGGCTGAAGCCTGGAGCGATACGGCACGCCGGTTGATTCCTTCCGATCAGGCCGAGAGGTTTGCGTCTGTCAACGACACCGGCGTCGCAGTTTCGCATCAGCTTCTCCATGAGTTATTCATGGATCAGGCGGCCAGCTCTCCTGATCAGCCGGCCCTCATCAGCTCTTCGGGATTAATGACCTATCGCGAACTTGAAGAACTCTCGAACCGGCTTGCCTGCTGGCTTAAGAGTCATGGTGCCCGGTCGAACGCACTGGTTGCGGTGGTGATGGAGAAGGGTTGGGAGCAAATTGTGGCGGTCCTGGGCATTTTGAAGGCGGGCGCCGCGTATCTTCCCATTGAAGCGGGGCTTCCTGCCCAACGGTTGCAGAAGCTCCTCAGGCATGGTGAGGTCACCATTGCTTTGACCCAAGGTCGGCATATAGGCAATATCCAATGGCCTGAGGGTGTGAAAGCTCTTGCGTTGAGTCAAGAGGAGCTGCGGGCTTTGCCCTCCGAGAGGCCTTCCCGGGATATTCGTCCTGAGGATCTCGCTTATGTCATCTACACCTCGGGCTCCACCGGCGAGCCAAAGGGTGTGATGATCGACCATCGGGGTGCGGTCAACACGATTCTGGATATCAATTCACGCTTTGGGATCGGAAAAGAAGACCGCGTGCTGGCGCTTTCCTCGCTGAGTTTTGATCTTTCGGTGTATGACATCTTTGGAGCGCTTGCGGCCGGTGCGGCCATTGTGATTCCCGAGGCGGAGGGCACGCGCGATCCCTCGCATTGGGCCGATCTGATCATTCGGCATGGCGTGACGGTGTGGAATTCCGTGCCTGCGCTGATGGATCTGCTTGTCGATTACCTCCGCGGTCATGCCGGCGTGCGGCCGCGGTCCTTAAGGCTTGCTCTTTTGAGCGGCGACTGGATACCGGTGGGCCTTCCCGATGCCATTGCAAACTTTGCAGGCGTCGCTGAGGTGGTCGGTCTCGGCGGCGCAACAGAGGCATCCATCTGGTCGATCCTCTACCCCATTGAGCGCGTGGATCCCGAGTGGTCGAGCATTCCCTATGGGCGCCCGATGGTCAACCAAAGCTTCCACGTCCTTGACGGCGATCTTCTTGCCTGCCCGATCTGGGTTCCCGGCGAGCTTTTCATCGGCGGAATTGGTCTTGGGAAAGGCTATTGGCGCAATGCCGAGCAAACCGAGGCGAGCTTTTTCAATCACCCATTGACGGGCGAGCGGCTCTATCGCACCGGTGACGTGGGCCGCTACCTTCCCGACGGAAATATCGAGTTTCTTGGCCGAAGGGATACTCAGGTTAAGCTGCAAGGCTTCCGCGCCGAGCTAGGCGAAATCGAAGCCACATTATCCCGCCATCCGGGAGTTTCCGCCGCCGCCGTGGTTACCAAAGGTCACCGGGACGGCCCCAAGCGGCTTGTGGGTTACGTCGTCGGCGCTACGGCAGCGCTTCCCTCATCCGCAGATTTGCAGGCATTCCTCGCACAGAAACTGCCGGACTATATGGTGCCGGCGACCTATGTCTTTCTCGATGCGCTGCCGTTGACGGCCAACGGAAAGGTCAATCGCCAGGCGCTTCCCGAGCCTACTGAAGCCCCTGCCATATCCATGCGATCGCCATCCCCACATCAGGCCGACCTCGACCAGATGCGCGAGCTGGTGGCAGGCGTTCTCGGCCCCAAGGACCTCGATCCCGAAGTCAGTCTTCTCGAATACGGGGCGACCTCAATTGACATGATCCGAATCGTCAACCGCCTTGACGAGGCCCTCGGCTATCGCCCCCGGATCGGTGACTTCTATCGCAACGCGACGATCGTGGGCTTGGTTCGCGGCTACGAGCAGCAAATGAACGGGAAAGGGAGCGAGGCCCGGTTGCCAGAGACGCCTGGACGAGACTCAACTGAATTAGCTCCTGTTATGACTGACCCCATCGAGCGGGAAGCCTTCAAGAAGACCAAAGCGGGGCGGCGCAGCTTTGCCGGAAATGCAATTTCCATCGGTCTAGGAGCTGCGCCTCTGGATGATCGGGCGCTCCGGCGATATTCCGGGCGACGGAGCCATAGAGAATTCTCTGCCGCACCCGTTCCGCGCGAAGGTCTGCGTGGTCTACTCGGCGAAATAAGTCCAATCATGCTCGATGGAAAAGCGAAATACCTTTTTGGTTCGGCAGGAACCTCCTATTCGGTGCAGACCTATTTTTACGCAAAGCCGGTTCGCGTCGAGTCGGTTCCCGCCGGGGTTTATTATTACGATCCCTTTGAACGGCGCCTTACCTTGATCTCCGGAGGGACCTGCATCGACCCGGAAATCTACGACCTCTTGATCAATCGGCCTGTCTTCGATGCGGCCGCTTTCTCCATTTTTCTTGTAGGCCAAATGGAGGCCATCGAGCCGCTTTACGGGGATTTTTCGCTTTCCTTTACGACGATCGAGGCCGGTTTGATGACGCAAGTGCTCGAAATGGCCGCCCCTTCGTACGGGATTGGCCTCTGCCAGATGGGCGGGCTCGATCCAGCGCGGTTGCGTCGGCCACTCGCTTTGGAATCCGGTCACGTCCTTATCCACTCGCTCGTTGGAGGGCTCATCGCGGACCCGAAAGAGCTCGCGCACGAGGAAGACTCAACCGGGGAGTGGCTGGAGGGAGAGATATGAATGCAATGGAACTCCTTCGCTCTCTTCAAGAGGAGGGCATTCAACTTTGGCGCGAGGGAGAAGAGTTGCGATATCGCGCTCCAATTCGCCTTCGTTGCGTTTCGACGTCTCGTGTCAAGAAATGTTCAGCACTTGGGGTGCCGGCGGCATCCTCGTGGTGGCCCCGGAAGACGCGATCCGCAAGTTCTGTGGCGATCTTTGGTGGAGGGAGCAGTGCGGCGAGTGTTCTTGCCTCCGATAATCCTCGAGTACCTGGCCCATGCGGCGGAACGCTTCTGTTTCTAGGTGGAGCAGGAGTTCGTGGAGATGCATCGAATTTCCGTCGACCGCTACCTCGGAATCCTCTGGAGGGCTTGCTTGCGGCTGCCCACCCGAGCTCAGTGAGTCAACGTGCGCAGCCAGTTCAGCCACTGTAGGTTTTTCGAAAATGCTGCGGACGGGAAGTTCTACCCTAGGGAAGCGCGGATGCGTGACGCAATTTTTGACGGCCGTTAGAGAATGACCGCCCAAGTCAAAGAAATTGTCGTAAGCCCAAGCTGCTGCAGGCTCATCACCTCTTTCCAAAGGCCCGCTATGTTCCGCTCCATTTCGGTGCACGGGCTTTGATGATTAGCAGCACCCATTCCGGGCGCGGAAGCGCGGCGGTCGATCTTCGCGCTGGAAGTCAGCGGCCATTCTCGAAGGACAGCGAAAGCGGCGGGAACCACGTATTCGGGCAGCCGTGCTTTCAGGTGTGCGCGTAGATCGCAAGCCTCAGGCGCAAGGCCGAAGCTTACTACCTAACCGATAGGTCGCGGAATATTCCGTTGGCTGTCTAAAATCACGACTGCATCGTCGACTTCGGGAAATTTGCGCAGTGCATCCTCATTCTCGCCGGGCTGAATTCGAAGCCACGCAGCTTCAATTGGCCATCGAGCGCCCGAGCAAGCAAGACGGGATAAGCCACTGCGCTGGTTGCGGAGTCGCTTTCAGCGGCTCTCTGTGCGGCGGCGGATTCTTCGAAAAGGGCATTCACTCTCAGACGAAATTCCCCTAGATGGCTCCGCAGAGTCTGTTCTCCATGAAAAATCTCCTCAGAGCCCTGACGGTCGCGGCGGCTCTTCTCCTCGCCGTAACCAGCAAAGCGCAAACGGTGAGCTTTCCCATCGTGGTCCCATTGCATTTCACGCCAATCAGTACTGGGACCTATAAGCTCGGCATCTATGCGGGAATTGGCAACGGTGCCACCCCCGCGCTCTTCGAACTCGACACCGGCGCGACCGGTTTCTACGTGACCTACAGCCCGAATCCGGGCGTATCGCCATGGTGGGGCAGCGGCGTCACCTCCCTAAACAAGTCGGTGAATGCCTCCTATGCCAGCGGCTTGCACTATAAGGGGACTCTCGTCGAATCTCCCGTCACCCTGTTTGCCTCAAGCGATCCCTCTTCTGCCCTGGTCACGACCCCGAACGCGAAGATCGGACAGATGTATTCGATCGTCGACGGTAGCAACACGATTTGGAATGACGACGGTTCCGTTTCCAAAAATCCTCCGGTCAATGGCGCATTCTACGGCGACTTTGGTATGGGGCTGACATATAACACGAACGGCATCATTAACCTCCTGGCGCAGCTGAACTACGGACCGCGCGTCACGCCGGGATTCCGCATCCATGCAAATCCGCAAACCCAAACGGCCTTCCTCCAGATCGGTCTCACCCGCAAGGATACTGCGAACCATTCTGCGATCTACCTGCCCATGAATCCGGACACCGCGGCCGGCAACAACACGACACCCACCGGACTCCGGTATTTTAGTCAGCAGATCTTCAACGCCACGATCCATATCACCGACCACAAAGGAAACCGTTCCCTCAGAAGTCCCGGAGTCGGAATGCTCACAGATTCCGGGGCGACGACCACGCTGCACAACACGGACAACTCGGACCAAAACGTTGGCAACCTGAAAGATAAGCTTACATTCGAACTCTCCGCCCGCACCACGTCGGGTCGAAACGCCAGGTTCTTCAAGTTCAAGACCACCTCGGTGGTCAATGCGGGCAACGTTAATGTGCAGAACAATACCCCGGACAAAACGGATTACTACCTGAACACCGGCCTCTCGCTCTTCCTTGCCTACGACATGATCTACAATCTCAAGGCCGGTGAGGTCGGTCTGCTCGACGAACCCCGCCACCGCAAAGGCAAGGGCTGGAAAGATAAGGGCCGTTGGGATTGATCTTGAAGGTGTCCCTCACCCCTCTCAGCCCCGCCAATATGTCATCTGTCAACAAGATCTGACCCGGTGGCGGGGATACTACAAGCGCATCGTATCCTCGACGAGCCCCTCCGCGAAGTTTCGGGCAGATCGAAACAATTGCAAATACCGCAATATTAAATGGCTGACCCCTTTTGTTCGCTTTTGTTCCGCGCCCCTTTTGTTCCGCGTTGTCGCCTTCCTGAAAACTCGACTTACCAATGGTGCGATCGAGGCGGCTAACGGCCTGCTCCAACTTGCCAAGCGTTTGGCCAGAGGGTTTCGTTCCCTGCGTTACTTCCGTATCATGGCTTATCTCAAAGCCGCTGGCCTCCATCTCGATTTGCCGGCATTGAAGCCCTCCCATGTTACCCACTCAAAATAGCGAATGGCCCCATTGCGCATGTCGCGTGACTCAGAAAATCGCCCTCAAACGTTTGATAAATCGGCCAATTCCGGCCATTTACCCTCAAACCTCGCACTCAGATCGACCGTGCTCGATTCGGATTTCACAACTTTGCGCGACTCAATAAGTTAGCCGACTCTTTCCGTATCCCTCAAACCGCAACCTCCGGCGCTAATTCCAGCTAATGCGCCCCTCCGGCAAACTGTTGCCTTCCCCTTGAGCAGTCATCCATCGTTGAGTCGAAGCCGGTTGCGTTGGTTCAGATTAGAGTCGGCGCTGCAAGGTGCGATAGAATGCCGAGCCGCGCGGCATGCCGGATTTAGGGGATGCTAGTTGGGACTCACATTCGACCATTCACACACGAACGCGATCTGGCTCGTCGCAAAACGCAAAACCTGACAGGGCAACCGTCACGGTCAGTGCTGGGGTCGAAAAGGGATCTGGCCAAACGCCCATTCCTTTGACACGTAAGGACGTGGTCAAGCCCCCTTCTTCTCTCATTATCAGGCTGCCGAGATATGTGTTTGAGAACAATTTAAGATCGCTTTTGGATATTCTCGCTCTGGGCGACGATGCGGAGAGAATCGATTTGGATTTCCAGGCTGTCAGATACTATGTCCCGGGAGGGATTGTCGCCGTGGTAGCAAAAATAAAAAAATGGCAAAGGAGCGGGAAGGTTTGGCGGTTCACAAATTACGAAGAGAATGAAAATTTCGGCTACTTTCAGCGCATGGATGTTTGCAACATTCTTGGTCTCGACCTCCCCGAGAATTTCTCGCGACACTCTGGATCTGAGGACTTTGTCCCTGTAATGAGGGTTCCACCCTCAGACCAAGATGTCGGTCCAATCGCCAGCAAATTGTCAGCTTGTGTTGATCCAAACAGAGGAGAGACCTTCCCCCTTCTGCAGTTTGTGACCAGCGAAGCCGTGCTGAACGCTCGCCAACATTCTGGCGGGGAAGGGTTTGTCTCGGCGCAATATGCCAAAAGCAAAGAAACCGCGAGGATTGGTGTGGCTGACTGCGGGATCGGTATTCTTGAAAGCTTCGATCAAATGCATCGCCCTTCTACAGGCAAGGCATGACGGAAGAACAAGCTCTCTTGATGGCGCTAAAGCCAGAAGTGTCCAGCACAACTCACCTGAAGACCGCCTACGGCCATTCTCCGAATAGAGGGGTTGGACTGAGCATGATGAGAGAGCTAATGGCGCTGTCACTTGGGGCAATGACCTTGATTTCAGGAAACTCCTGGTGGTTCCAATACGGACAAACGGCGCCCGTGTTCGGAACTTTCAAACTCGGCCGCCGTTTCGACGGAACAGTCCTGGCCGCCGCGTTCCTGAGGAATCAAATCGACGACTATTTCGAGATGCTCAAGCGGGCTCGCATCAAATTGGGGTTGCAGCCCCCCGACGATGTAGGTAAGATTTTCCTATGAGGGAAATTGTAATGCGCGAGCATTTCGGCTCTTTCCTAGCCGATGGTGACCTCGGCAATAGATTCCGATTCTGCGAGATTGATCCTCTTTTCGCGCGTGCCGCGATGCTCATTTTTGATTTTGATGGCATTGCGAACATGTCTGATTCGTTTGCGAATGCTTGTTTCGGAAGCTTGGCGGAAGACCATCCAGAAGATATTTTGGAAAGGGTCAGATTTCGCAATTGTTCCGACATGATTCGTCAGTCTCTGTCCGCCGCAATTTCAAGCGGCAGGCTGCGCGGCGCGCAATTAGTGCACTGAACGGCTTTTGCCCGTTGCTGTCATTGCGGGCTTCTTGGCACGGAGACAACAGTGCGGCGTCTTCGATCTTCGACTTCATCCTCGCTGATGGTCAGGCTCTAGCAGCTTGCGGCCCGTCGCCGGTAATACTAGCTGCCGCGGCGCCCGGCCGCCATTGCCGAAATTCGCCCTTGAGCGATGATCGTGAGGTGCTTTGAGGCAGTATAAGGGCACCAACGGGGCATCTCAATAAGCTGTATAGTGGCACAACATATTGGTTATCAGGCAAAGCCAGCACCCGGATTCGAACCGGGGACCTACTGATTACAAATCATAGCGGTGAGAGCGCTGGTGGTCCCCGGAATTTCCGGGGACCTCGCAGAAGAGAGGCAAGAGAGAAGCGAGTAGATTGTAAGCGTTTTGTAAGCGTATTTTAGGTCAAAATGGCGCTATCCTCTGTAATTTCGTGCAAAACTGCACGGTCTGTCTGCTGGCTGGGCTTTTCATTTAAATCCTTGATGCCAAGCAGTTAGGCTGGCGCACCCGGCAGGGATCGAACCTGCGACCATCGGTTTAGAAGACCGGTGCTCTATCCACTGAGCTACGGGTGCCGAATTCCCTGATAACCCAAGCGGGGCGTCGGTTCAAGGTGGAGACCAAGGACCAAGGACGCTGAAAAGGCGCAAAGGGTCACGCCAAGGGCCTAATTGAGATAGCTCTGATGTTTTCGCGGTAGACGTCACAGAAAAGAGAAACGGCCTGTGGAGCGCAGGATCCTTCGGCAAAAGAGCGTCGCTCTCGACAATCACCTCCATGCTCGGACGCTTCGCAAGCGCCTGGACGTCCGGAGGAACTGTCCAGGTCTCGTTCTCGCGTGACCCCTTTTCTCCGCTCGGCTGGGCGGCCCGCTGCGGCATTGCTGGCGGTCGACGTTAGAGGTTGCCGAAGCGACGGGGCCTCTTCCATCCCGGAAACCCAGAGGCGCGAAGTTGTTGCATAGCACAATTCCAAAATGCCGTTGTGGCAGCGCAATCAAGCCCACTTGGCGTAGCAACGACTGATCGGAATTCCGACGTAACCGAGAAACTCGGGTATCAGGAAATAGCCCTCGGCTTCATACAGCGCTATCGCCTCGGCGTTGTCACATCCAGTTTCCAAAACCATTGTGCGAAAACCGCGGCGACGAACCTCTGCCTCCAAATGCCGCAGAATTTGTCGCGCGATGCCGCGACGTCGGGCACTTGCTCGCACAAACATGCGCTTAATTTCAACGGACTGCTCATCCACTCGCCGGAACCCACCACAGCCGATGGCCTGATCGGCTTCTCGTGCGACTACAAAATATCCGCCGGCCTTTTCGAATTCGGCGACATCGATTCCTTTGATCGGCGTTCCGGGATAAAGCGCGGCAATCTCAGCGTCCAATTCACCGATCAACCCGAGCGCTTCATCCGTGGCGGGACTCACCGCTACGATTGTCATGCCTAAAGGTCTTCAGCCATGCGCGCATTTGGGGCGGCGATTGGCCGGGCTGGTTTCATGCGTCGGGAATATGCCCTCGTCCTCGGCGAAACAGCAAGCACCGGATTTTGGGTTTTGCCATAAGCGTTCATCGTCATTCTTTGCCGAAAGTTCGCTGGAAACCGTGGCGTCCCGCGATCGGATGGCCCGGCACGATGCATGCTTCCGTTGCCTTTGAAATTCGGATACGTAACGGACCGATCTTATGTCCAAGTATCAAGCCCATCATCTGATTCACATCGCTGAGTATCGCAAAAGCCGGGCCCTGATCACCGAGGACGTCAGACCGATGCCGACCAAGCCCGAAGAGATGACGTGGCGGGACTATGTGATCCTGCTGTTGCATATTGGTTCGGAACTCGAACACGGATTGATGGCGCAATATTTGTATGCCGCCTACTCCCTCGGCGGCGACCACTTGTCGCCAGAGGACCAGGCGGAAGTGCGGCAGTGGCAGGATTTGATTCTCACGGTGGCGCGCGAGGAAATGGGGCATCTGCTAACTGTTCAAAACCTTCTCTGCCTGTTGGGCGGGCCGGTCTCCTTCAATCGCGAGGAATTCCCGTGGGAGTCGCCATTCTATCCGTTCCCGTTCCGATTCGAGCCCCTGACGCGCAAGTCGCTCGCCGCTTATGTCTTCGCGGAGATGCCCGGCAATTTCAAATCGCTCAAGGAATTCTATGAAGGCGCGCCCAAGGGCTCCATCGCGGCGAAATTCCTGAGCGAAGATATTCCCTTCATCGAACGCACGGTGAAGGAGTGGGTGGAAAAGGATAATGCCCACCCGGTCGGTGAAGTCTATCAACTCATTCACGACATCCTCGCAAATCCCGATCTGATTCCCGATACCGATTTCCGCCCCGAAACCTATCCCCTGCAGGCCTCGTGGGACGATTGGGGCCGCGGATATCATCCGGATCCCGCGCCACCCGGCGGGGATGCGCCGAAGCAGAACACCATGAAGGCCAACATTATCATCGAGCGGGTCGCCACGCGCACCGAGGCGCTTTACGCGTTGAGGGAAATCTCCGGCCAGGGTGAAAATCCCGAACTCCGGCCGACGAGCGCTGACGAACCGTCGCATTTCGAGCGTTTCGTCGAGGTGCTGCAAAAATTCGACGGGAAGGTGAAGATTTCAAAGAACTGGAGCCCCGCGCGGCGCGTTCCAACCAACCCAACGACTGCCACGACCACCGATCCGCAGAATCCACCGCCAGCGAGCAGGTTGATTACGTGTGCTGCGTCGGCGAAATGGGCCGACCTGTTCAACTGCCGTTATCGCATGCTGCTGACGTACCTCACGCACACGTTTCGCCTGGCGCGCGTCGTCGACCCGGATGAGCCAAACACCCGCGGCGCCATGATGCACCGGATTTTTGGCGAAATGTATAACCTCAAGGCGATTTCAGGAATCCTCGTCCGGATGCCGCTGACGAAGGATCCCAAAAATCCGCGCCGGGCGGGGCCTCCATTCCAGATGCCTTATACACTCGTGTTGCCGCCCGACGAGATCGATTGCTGGCTTCTGCACCGTGACATCATCCTCAATTCCCAAGGGCTCTGCGACGCGCTCCTCAATCCCGACACAGGCTTTCTCGCAACGACCCCGCCCGAGGGCGGGCCCTATCTGCGGACTTTGCGCAACCTGGACAAGAACGCGCTGGCCTGGGTTGACACCGTGCTCGGCGGCCTGCGCGAAAAGGAAGGGCTACGCTCATGAAAATCCGCGAACTTCGCATCCTCCCGCCACTGGCCATCGGGCGGCTCGGCTCGTCCCCGGACCCTGTGGTCAACTATACCATTGACGATAGTCCCGACCAACCGCTCGAATTCCGCGAAATCAAGCCGCAGGAAACCCTGACGGTGGACGACCAAACCGGAGAAATCTCCGGCTCATTTGTTCCTACGGAGATCACGTTCAAAGACGAAGCGCAACGCATCCGACCCGTTGCGCCCTTCCTCGAGGTGTTTGCGGTCACAGACCATGGGGAGCTGGTTCCGCTGACCATTGAATTGCTGGACAAGTTGGGTCTTGGCCCCGAGGCGGTTTCCTGGAAAGTTCGTGTCGCCAATCGCAAAGCCGCCCGCCGCACGGGCGACGAGCGGGATGCCGTGACGGCCGACACGGGCTGGTTTTCCCACCACAAGACGAACCGACTGGAAGGACACTGTCCGCATTTCGTCAACAAGGCGGCGTGCCTCGAGTTTGGGCACGTGCGTTATGTCAGACCCAACGGGTATTTCCCGCAAATCCGCCTTCGCTTTGTGCCGGCCAAAGGATTGATCTACGGACCGAACCATCCGCCCCCGCCCTCGCCGGCCTCGGATCCGCTGATGGCCGTGGAAAAGCCTTACGAGGTGCCGCCGGAACGTTGCATCTACGACACGAAGAAAGGCAAATGGTGCGGCTTCATGGTTGCCGCGGAAATTGACAACGCCGATCCCGATTACAAAGGCAAGTTCATGAACGAGACGCTGCCGCCCTCCTTGTTTGCATCCGTCCCTCCGGCTCCGCCCTGGCTGCACGGCAATATCGCGGTCAGCCGCGGTTACCTCGACGATGCCTGCGACGGCATTGTCGAAGTGCGACTTGTCCCCAAAAAGGGCAAGCCCCTCACCGCCAGAGCCCGTATCACCGCGGGGCCGCCGGCAGTTGTGCCAGATTCGCTTTTTCTCCGCAATCTCGCCGACGACCTCGACCAGGTGATTTACGGACCTGGCATCCCACCCGACGAGCCGGAGGAAGTTACGCGCGCACGCGCGATTGACATCGTCCGCCGCGCCTTCGAGACCGTGCGCTTCTTAAATGTCGCCGTCATGAATGGGAATCCCGTCCGCGGTCGCGATCCCCTCGACTTCGATACGATGCCAGCCGAGGAAGCGTTCGACACCCAACGCCTGATGCGGCCGATTGTGCCCGAGCGCACGGCCGACACGCTGGCGATCCTTGGCCTGCACCAGCACGTTTTCGCCGCCCTGCGGGGCGGGGCAGCACCCTGGTTTGCGGATGTCCTTCGCCGCCCCGACGAGGTCGCCGATTTTACCAATCGCGGGCGCCGGAAGATGCCCGCGATGATGTGCGGCGCCGACGGGAACTACCTCGCGCTCACGTGGCGGCAGATCAACACCATCATCAAGGCGTCCCGTCTGAGCCTGCCGTCGGCGACCGGAAGCGCGGCAGGCAAGCCGGCGACAAACCCACCGCACCCCGGGCCGCTCACCCCTCGCAACCGCTCTGCGCAACTCCACTACATCGCCGCCGGCAGCCCAGTGTCTTCGCGCCCCGTGACTTCGGTAAGCAATTGCACGCCCGGCCTTGAAGTGGATTTCCGGGCCGTGTGGCGCCGCGTATTCGCCGGCATCGAACTACGGGAGTGGGACAACCTCGTGATACGAATGGATCCAGATGCGACCGGCCAGAAACTGCGCGACCTTTCCGGCCACCGGCTTCTGCGCGTCGAGGGTCAGTTGATGATAACGCAGGCAATCGGGCCCTCGCCTGCCGATGTTGACGGTCAGTCCGTCGTCCTTTCGACCTCCGACAATCCCTTCGGCATCGCCCCGCTCGAATGGTCCAATTCCCTCGCGCACATCCTTCACAAATTCACCGGGAAGTCCGTGAGGTGTGACTTTACCGCCGATCCCGTGTGGCTGGATCAGGCGCGCTGGACCGGCGAGAAAGGCAGCTACATCACGGTAAAGTTAAAGGTCCGGCCGTTCTTCGATGCCGAGACCGCGGTGATCTCTCCGTCACTGGCCCAACCCGGCGAGCTGACGCAGGGGCTCTGCTCGCCCTGGCAGAATGACTATCGCGAATGCTCCTGCTACTATTGGGCGGCCGCGCGGCCCGACTACGTCAACGTGCAACCCACGCCATCGGGCGCGAGCACGGGCGACAATTGGATGCAGAAAAAACGCACGGGCGACTATGTGGCCGACGACTATGTTGACCAGCGAATTTTGCACTATGACGACCTGTTCAACACTTGGGAGGAGAGCCTGAAATTCCAAGTTGGCGGACGTGACGCCGACAAGACCGTGCCGCGGACGCAGATTGCGCCCGCCCCGAGTAGGGACACGAATCTCCCCGCAGCGAAACCAAAAAAGGTTGCCGCCAAAAGAGCGTTCAACGGCGAGCCAAAAAAGAAACGTTAATCGTGCATTGTTCGGTCACAGATCTGCGGCACGATGAGCGATCCGCCACCCTGCGAGCCGATGCCCGCCGTTACATGACGGCGTCTGCTCCGCAATCCCCTCTAGTGCACCTGATCGACGCTGCGATCGGCGGGCACCTTTTCGTGTGCGACGGAAGCCGCTTGTTCGATGCGGACGCAGATCTCTTCGCGGAGCTTAGACTCGCAGCGGCCGGGGAAGGCATCTCCGGCGTGCTGAATCGCCTCGGTCTCGACAGTCCGCCGCGCATCGATGACCAGCCGTTGGCCGATCCTCCGTTGCACGCGCTGTCGCTTGCGATTGCGCAAAAGTGCAATCTCGGCTGCACGTATTGCTATGCGCAGCAGGGCGAGTTCGGCGGCGCGGCCAAGAACATGACGCGGAAAACCGCGGACCAGGCGGTCGATCTGCTCTTGCGCGGCGCCGAGCCCGGCGCGCGGCTCAACCTTGCTTTCCTGGGCGGCGAACCGCTCGCGAACCGCGCGGTGCTGCAAGCGGTGACGCGTCGCGCCGCCGATCTCGCGCAAAGCCGGGATGTGATCCTGAATTTCTCGATCACGACCAATGGTTCCCTGCTGACCCAGGCCGATGCCGCCTTTTTCGAGGAGTTCGGTTTCGCGGTAACGGTGAGCCTCGACGGCCCAGCCGAGGTGCACGACGCGCTCCGGCCGTACAAGAGCGGGCGGGGCAGCTTCGATCGTGTGATGGCCAACGTGCGTCCGCTGCTCGCGATGCAACGGGAGATGCAGGTGACCGCTCGCGTCACCGTGACTCCGAGAAATCTCGCACTCCGCAATACTCTTGATCAATTCCTCGCCGAGGGGTTTCATAGTGTCGGCTTCTCGCCAATGCTGCGATCACCGAATGGGAACGACGAGATGCAAGCCGACACCCTCGAAGTGATGCTGGGCGAGATGATCGACTGCGGCAGGGAATTCGAACGCCAATCGCTCGCCGGAAAACGCTACGCGTTTGCCAATATGGTCAACGCCATGAGAGAGATCGATCGCGGCACTCATCGGCCTTATCCCTGCGGCGCGGGCGCGGGCTACCTCGGTGTCTCGGCGGATGGCGACCTGGCCGCATGCCACCGGTTTGTGGGCGACGATGAGGGCGTCATGGGATCGTTGATGGACGGTGTGAATCGGCGGCGGCGCGCGGCCTGGCTCGCCGAGCGACACGTTCATCGGCAGGAACCATGCCGCAGCTGTTGGGCGCGTTACCTGTGTGGGGGCGGATGCCACCACGAAGTAATTCGACGCGGGCGGCCGGCGTGCGATTACATCCGCGGCTGGCTGCACTATTGCCTTGAGGCATATCTCCACTTGTCGGCCCGGCGCGATCTTCCGCCGGTCCCTGGACCGGCCGCCTTCTCCTAGCTCGAGCGGAGAAGCTTCATGATCACGCCGACCGACATCTGCATCATCGGAGGTGGGCCCGCCGGGAGCGTTCTTGGGGCCAGGCTGGCCCAATTCGGCTTGAACGTGTGTCTGGTGGAACGGGCACGATTTCCCCGACGCCACCTCGGAGAGTCGTTGAGCCCCGGGGTGATTCCGCTCTTGGCGACCATTGGGGCCGGTCCGGCCATTGAAAAGGCCGGGTATCCACGCGTGCGAAAAGTCAGCGTGCGCTGGGAGGAGGAGCGCGAGTTCAATGATCCCGATGGCCAGGGGATGCTGGTGGATCGGGGACACTTTGATCGCTTGCTCCTGAAACACGCTCACAACTGCGGAGTGCGCATCCTGCAACCCGGGACGGTGAAAAAGTTGGAGCGCCGCGTGGGTGGCTGGAGCGTTGCCATCCAGGCGCACGGCCGGATGACCGAGTTCGAGGCTCGATTTCTCGCTGACGCCTCCGGTCGTGCCGGCGTGCTCTGGCGTCGCCGCTGCCGGACCGGACCGCAAACATTGGCCTTGCATGCGTATTGGACAGGCGCAGGCCTCCCGAACCATCCACGGATCGAAGCCGGGTCCAATGAATGGTCTTGGGGTGTGCCGCTGCCGGACGGACTCTATAACACGCTCGTGTTTGTCGATCCGCGGGAACTGCGTGCGATGCATGGCACGCTACAGGCGAAGTTTCACAAGTTGATCGCCGCATCGTCGCTCCTGCCGTCCGGGGTGAACGCCAGTATCGTTGGAAGGATTCAGGCCACCGACGCAACCCCTTACTTTGACGAGGAGTGTGTGACGGAGGACTCGATCAAGGTCGGCGATGCGGCCCTGGCCCTGGATCCTCTTTCGTCTAGCGGTGTGCAAAAGGCCATCCAGTCCGCTCTCGCAGGTTCCGCCGTCGTAAACACTCTGCTGCAACGACCGTGGGCAAAGGTCCCGGCCTGGCAATTCTATCGCGAAAGTCTGAAAGAGGCATCGGCGCGGCACTGTGGCTGGGCGTGCGGCCATTACGCCAGGGTTGCCGCCAGCCGGAAGGCGAGATTCTGGCGGGAGCGCGCCGAGGCTTCGTCTCCGCCGGATTTTGTTCCACCCAGAGCCGACGGCGCGGTGCCACTCGATGCGCCGCTGCGAATGTCGGCGGGCGTGGAAATCGTCGAACGACCATGCGTCGTGGATCGGTTCATCGAGATGCGCTCGGCGGTGAGCTTCTCGCCAACGGTCAGTCCGGTCGCCTACCTGGGAGATTTGGAAGTCGCGCCGCTGTTGCGGGATGTGCGGATCGGAATGACGCCGCGAGAGCTGGTGCGATCATGGATGCCACACGTACCGCCGCAGCAAGGACTGGCGATCGTGCAGTGGCTCGTCACCCGTGGTCTGCTGGTTCCAAACGCGAACGCGCCGGTTGCGCTAGAAGAGCGGTACGCATGACCCAGACGATTGACGAGTGGTTGAGGGCGAATGACCTTGCGGAGTTTGAGGCGATCTTCGTCGAGAACCAGGTTGACTTGAAGACGCTGGAGGTCCTCACGGAATCGGACCTGAAGGAACTCGGGCTGGCTTTCGGTCCTCGCAAGCGGATCTTGAGCGCGATTGGGGAGCTTAAGCGCCAAGTCGCCCTCCAGCGGACGGAAACCGAAGCGCCGACCACGACTGCCGCGCTTGGCGAGCGCCGACAATTGACCGTGATGTTTTGCGACTTGGTCGGATCAACCTCCCTCTCCACGCTCCTCGACCCCGAAGAACTGCG
>DATDAL010000070.1:0-11421 GCA_036525415.1 Terrimicrobiaceae bacterium | reverse complement strand
TCCTGCTTCGCGCAGGTCGTGCTCGAAAATCTCACGCGTGACCGTTCGCTTCATGTCGGCTAGCGACCGGTGCTTGCGACGAAGCACCTCCCGAAGCGACGCCACATGAGCCTGGCTTCGCCCCGCCTCGAGCCTCAAGCTTTCCGCCAGCAAACGACGCAAACGATAAAACGGCAAGTACTGCTCGGCCTCCAGCCTCTGTCGGCAGGACAAGAACACGTCGAGCGTTTCATCCCAATCATTCCCTTCGAGCAAATGCCTTCGCAAATCCAAAAGCATGTCCCACGAATCGGGAGGCGTGCATCGAAACAGTTCCTCAACAATCTGCGCCGCATCGTTGCGCCACGACTTTCTAGCCGGCGAGAACGCTCCGGATTCAACTGAGCAATTGGACATTATGGCAAAATACGAACTTGAGAATGATTCGCAAGACCAGATTCTTCCCTTGTGAAATTCCCAGGTTTCGCGTGCTCCGGCGACTAGAGGTTCTTGAGGAAGCTCTTTAGCATCCAGAGAGTCTTCTGGTGCACTTGTATTCGGCCAATGATGAGGTCCTGCGTTTCCAGGTCATCTGCCGCACCCGCGGCTTCACGAAGCGAATGAGCATCGAGCAAAACGATCTCATGCGACTCAATGAGGTGAGCGACAAAATCCTTCGCGGGCGTCGTCTCGACCGCTAGTTCCTCGATACGTGAACCCTTCGCAAGAGTCTTCAATCCTCCATTGGCAAGAACGTCCAATGCACGCAGGCGCTCCGCGATTTCGTCGATTGCCCCGAAAAGTTCCTCATACTGCTTCTGAAACGCGGTATGGAGCTGGAAGAAATTTGGACCCTCGACATTCCAGTGGGCAAGGTGCGTTTGTGCCATCAACGCATATGAATCGGCCAGGAGGGTCTGAAGGCCCTCGATGACTGCACTGGATTTTTGCTTGGTCGCTGTGTGTGTGCTCATAAATGTTAGAAAAAATCATACCGCCGATGGCCCACTTGCGCAACCGGCCATTCCCCGTTTCGTTCTCACATGGCGAAAACTCTCTGCGACTGGTCCAAGGGTGACATTAGGAAGCACGCCGATAAACTGTTCCAACTCGTCGACCGGCCGCGCTTTCTTTGCTGCAAATGCGCTCGCGTCGCAAATACTCCAGAGATCCTCTGCAAACCACGCAGGCTGCCCAAAACCAAGCAAGACCCCGACTCCGAGGGGCAGCAACCTAGCGAAACTGAAGAGTGACGAGAAGGAGAAAGCGATGTATTCAGTTTTCCCTCTCACCTGCCAACCATGCCTTATTCCTTTCTAAGAGACACTCATAGCCTGCTTCGCTGGGTCGTCATAGTCGCCTGTCTCTGGGCGCTGATGCGCGTGTGGAGCGGATTTTTCGGACGTTCCGAGTGGACGCGCAAAGATCAAATGGCCGGATTGGTTTTCACCTCTCTCCTGAATATTCAGTTGATTCTCGGCCTCATTCTTTACGGAATCAGCCCGATCACGCGTGCTGCGATGACGAACTTTGCCGCAGCAATGAAGGATGGCGCACTCCGATTTTTCGCGGTCGAACACCTGGCCGGCATGTTGCTCGCTGTTGTTATCGCCCAGGTTGGTTACTCCATCTCCAAACGGGCAACAACGGATCGTCGTAAATTTCTGCGCGCGGCAGTCGCCTACTCGCTTGCGGCCGTCCTTATCGTCGCAAGCATCCCCTGGCCTTTCATGAAATACGGACGCCCGCTTTTCCCCTCCTTTGGCGGTTGAAGGGCTTGAAGATCCGCGTATTCACATTTAGTGTTGAGGGTTAGAAAGGACCTCGTGATGAAGACAAAATTTTTGCTTGTCTCAGCGCTGCTGCTGCTCGCGATGGCGGAAGTGAGTCAAGCTGGCGGACGCTGCGGAAGATGGGGCGGCGGCGGCTATTGGGGAGGCGGACGCGGATGGGGTGGTGGCCCGTATTGGGGCGGTGGCTGGGGCGGATGGGGACCTTCGTTCGGCGTCAGCTTCGTTGCTCCCGTTCCCGTGTATCGGACCGTATATGTCGTCAGACGGGCACCCTCCTATGCCTCGTATTCGGCACCGATTCTTTACCGCGCCCAAGCACGCCTCGCCAGACTCGGCTATTATCCTGGACCGATCGATGGAGACTTCGGTCCCATGACCAGTCGCGCCCTTCGCAGCTATCAGGCAGACTACGGTCTCCCAATAACCGGACGTCTGGATTACCAAACCCGGTCGAGCTTGGGAGTCTGAACAAACGAGACGTTCGGCGTCACTTGCGCTGTTGTCGCGTCCGGCAGCGACTCTCCGAATCCGTCTAAAGATACAACATCGTTTCCTTCGAACGAGTTAAAGTGGCTTTTTATGCAGAGGTTTACTTTTTAAAAGCTGCCGACGTATTGGGCCGTATACGTGTCGAAGCGGGCGAGTTCACCGGCCGGGGGAAGCTTGAGGACGGCATAGCAATCGGTTCCGACGATCTCTCGCGACTGGGTGTCCCAGATCATGACACAATAGATTTTGCCCGGTGCCTTCGCGGGACCCGAATACCTGGAGCCCGGCTTTTGCATATCCCTCCGGATCTCCGTCCATTGCGCCGGCGTGGGGTCAGCGGTCCGCACGGCTAGATAACGAGTACCGGATTCTTCGAGCGCCCTCTTCTGCTGAGCCGAGAATTGCTCGAAAGCCGCGCTCGCTCGTTGGTCAGCAAGTTCAGTTTGATGCGGCGTTGCCTTGTAAACGCCAACCGCCAGATTGTTGACCGCAGTCCAGAATTTCCGTGTCGTCTCGCAACCGCAGATTACGCTGGAAAGCCATAGAGCAGCGCACAAATAAGACAACGGCTTCATGAGCGCGATGTTTACTGTCTCGGCGATGGAAAGGCAATCGCTGTCCGAGAGAACCGAGATCTCTCTCGAGCATGCCGCGATCTAGCTTCTTTCTCGTGGAGTCACCCAAAGATGCTCCAGACGACCGTCCCGGAGCACCGTCAAGCGCGAGCGACGTTCGATTTCCTCTCCGATGAGCAAACGGTGGAGGTCGTGCACGCTGGCCACCGTATCGTGGTTGAACCAGATGATCATGTCTCCGGAGCGCACCCCAGCCGCTTCAGCCGGGGAACCTGGCACGAGTTCGTGAACCCGCACGCCTGTACGCTGCGTCAGCTTAAGCCTCCGTGCAAGGGGCTCATAAATCGCGGCGTCCTGGCCGGCGATACCAAGGTGACCGCGCCGAATGCGCCCTTCCTTGATGAGCCAACTCGCCACGAACTCCGCTGTCTTGCTCCCAATCGCAAAACAGATGCCCTGCGCGGCTGCAATAATCGCCGTATTTACACCGATAACCTGCCCAACGCTATTGACGAGCGGGCCTCCGGAATTCCCTGGATTCAGGGCCGCGTCCGTTTGAATGACGTTATCGATCAGGCGTCCTGTCCTTGATGGAAATGTTCTTCCCAAGGCGCTCACGATGCCGGCCGTAACGGTGTTATCGTAGCCAAACGGGTTGCCAATGGCCACGGCGATCTGGCCGACGCGCACTTGATCGGAATTCGCGAAACGGACGTTGCGCAACCCGGATGCGTTGATCCTTAACACAGCGAGATCTGTGTCAGGGTCGTCGCCTACCAGATCGGCTCTCAATGGACGGCCGTCAGCGGTCTGCGCCTGGATGCGTGTTGCGCCGTGCACCACGTGACTGTTGGTCAGGACGAGCCCATCGGGTGAAAGCACGAAACCCGAACCGCTGCCGGACGTTGCGACATGCCCTCTACTGCCTGGGAATTCCGCACGAACGTGCACGACGGCCGGACTCGCTGTCTCCACAGCACGCACCACCGCGCTCGAGTATGCATCAAGGAGCGCTTCATCTGTCGGCGAGTCCTTCTGCTGCGCCGAAGCCGACCCGCTGTCCCCATCGTTGATCCACTTGAACCGCATAAGCGATACTATGCGTGCAACGCAAAACTGCAAATCTCAGGGAGCATCCGGCGCGCGATCGATCTAGGACTTCAGGAATTTCTCGGATCATGGCGGCGACTTGAGGCGGGCCAAAATTTGGCACAAATGCCCGGTGACCGCGACCCGCGCGATCCATGCATCCGGTCCCAATACACTGCGGATTTCGATTGAGGGTACAGGCACCTGATCGAAATGCAGTGCTCGAAGGAACCATAGCAGCACTTCAGAAATAGAAACTAACTCACGCAAAGGCCGCCGAACCCGAACGTTCATTGAGCGGCACAAAAAAGCCGCTGGCGATACAAAACCAGCGGCTTTTCTCTTTCTTGCGAGGAGGCTTACCGGAAAAAAGCAAGCACTTGCCAAAAAACGACAGACCAAGCGCCTATTGAGGTCATTGAAAAAACAGCGACGAGAATACCATTGATGATGCTCATATTCGGCGATTTCCCTTCCGTTCTTGTCCTGTATACGCCCGGCAGGGGCAAAATTGCAGCGCTCCCGGTGGCATTTCCCAGATTCATTTATAGAACGTTTTGTTTGTTTTTAATACATTCGCATTCCTTTATTCCTAAGCATTGCACTGGGCTCGTTCGAGCAATGGAGGCATCTGCTACAGCTAGGGACCATTAAGGTTTCTCTCTGTGTATATCGGTGTCCATACCAGCGAAGAAGAGGGACATTTTAGGCCGTTTTTGCATTTACTGCTTTAGAATAACAACTAGTATATTCATTTGATGTTACGTATATTGTACAATAGTTGCCTGTCGCACGCGCCTCTTTGGGTTAGACAGACTTTCGACTTCCCGTAATAGTTGGCCAATGACTTTCCGATCACTTCTCTTTCAGGCCGCCATTGCTATGGTGTGTTTGCAAACAGCCTTTGCGCAATTCGACCCACCGCCGGAATCGCCTCAGCAGGACCTGAATTCGGCGCTTGGCGCGCTGAGCATCCTTCCTCCTCAATATCATGCCTACATCGTGAAGCTCTCGGCGGACAATGGAACGCCCGACCCGCCGCAATGGTATGTCCTCGCCTATCGGGGCAGCCCGGACGAAGGACTTTTCAGCATCACGATCGCCAATGGAGAGATCGTCCAGGAAAAGCCGTCTTTTAACGTCGGGGAATTCTTCAAGAATCCCAGCCCGATAGCCATTGAGCGCATGAGCATTGACTCCCCCGCCGCTTTTGAGATTGCGCAGCAGTTTGCCGTCGCCAATGGGAAGAACCTTAGGAGCGCTAGCTATGTTTTGCAGCAAACCGGGGTGGACTCCGCCCCCGTCTGGAAAGTTTGGTGCTATGATCGGGGAGGGAATTATTTCGGGTATATCGAAATCGCGGCGACCAACGGCACTGTCATCTCGACGGATGGCCTGCCGCGGGCTCCGTAACGTCCCGCAAAAATGGTGGGCCGGCTCGAAAATCGCTTTTGGTCAATTGAATCGCGCAGGCAGAACCGGCGCTTGAAAGAAACGCCAAGCCTCCGCGATGTCCAGCGCACTTGAACGGTGCGGATCAAGCTCCGGCAGGGCGTCGACAGGGAAGAACGCGACCTCCGAGGTTTCGTGACTCACCCGCGAGGCGCCGCCACAGAGATCGCAAAGGAAGAAGATTTTATAGATCGAATGCGGGTGCGCCGGATAGCCCGCCCGGTCGCGATCGACGACGGCGGTGATGAGGCGAGCCTTCACTTCGTATCCGCTCTCCTCCAGGCATTCCCTCTCGACGTTCTCCGCCGGAGTAAGATTCACGTCCGCCCATCCGCCAGGCAGTGTCCATTTTCCCGAAGCAGCTTCCTTAATCAAGAGCACATCCGAGTCTCGAAAGACCACACCGCGAACATCAACCTTCGGCGTCGAGTAACCTATTTCGATCGGCCACTCGAACTCCGCCTTACCTGCAAGACGCATCACCTCGCTCGCAATCTCGCGCAACCGATGAAAGCGCTCCCTGTCGAAAGGGTCTGCCGAATAGGTAATTCCAGCTTGCGCGATGGCCGCCAACTCGCGCGAGATTTCAAGCACTGTGCGTTCTGCCATCCACGAACACTAGCAGCTTGTTAGTCTGACCGCGATGGGGGAAAATCGGCGCTCAGGCGTTCGAATGCTTGATCCTTTCCGTCATCCCGGAAGTCCCGATGGGGCGATGGGTTGTGCGGACATCGTTTGAGCTCCGTAGAGCTTCATGAAACGCTGCTCGGATTCAGGTGTCCCGATCAAGATGATTTCAGCTCCGCGGGTGAGAATCGTGGCCGGATCGGGGTTGATCATCATTGCCGTTTCGGAATGAAGCGCGACAACGCTGCATCCCGTCTCGCTTGGAATCGCTGCCTCGGCAAGCGTCTTGCCGGCAAGCGCATCGGGCACGCGGGTCTCGGCAAGATGGAGGCCTTCAGCCACCACGACGACCCCCGCGCGCCGCAGATAGTTGAAGATCGCTGTAGCGCCCATTGATGCGTACGAAAGAACAAAGTCGGCTCCGGCCCGGTGCAGCGTTGAAACATTTCGCTCACGCGTCGCACGGCTTATGATCTGAATGTCGGGTCGAAGGCGACGACAATAGATTGTGAGGTAGACGTTCATGTCATCCTCGTGCGTCGTAATGACGACAGCGGGTGCGTGATCGATGCCTGCCCGCTCGAGCGTCTCGTAGTCTGCTGCGCTTCCTTCAACATATGTTGCCTCATCCCGAATCCTGGCCGGGTTATTCTCCACAATCCGAAAATCGACTTCGCGTTCCTTGAGTGCGCGTCCTATCGCGCGACCGACCCGCCCGCCGCCGATAATGATCACTGCGCCGGCGCTCACGTGATAGATGCAGAAAAGCTCGTCGTACTTCCGAAGCTGTTCAGCCGAGCCCGACAAGACCAACACCGAGTTTGCATCTATCGTTGTTCCCGCGGTCGCGACCTCATATTGCCCGCGCTTCCAAATTCCGATCACGCTTAAGCCGGTGAGTTTTCGAAGGTTGCTTCCAGAAAGTGTCTTGCCTACGAGCGGCGTCCCTGCCGCCGTGGCTTCGGCGATCAGCAAGTCGCCGAACTCGGCGATGACGTGCGCCCGCGCATCAGCTCCTATAATTCGCCGTGCAAGCGCCTGGCCCATCATGTCACTGAGTTGAATAACATCCGAACTTCCGGCCAGCCGGAGGATGTCCACTGAGTCTTTCGAGCTTGCGGTGGTAACGATGGGAACGCTCTGGCTCATTTCGCGAACAGTAAAAGCGACGTTCGTATTGGCCATGTCATTGCCTGTCGCCGCGACGAGTGCGGCGCGCTCTGCGCGCACTAACTCGTAGGTCTCGGGACGGTCATTTTCTCCCAACACGACTTGAAATCCCAAGTCATGCAAGCGGAGGGCTTCATCAAGATCATTCACCAGCAGCGTGTAAGGATAGCCGTAATGAGTAAGTTTCTGCATGAGCGCGTTCGATACAGGATCGAGATTCGTAAGGATGACATGGCCGCATGTGGATTCGGGCAATTGTCTGGGCGCCCTCGCCTCGGCCTGAGCTCTCATCCAAGGCGCGTAGAAGAACTCAATGAATGTAAAGGGCAGCAAGATGAGCAAGAACACCATTCCGGAAAGAAGCACAACAATCGAAAAGACCCTCCCGGCGTCACTGGTGAACGTGATGTCTCCGAAACCCAACGTGGACATAACCGTAAGGGTCCAATACAGCCCTGTCAGCCAGCTGTGCTCACGCCCTTCAAAGACCATCAGCACGTGAAAAAGAATGCTGTAAACAGTAACCAGGATCGCCAGAACAAAGAGAAAACGCAGCAAGAGGCGAATGTTGCGGCGGCTCGTGGCTGGCTTCAGAAAATAAGTGAGCTGCGAGGTGAGAAACTTCACAGGTGACGCCTCCCTTTCCTTGATGCTACTGAAAGGCTGCCTATGTCACGGTAATTCCGTCGAGGTGTCGAACTGCGAACAAACGCAAAAGCTCGCTCTGATGCGATCTTGAGAGACAAGAGAACGGGAACGCAGGCATGAGCGAAGACACGAAGGAAGATGCGGTAGAGAAGGCCGAGAAAGCGCTGCAGAAAGGATTCGCGGAGGTCGAAACACCCTCCGAGGCGTCTGAAGCCCTCGACAAAGTCGAAGCGGCCGCGGGCAATATGGAAGAAAAGGATGTCCCCGACGAAGTCGGTTCGTCCAATCCCGCGGAACAAGCTGAGGCGATCAAGATCGCTGCTGATACGACGCCTCCGAAGGATCGGCCGGCAGCGGTGCTCGCTAACGCGGCGGTCCAGGTTGCCTCTGCGCCTCCTGAGAACCGCATGGCACTGGATGAGGCCATCGGGAAGGCGGCGAACCCTTCCGAGACAGAAGAACCTCGGCAGGTGAGGCACGGCCGTGCCCTTCTGCGAAACGAGCTCATAAAGCGCCTCAAGCCCTTCGATGCAATCGACGCAACACTCTTCATTCAGATCAATCATCTCCCTCATCCGAGATTGCTGGACGGACTGATCTCTCGCTTCAGTTGGTTCATGACGGGCGGGCACGCATGGATTCTCGTCCTCGCGTTGAACGCTCTCTCCGACAGACGCCGTGCAATCAACGCCGGATTGGCAGTTTTTCCTGCCCTGTATCTCGCGACATATACTGTTGAGATCCCCATCAAGAGATACTTTCGCAGGAGGCGGCCCTTCATTTCCATAGTGCGAGCGATTGTCGTGGGGCGCAAGCCGGGCAGCTATTCCTTCCCCTCCGGGCACAGTGCCGCGGCATTCGCAGGAGCCACGTTACTCCAGGCATGCTATCCGCGGGGGCGATGGCTTTTCTTCGCGATTGCACTGCTCGTCGCGTTCTCGCGTGTCTATCTCGGCGCACATTACCCGGGAGACGTTTTGAGCGGGGGAGTGGCTGGAGGCGCGCTTGCGAAACTTTATCGCACACTCATCAATGGCATGTTTCAAACCTAGTTTCCGGCGTTTCCGCGGCCGCTACGTCAAGTGTGCAGATGCTTCAAGGCCTCAAGTCGAGGCAGCTTTTGTTTCAGCTCAAGAACCGGGCCGAACAAGTCGTCCGTCTTTTCTATTCTGTTGATGGCCTCATCGAACTCGAAAGTTAGGGACGACGCATCGCCCTTTTTTAGCGTCTTGGACACCTCGCTCCACGTTACGGGAGTCGAGACGGTGGGCCGCTGCTTCGCCCGCAAGGAATAGACGTTAACCGTCGTCTTGTGGTCGTCGTTCTGACTCCAATCGACCAGAACTTTGCCTCCGCGCAGGCTCTTTTGCATTCTCGAAACAACCGTGTCAGGGAACTGGCGTTCCAGAAACTCGGCGAGCGAATGAGCGAATCCCTTGGTTCGGGTGTAGGTAACGGAAGTGTTCAGGGGGACATACACTTGCAGGCCTTTGGAGCCGGATGTCTTGGCGAAGCATTCCATGCCAAGCGCATCGAACGTCGCTTTGAGCCACAATCCGACTTGACAGCAGGTCACGATATCCGCAGGCGGGCCCGGGTCTAAATCGAACGCGAGAGCCGTCGGTCGTCCAATCGCCGGAGCCTTGTGCAGAAACGTATGCAACTCGAGATCCGCAAGGTTCGCCGCCCACACCAATGCTGGAAGGTCGTTAAGCACACAATAGTTGATCTCCCCTCCCTCAGACTTTGCGACTCTTGCAGTTCTCACCCACCCTGGACGATGCGAGGGACACTTCTTCTCATAAAAGAACGGACCGTCGACGCCATCGGGATATCGCTTTAACGTGATGGGACGGTCTCTCAAGTGAGGAAGCAATACCGGAGAAACGCGAATGTAGTAGTTAATCAAGTCTCCTTTTGTGAAACCTGCATCCGGATAAAGAACCTTGTCGAGATTAGTGACATTCAGAGTTCTCCCTCCCACATTGAGCTGCGATTTCTTAGGCATCTTGAACGCGCAAAGATTGTCTCCTAGGCTATTGATGCATCAAAGTCCCGGCCAAAATTTTCGGCGATAAGCCCTAAGATTGAGAGTTGGACGCGAACCGATCACTTTTGCTCCGAGCCAGGATCAAGAAGAAGATCCCGTGCAACGGCAAACCGCAGGGCATTGTCGGCATGTCGCCCGTCCAAAGACTCGAATCGCTTTTGCCTACGATCGCGTCCGCAATCGTCGTGCCCTAATCCTTGTCCTTGTTCTTTTCCCCTTTCCTGCCGCCGGTATTCTTTCCTCCTCCACGGTTCTTGCCCGCTGCGCTGGCAACTTGCTGCCCATCTTGTCGTGAATAGGACTGTGAACGGCGCGGCTGCCCACCAGATCTCTCGACCCTCGCGGGCTGTTGAGACCTGTTCGACTTGGAATAGTTTGACGTCGTTCGTTGAGAACTGGGTCTCGACGATCCGCTTTTCGCCTGACGCGATCCCTCGTTCTTGTTGGAACTCACAACCTTCGAGCGCTGTGACTGGGACCTGTTCACGCTGGACGAAGACGAAGTGCGCTTTGCCCTGACCTGCGGCCTGGAATCGCTCTCCGCTTTGGAGATTGAACGCTTGGACTGCTGCGAACGGAAGCGATTTTGGTCCGAAGCTGTCGCACGCCTTGATCTCATCGAATCGGAATTCGCTCCTTGCTTCTGCTCGCGGAAGTTGTCGGATCGTCGTGCCTGCTGCCTTTCAAACGATTGGGGATTTTGCCTGACCATCGGACTCGATGGTCTTTCTTCTTGATCCCACCGTCGCGAGCGTTCCTTCCGGTCTCCATTCTGCTTCTCGCGAGTTCGACCGGACTGTCCTATATCTGGGGCGTCGGAACCTGGCCTCCGAACTCTCTGGGATCCATCGCGAGTAACGTTCGAGCCGTCGCGCTCGCGACGCGACTCTGCCCTGACCGTGTCACGCGATGAGTCTTCGTTCTGATCCCACCTTCGCGAGCGTTGTTTCCAGTCTCCGTTCTGCTTCTCGCGAGTTCGATCAGACTGTCCTATATCTGGGGCGTCGGAACGCGGCCTCCGAACTCTCTCGGATCCATCGCGAGTGACGTTCGAGCCGTCGCGTTCGCGCCGCCACTCTGCCCGATCTCTTCCACCAGCCCCTTCCTGACCGAAGTTCGGCCGCGACGGTCTTGCGACCGCCGAAAGCCGCCCGCTCGAATCATTGCCTCTATTCCTTCGTTCGCGCACATTCTCCCTTGCGAAACCCTCATTATAGCTTCGCTGCCGCTGCCAACGCTGGCGTTCAATCTTCGGGCTAGGCTGCCACTCTCGTGCGCTGTCGCTCTTGATATTTACCACATTGATTGTGTTCTGAACTTCGTAACTTCCGCGACCAGGCCTTGAATTGTGTTTCCATCCACGGTCCCAGTCATTCCTCCATCTTGGATTCCATTCGCCGACGCACACCTTCCGCCTCGGCCAGTCACAATCGTAGTTGAGCCATGGGCCAACGGCAAAGCCGATCCCAAACGTGAGCGCAGGTCCCCAATAGGGTCCATACGAGTAGGATTCATATGGGTAGGATCCATATTCATAGGATCCATATTC
>DATDAL010000069.1:0-3283 GCA_036525415.1 Terrimicrobiaceae bacterium | reverse complement strand
GTGACCTGGAGCATGAGCGGCACGAACAACTTCGTCGCAAAGGGAATCGGGTTATTCATGAATATGGACAAGATGCTCGGCAACCAGTTCGAGAAAGGGCTCGCAGAACTGGGATCCGCAGCGGAAGCAGCCGCGCCGGAAAAGTAGCCGCACGACAAAAGCCTTCCGGTGCCCCTGATCTTTAGCGGGTAAAGGCTAACGCAATTGTCGTTATCTAGAGCACTGCAAGACACAGACTTTTTTCATTCGCGCCAGAAATCGCAACAACAGCCGCTATTAATGGCATCTGGTCATGGCTGCGCAGGCTACGTTTTCCGCCGATAATTCGACGTCATGAATCTGTGCCAAGTCCCGTCGTCGCCCAGCGTTTGCGACGTCAGCACGCGATGGTCGTCACCCTTGATCTCGATAATATCCTGGAATTTTGCCAACCCCTCGCCCCCAAAGTTTGGCCCCTCGGTATCGAGCACCAGCACTCTTTCTTGCGCGTCCAGCGACCCACTATAAAGCCAAAGATAGGTCATCATTGATCCAACCCACGTGCCGACATAGCGACCCTTTTGTGGATCGTATCCGAGCGTCATGAAGGTGATCGCTTCGCAGCCATCAGGCATCTCACCGCGGCCTTCGCAGAAGACCCAAAGACCTCCTACCGAACGGACGCTCTCTGTCCCTTTGAATCTCTCCGGCGGCTTGCCGGGTTCCATTGTCGCCTCGCCTTCATACGTCCATTCACCGACAAGCTTGTTCAGCCATTGGTGTTCTTTTTGCGGTTCTGTCTTCATGTTGATTGTTAGTTCAAGAATATGACGAGCAACGACGCACATTCAGGACATTTTTGTCGCCTTTTCTGAAACTCGAAGCGCGCCTTTTAGGACTGAAGGCGCCCAGCTATGAACCTCACTACGTGGCCGAAGAAGCTTTTATCCGCCGCGAAACCATTCTGAACTAACGCCACCTCTCTGCTTGAGCATCGCAGCCCAAGAGGCTAGCGTCGACAAAACGCGATGCCTAAGTCCCCACAGCAGACGCACCTTAATCAGGAAGAGTTCTCGCTCACTCCGGAAGCGGCGCTTTCATTCCTGGTCGATCGAGTACGGTCGCTTGTCGACGACTCCCCCCGTCGCATCGCTGTTGGGCTGGCCGGCGGACCAGGCGTCGGCAAGTCAACCCTCGCAACCCAGATCGTAGAGACTCTGAACGCCTCCACACCCAACTCCGCCGTCTTCGTGCCGATGGATGGCTTTCACATGCGCCACTCCAAGCTCGAAGCGCTCGGAACGGTCAAGGAAAAGGGCGCTCCGCATACCTTCGAAGGCGGTGAATTCGTCAAGTTCTTGAAGCTGCTCAAATCGACCGACAAAGCCGTGAGCGGACCCGGATACTCCCGCAAGATCGAGGACGTCGTGGACGACGCTTTCACTGTGAGCCCGGACGCAAAAGTTCTCGTCACCGAGGGTAACTACCTCTTGCTGGGTGACCCGCCGTGGGACGCCGTAAAATCCCTCCTTGACCTAGCCGTCTTTATCGATGTGCCGCGCGAAACGGTGCGTAACCGACTCATGAATCGCCACGCGGAAGAAGGGCTCTTTACCGAAGAGCGCAACCGTGAGCATATCGCACGGGTAGACTTGCCGAACTACGACCTTGTCGTCGCGTTCAAACCCAGAGCTCATCTCGTAATCAATCTCCTTACCGAACGTTGACCCCTGGCCCGCAGTCAGGACACCGCAAAGGGATCGGATTGGCTCTCGTATTCGTCTTTTCAAACGGTGCCCACGCGCAAAGCCAGCGGCCAGCGTACGCGACGATGTATCTCCGGATCGCCCCAGCTTCGCGCCAGTTCAGCTTGGAACAGCTCCACCGGCCCTCGTCCCAAGCGCTTTTCGAGCTCTCTCACGGCTGACCACGTATCGATATAGCCTATGAGATCGAAGAGCTTCCATGACGTCTCGATTGACGAAGGAGGCGTCTCAATCTCCTCAAAAGGAAAATCAAACGTGCGATATGCACTCTCCACATGGCGGCGCTCAGGGGGCCAGTAGGGACCAAGCACCTCTCGATAAAACCGCTGCGCGATCGCGTTGGGTTCACCTTCAACATCGAGAACGCCGTAGCTAATCAGCGCGATCGCGGCATGAGGCCGGGCGACCCTCCGAGCCTCAGCGTAGAACCGTGGAAGGTCAAACCAATGCGCCGCTTGGGCCGCCGTGATAAGATCGACGGAAGAGTCCGAAAGACCGCTTCGTTCAGCGGGAGCAACCCGATACTCCACCTTGGCATTAAGCGCCGCATTCTCGATCTGCGATGCGCTCGCGTCAGTGGCAACGACCTTCGCGAAGCGCTCGGCCAAGAGAACCGCGAGTTGCCCGCTCCCGCATCCGCAATCGAGCGCGAGATCCAGACCGGACGCCGTTGACGCCAGAAAATCGACAAGAGTCTTCGGATAACTGGGGCGATAAGCGGAATAGGCCTCGGCACACCCAGAAAAATGGTCTTTGAACGCGCCCATCGACTGCAAAATATGACCATCACTCGCACCTGGGAAGGGCAAAGCGGCCTTTTGAACAGCAGACCAGCGCGCATCTGCCAAAACTGCAGCAGCGGGCTGGCTGGCCCGTTCTTAATCGAAGTTCGCTCGGTCAAGCCTTCAGGCGCACCTCGGAAATGGCCGAACGGCGACAACACCCGCTTGCACAAGGCATGGCAGAGCAAGCGAACGGGGAAGAAACCTGCTTAGTGATTGCTAACTTATCAAAGGCGTCATTTTCATGATTGCTCGCGGTTAAGGTTGCCATCGTCACTGGGTATCAAGTCGCGCCTCAAACTGCGCAGGGTTGCCCGGCAATGCTCCAAGTGAGCGTTTCCCTTCTCCATCACCAACGGCCGCGCCGCAATGCGCGAACGGCGAGGATCGATGTAATAGCGGCCTACCTGCTTAGCGGATTGGGCGTCGCCGACGGAGTCGCGCGAGGCGTCGTGGTCGGCGTGGCGGTCGGCGTGGCGGTCGGCGTGGCGGTTGGAATTGCCGTAGGCGACGGCGCCGGAGACATGCCCGGTGTCGGATTCGGAGTAACCTCAGGGGCGGCAGCCGGCGTTGGTGCGCGAATTCCCGAAGGGATACCAGGAGCAGCCGGCCGAATCCCGTCCGGGCTGGCGTCTGTGGAGCCAGTCCTGTTCGGCGCGGGACCGGCGGCTGTAGGGGCATTCGATGAGCCACCCGTACTCGATGCTCCGCGCGGATTCGCCGTTGCACCTTGCTGAGCTGTGCCACTTTGATTTC
>DATDAL010000068.1:0-7044 GCA_036525415.1 Terrimicrobiaceae bacterium | reverse complement strand
GGCGTCCTCAAAGGATGTAATCCCCCAGGTAAAGACGCAGGCGCAATGCTGCTGCCTGGCGAGAGGCAGCCAGGAGCTCGTTTCCCGCCATTTCAAAGCGATCGGCCAAGCCGAGAAGACGAACGGATTCTGTGATCGGAACATTGTTTGCGAGGATCCACAAGCGCAGGCTGGCAACCCATCGATGCATCTCGGAAAGGGCCTCCTCGAGGGCATTCCTCGTTGGAATTGAGGTCGCGCGCAGACTGAAAAGATCGGCCTGTGCGGACAACTCGGAATGCATGATCTCCTTGAGAGAACGCAGCGCCTTGTGCCCTTCCTCGGCCTGAGGCGCCGGCAGGAGCGGAAGAAGCTGGCCCGAGGATGTCAGAAGATGGCCCGCCGCGCGGCGAAGCGTTTTGACATATTCGCGTAGACGCGGTGGCTCGTCCGGCGGGCAATCAGGCTTATTCATGACCGCGATCCAGTTTAGCGTCTCGCCCGGAATGAGGGCGAGGCGCTGATGAAGCCAGAGCGGTCGCTGGTCTGGAGGAAGTTCCAGAATCGTTTTGCAGTGACGCAGCAGCTCCAGGATACGGTCCCGAATTTCCCACTGCGGAAGCACAGGCCAAAGCAAACGCTGAACGAGGGCGGACAGAATTAACCCCACCACGATTCCAAAGTAAACGCCCATTATGGATTGAAAAGTCACCGGCTGTTGAGCATTCAATCCCAGCGTGCCAACCGTCGCCAGCAGTGCGAATTGCATGCCAAACGTAACTCCGGGGACCGCCTGCGTTAGATAGCCAAAGAGGAACAGGACCACAAAAAGCAGCATGTTCAGGATAAGGTACTCCGAGAGAGCCGGCGCAAGCAGCAGCATGGCAAAAACGTAGAGAATGCCGCCGGAGGCCGTATAAACGACGCAATGAAATGCCCGCCGGTCGCCTTGGCCGCCGGGGTACAAGCGGGAAAGGATCGTGAAGACCCATGTCGCCAGGACGACCATCGAACCGCCCGGCGGCTGCAGCCAATTCTGAACAAAAAGTCCTAACGTGACCGCGATGCATGCTTTCACGCCATTGCGAATCCAAAAAGGGTCAAGGGGAGGGGAGGGCGGCGCAATTGCCTCTCGGGAAGGATGCATCGGATTCGTGGGCAGCGAGTCGAGCAGAAAATCGAGGCGGCCGAGCTGCTCGGCAACCTCGTCAAGCGAGAGTGCGTGCCCCGAAAAGTGAAGCACCTGCTCGACCGGAATCGAGAGAGGAATATCGGTCTGGCGCAGGGCATGAAGTTTCTCTCGCCATTGCGCGCAGCTGTGGTTCATCGCCGAGATCGCGGCGACACGACGCGAGGAATCCGCCTCGGGATCGGCAAAGACGCCCAGGCAATCGCTTATGGCAGCATGTGTCGCCTCAAGCTCGGCGCGGAGGTGATGACGGAAAGGCGCCCGTTCGGGAAGAGTCTGAACAAGAGTATCCACCGCCGCAGAAATTCGGCTGAGGCAGGAAATGATCTCGGTATATATCGGAAGCCTCGCGCGGAAATACTGGCTTTCCATTGCTCCGAAATGCAACAGGTTCTGCAACCCCGCTATAGCCGTCGCGAAGTTCCGGTCGTCCAGACCGTCAGCTTCGGCAGGCGTTTCAAAGAGGAGAGCGGAGCGGGCCACCAGCCCTTTGCGGAGTTCGGCAAGCGCCAGACGCATCTTTTCCAGGAATTCTTTGCGAGCGTATCTAGGCCAGACGAGACTCGTCACCATTACCGAAGTGATCACACCGACGCAGACCTCTTCGATTCGGGCAAGGGCCGGACGCCAGGAGAAGGCCGGGTCGCTCATTCCGTTGCTCGCGACGACCATTGTTGTCAGGGCGCAGAGCAGAAATGCGTATGGGTATTTGGCGTAACCGAACATCGCCGTGCCAAAACCGACCACGCCGCCCACCAGCAGAAGATAGAGAACCGGTTGCTGTTCGAGGCCCGCGGTGAGCAAGTATCCGATGACGCCGCCGACGACCGTGCCGATCACTCGCATCACCGATTTCTCTGCCACCGCGCCGACAAACTGCGCGAGCATGATCACAAATGCCGTGATGAGCGCCCACGTCGGGTCCGGCAGTCTAATGAACAGAGCGATGAGTACCGAAAGCACACCCGCAAGACCGAACTTGATCCCATGCCTGACAGCAGGACTGGCAAAGACCTGATCGATGTGCGCCCTTACAGATTGCAGTCGATCGCTGCGTGCAGAACTTCCGCCGGAAATGGTCGCTGCTTCAGCCATGGAACCTGAGTCTCACCTTGCGGAGGCTCATATTTCAAGCAGCGGCACAAAAGAATCGCGCGACCCAAGGACCCGTCGGCCGTTCTCCATGACGATGACCCGCCGGGTGAAATGCTGCACCTGTCGTGATGGCGACTTGCCTCAAGGCCGAGGACATGAAAAAACCTTCTTATCGGATGAACTTTTTCACGCTCCTGAAGACCCCTGAGTTGCGATTCGGCGACTTCCTTGTGCCGTGGGGAATGGTCATTGGAGTTCTGGGATTTCTCGGCGCGTGGGTGGCCGTCAGCATCATGGAGCAACTCGGATGGACGCGCGGGATCTGGCATCTTCCGCTGTTCTTCGTTGCCTTGGCCGTCTTCCTCGGGTGCGTTATTGGCTTGATTTTCACTCCATGAGGGTCTCGCGTCCCCATATCATTACGTTCGCGATGGTGGCGCTGGCGGTCGTCGCGACAATCATCCTGTACTGGCGATACTCGACAAAGCCCTGGACTCGTGATGCCCAAGTGAGGGCAAACGTTGTCGGAATCGCTCCTCGCGTTGCCGGCCCGATCATTCAGATTCCGATCAAGGACAATCAGGTCGTCAAGAAGGGAGATCTGTTGTTCGAGATTGATCCGTCGACGTTTCAGGCCACTGTCGACAACGCACAGGCAAAACTTAAGCAAGCCCAGGCTTCCGAAATCCAGGCGAAGCAGGAACTCGCGCGGCAGACGTCCCTTTACGAAACTAAAACGAACGATCTTCGCGACGTGCAAAACGCGCAGGATAGCTATGCTGAAGCCGTGGCCAATACCGCAGCCGCTCAGGCGAACCTCGAGACGGCTAAGCTTAACCTTGAGTATACCAAAGTATTCGCCCCGGTCGACGGTTACCTAACGAATGTGAACACAAGTGCGGGCACGTATGTGAACGAGGGCGAGCAGTTGCTTGCGCTCGTTGATTCGAGCAGCTTTTGGATCGCTGCCTACTTCAAGGAAACGCAGCTTAGGAGCATTCGCGACGGCGCTACTGCTAGAATAACGCTGATGGGCCACGATTTTGAGCCCTTTGAAGGCGAGGTTGTTAGCGTTGCGTGGGGCATCTTCTTGCAAGATGGCTCGACGGTTGACCTCCTGCCAACCGTCAGCCAGACAATCGACTGGGTGCGATTGCCAAACCGCTTTCCCGTGCGGATCCACGTAACGGGAACTCCTCCGGTGCCCTTGCGAATCGGGCAGACAGCCTCGGTCTCGATTCAAGGCAGCTGATTGAAGCGCTTCTTTGGACTCTCTGTTCGTGGTGAACAGGGTATGCGGAGGGAATCAGTTGACGCAGTGCTGACGCCTTGTTAAGCAACAAAAAAGGAGCGCCATTGTGTGCTTGTGTCCGCCATCGCGGCATCGGTTGCGCTTTCGAATCTGCGCGCATAGATCCCTCTGCCGCCCGCCGCACATGGTGGGCGGACCTTCCACCCCGAAATACTTAGATCCGTTCCATAATCAGCCACGAGTCTATCCGCCGCGGCCGATTATTTGTAGTCCTCCGCCTTCTATTACGCAACCAAAGGAGAAAGAAGAAGCACGGCAACAAGTGGCCGAAAAGGTCACGATCCGACCGTGCAGTTTGTTTGCCCAGATAGGAGAACGAAGGCGAAGAAGGAAAAATAGCCATGATGTCTCTGTGGTTATTGCTCGCCCTGAATGCCGCCCGCGCGTCGGATCGTGGCCGTCCAATCAAACACGCGCGATTTGCGGTTTACATCACGTCTGCCCGAGATAAGGATTGGAGCGGAAACCTTCTGGGGAACGGGATCGCGCTCGGCCCCGGCGCGACCCGTCAAAGTCGGAGTGTCCGTGAGGTTTTAGATGCGAAAATCTCGCTGGTGCAGATCAAATCACCCCGGCGGACGCCGATGGGAAGGTCCGGGCCATGGTCGAATAGCACTAGGCCCGGCTTCTGCGTAGAAATTTTGTATCTGGAGGATTTGCTTTCAGTTCGACTAAGCGAGCGCTAAGGAGGGTCAATCGGTCCTGACTCCGGACCGGCGGTTTTATTTTGGCAAATGCGAGTGCAAACGTAAAGCATTCACTATATTTTTTTTAATTTTTTGGTTGCGCTTCGTTTTTTGTCCTGCAACTTGAGCGGGCTGCCGCTCAGGGAGTTGGCAGCAGAGACCCGCAGCTCCACCCGATGTAGTACAATGCCCCCATCAGCGACAGCACCCGTCAAATGCCTGAAACTTCATGACTTCTTGTTAAGAAGGTTCGTGGCGGTAGCCACACTGCTGCTGTTGCTCTCTTGCTCGCTCGCTCGCGCTGTTCAGAGCGTCACCCTGGCCTGGAATGCCAGTTCAAGCGCCGGTGTTACCGGCTATAAAGTTTACTATGGCACCGTCGCCGGAAGCCCGAACACGTCCATCAATGTCGGCAACGTTACGACAGCAACCGTCTCGAATCTTAACGACGCGACGACCTATTTCTTCTCGGTTGCCGCCTACAATTCTGCAGGAGTGGAAAGTCAGCGCTCAAGTGAGATCTCTTACAGGACGCCGTCGTCGCCGGCTGACACCTATAGACTGACGGTGAACAACGGCAGCGGCGACGGGACCTATACTTTGGGCACCTCTGTCATCGTAACAGCCGATCCGCCGGCACAAGGCCAGCAGTTCGCGGGCTGGCAGGGTGATACGGCAATTCTTGACGACTTTACAAGCTCGCCGACAGAGGCATTAATCATCTCGCGTGACGTTGTCATCACAGCTGCATACTCGGCTTTGCCAACGTACTCGGTGGCGGTCACAAACGGAACCGGCGACGGAAACTACTATGCTGGCGCACAGGTTACCATAGTCGCGGATCCGGCTCCCGCGGGCCAGCAATTCACCGGCTGGACAGGGAATGCGAACTACGCCAACGCGTCGTCGCCGACAACAACCTTTACGATGCCGTCTTCCGCAGTGGTTGCCACGGCGAACTACGGCACGATCAGTGCGGGTGACGTGATTCGCTACTACCCTCGGGAGGGATTCACCTCGAGAATGACTGGAGGGGTCTTTGAAGGAACCAACGGAGACCCTGATACGGGACCATACACGACGATTCATACGATTGCGACGAATCCTTCGCTGAGTTGGTCCGCGGTAAACGTAAGCCTGGGGAGTTACCGGTATCTCCGCTATCGCGGCCCCAATGGCTCTCATGGCAACGTGGCAGAGATGGAGTTCTATCGGGCGGGAGTCAAGTTGACGGGGACTGGTTTCGGGACGCCAGGTTCGTGGAGCAATGTAGGGAATACCTTTGCCAAGGCGCTCGATGGAAACGTCAATACGTTCTTCGATGGACCCAATTCCGACGGGAACTATGTGGGTATTGATGCGGGCAGCGCTGGATCAGGCACTGCCGGTACGGGCCTGCGAGGGCAATACTACAACGACAGCAGTAGCACGACCTATCCGCTTGCCAATCCGTTCGCGGGTTCGCCCGTGCTCATCCGCACGGACGCCACAGTGGATTTCTACTGGGACACTAATTCACCAGGCTCACCGGTGAACTCGAATAGGTTCTCAGTGAAGTGGACTGGCCAGGTGAAGGCCCCTGTGTCAGGAAACTACACGTTCACGGTCACCGGCGATGACGGAATACGCCTATTCCTTAATGGCGCCAAAGTCATTGATCAATGGAGAGATCAGGGTGCGGCGGCTTACTCCTACACCACCACTTTAACTGCCGGCACCTCGTATACTATCGAGTTGCACTACTATGAAAATGGTGGTGAAGCAGAGTGCCGGCTTCACTGGAGTTATCCGGGACAGGCAGACCAGGCTATTCCGCGAAGCCAACTCTATCCAACTGCGGGACAATAACAGGCGGCAGCGCCGAACGTCGCCGCCGCGGCGGGACGTATTCAAGCGCGCAGTCGGTGACGATCACCTCCGTTATGGCGAATGCGTCGATTTGCTACACGTATCGACCGCGACTTCCTATACTTTCACGGTTGTAAAACGGATCGGGTGACGGAGTTTATCCGGCAAGGTGCACGAGTTTCTGTACAAGGCAACCTCACGGGTCCTGGCGGCTGGTTCGACGATTGGAGTGGAGACACCGCGTATTTGAACGACCCCTCGGATAGAACAACGACGATCACGATGCCTTCCGCTCCGGTCACAATCTCCGCGACTTTCGATTAGCATCCCTTTCAGCGAGGATCAGGCGCTACTTGCTCCCAGGTTTGACGGCCGGAATGCTCGCGAGATCCGGAGGTAGCTTGTCAGGGTCGAACGTCTCGACGTTCATTTGGACGAGCGACACGAATGGACATCCAAAATCGGGCAGCGAACCTCCGCTGCGGTCTACGATCGAGCCCGCGGCTGCCACGATTCCGCCATGCGTGCGGACGATCTGAATTGTCTCCTGGACGCGCCCACCGCGGGTAACAACATCCTCGGCGACCAGAAATGTCTCGCCCGGTGAGATGGTAAAGCCACGCCTGAGCACGAGACCGCCCGATCCGTCCTTTTCCGCGAATATGTGTTTCTTGCCAAGGTGGCGTGCGACTTCCTGCCCTACAATGATTCCCCCGACAGCCGGCGAAATTACGGTCGTCGCCTGGAACTGACCAAGCTTTTCCGCGAGTAAACCGCAGACATGCGCGGCCACTGTGGCGTCCTGTAATAAGAGCGCGCATTGAAAAAACTGTCGGCTATGCAGACCGGAGCGGAGAATGAAGTGCCCCTGCAAGAGGGCGCCGGTCTCACGGAAAAGTTCAAGGACGTCGCTCATGAGGCAGTTTGAAATGTTT
>DATDAL010000067.1:0-105589 GCA_036525415.1 Terrimicrobiaceae bacterium | reverse complement strand
GCGAAAAGTCAGAGTTTCAATCATTTCCGTTCCCCGGCATAAGACGGTTGTTTCATCAGATCGCCATATCGCATGAGAATCCGAATAAGGCGAAGCCTTCGACATGACAATCCATCAGTTTCCGCCTACCCATTTCAGAGAAGGATGAAATCGGAGGACAATGGAGATCGCCTGGCCGCCGCATTGGTTGAGAACGACCGCTTGCGCTCCGAAAATGAGCGCCTTCGGAAGCTTCTGCGCGTCCGTGAAGCCTGTCCACAGATCATCTCGGCTTCCGAAATGGAGGGGATCAACGCGACGACTCCTCCCCTTGCTGCGGATGAGAAAATTCGCTTGTTTCGAAGTCTCTTTCGGGGACGGGAGGATATTTACGCCGTGCGTTGGGAGGGGAAAAACGGAAAAGCCGGATACTCTCCCGCTCATATCAGGAGGGGCTGGTTTGCCTCCAAAACCGAGGCGCGTGCGAATCGGGAATTCCTCCCTGACGGATGCAGTGATCCGCGATCACCTCAGCGGCAAATTGACGGCAGGGGTTTATCCCTTGCTAAAAGACGAGACGTGTTGGTTCCTGGCTGCGGATTTCGACAAAACCACTTGGCAGGACGATGCTGCCGCCTTCCTCCAAACTTGCCGCCAAGTTGGAATTTCAGCCTATCTGGAACGGTCGCGGTCAGGTGGGGGAGCCCATGTCTGGATTTTTTCGAGCAGGCGACTACCGCATCTCTCGCCCGGAAGCTGGGTGCGGCGATGCTCACAAGGACGATGGAAACGCGGCACCAAATCGGACTGGATTCTTACGACCGGCTTTTTCCCAATCAAGACACCATGCCGCAAGGTGGTTTTGGCAACCTGATCGCACTCCCTCTCCAACGCGGTCCTCGGAACGAAGGCAACAGCGTATTTCTTGGGCATGACTTTTGCCCGATTTCTGATCCGTGGAGTTTTCTCTCTTTGGCGAAAAGGCTCTCCATTTAGAAAATGCACGAGGGTGTTCGTGAAGCTGAGCGCACCGGCAATTTGATCGGGGTTCGCCTCAGTGCTTGCGACGAGGAGGAGAGTGATCCGTGGCTGATGCCTCCTTCGCAGAAGAAGAAACCGGAGGTCATCGCAGGGCCGTTGCCTGATCGCGTGGCGGTGACATTGGGCAATTTGGTTTACGTGCCGAAGGACGGATTGCCATCGGCCATGTTAAACCAATTGCTGAGGTTGGCGGCATTTCAAAAGCAATATGTTGGCAGACTCCACCGGCTCCATGCCGACAAAAAGGAAGTCATCGTTTACGATTATACGGATGATGCTGTGCCGATGCTGGCCGCCATGTTTGGGCGGCGCTTGAAGGGATATGAGGCCGCAGGAGATTCGGTGGAAGACGAGTTGCCGTTGTCTTCGGTTTGAAGGAACCCGTAAAAGCTGCTTCGCGCGAGCGCACTCAACCAGTTCAAGCTTCCACCAATATTTTTGGATTCTTTCTAGCGATGAACAGCAGCTTTCTGGCGGCCCCGGAAGGGCGGCGGGTTCCATACTCCCAACTCATGACGCTTGCGGGCCTGACGCCAAGATACGCAGCAAACACCGCCTGGCTCACGTTGAGCTTGTCCCGAATGGCCGCAATGTCTTTTGGCTGAAGCTCGGGTTGGGCAGAAACGTGAAAAGTCCGCAATGTAACTTTCTTTCGCCCGGTGAGAGCGTCGGCAAGCCCTTGGCCGGCGGAAACCAAGGCGGGGCCGCTGAATTCCATTTCATCGAGCGCGGCGAGAATCTCGGATTTGGTCCGCAGCTTTCCTGAGGGCGTTTTCTTCTTCACGGGTGAGGTCTTTCTTTTGGCTCTTTCCATAGATCATCACGAGGTAAATGGTTTCCTGTTCCGGCGCATGGAGGTAAATCACCCGTGCTCCGCCGCTTTTGCCAATGCCTGCGCTGGGAAAACCCATGCGTGCTTTTCGAAAGCCGCCGGTTCCGCGCACGAGGCCGCCTTGCTCCGGGTGAGCCGCCAAATCTTCCTGAAATGCTGCGTAGTCATTGTCTGGAAAGCGTTGGATTGCCTTGGTGAAATTAGGTTCTTCAACAAATTCCATATTACATTGAAATATATTGCATTGCAATATGTTTTATGCCGCCTCGATCCGAATTAATTTGCCGGAAAGTTCCGGCGTCAGCTTCCAGTATTCCTCGATGGCAGAGGTCTCCTTCACAACCTCCCTGTAATGGGCATACAGCATGCGGGCATTTTTGTGCCCCATCTGCTCCGCAGTAAGGGCGGCATTCCGGTGCTTGGCAAGGTGATAAGAGCCGTAGGAATGACGCAGAATGTCATCGGGCCATCCTTCCAGCCCATCGCTCTGGAGAGCGCCCAGCGCTTCCGGCGGAAGTTGACCGGTAACAGAGCACCCGATTCTTTGCGGCATGCCAGCATCCATTCCACGAGATTGTCCGACATATCCACGATGCGGCGGTCTCCGTCCTTGGTAATCTCAGCCGGAAGATCGATGTGCTTGCGCTTGAAATCCACCATCTTCCACGTCTCCCCAGCCACACTCGAAAACATCTCTAGAGTGGCTTAAATAAAGGCTCGGAGGGCGGACCGCCAAAAAAAACGCCGATTCGTCACGAAACGCAAAGAAGCGACTGGAAAGGGTCCGAATTTGTCCGCCAATTGTCCGCCCGAAAAACTGTGCCCGAAAACTGTTGTTGGGAAAAAAGCTGCCATTGCTGGAAGCGAAGTGAGCCTTGCAAGAGCTTGAAAGCTTCCGTCGGCACGATGACGAAAAACGAAAACGGACCTCCGCTGGATTGCTGGCAATCTCGACAGTGACAGTGAAGCATCATGACCGGTTCTGCTGTGGATTCGTAGCGAATCGCGCCGCAAGCGCATCCGCCTGAGAAGGGTGCGGTTATTGTGCTCATATATTATTCGTGTATTGGTTGATGGTTTTCGTTCATTCAATGATGCGACGATAACTCTTCCAAAACTCCCTTGCGTCACCGATGACGAACCCTCGTCCCGTGCGACCCACTACGGCTTAAGATCCACTGCAGCGCGATAGCTCCCATCCATGTAGAAGGGCACGGACGAGTGATCGCAGACGATTAGCCATCGCCCGCTTGTCTTCCGAAGACACATAGTCGTGCGGTACCACAGGTCCTGGTCTTCACCGCCTTGGCACCCGCGCATTCTGTTGAATGCTGATACGAACGCCAAATCGCCATCGACGGTAAGATTGACGTCGCGCGCATCGATCTGAATTGGCCCCTCCCAGCCTGCGAGCCAAGCCGTGACGCTGTCGCGGCTCATTCCGCGGCGCCCGAGCGGCGGCGCCAGGTCGTAAATCACAGCGTCTGGGGCATAGGCCTCGACGATGGCGTCTGCATCGTGGTTCGCATGCGCTCTTGCCAGTTGTTGGAAGAGCGCTTCAATCTCGGTCCTATCCCTTGTCGAACTCATTCGAACGATGGGAGTTACAAGTGTGACAGGATTCCGATGGACTCGCTGATCACTGCCGCAGCGCGTGCACTTGTGGCGCGCGATTCCCTCTGCGCGTTGAAGCGGGTCGCCCTACCGGCAGCAGATGGTGGAAGTGCTTGACCAACTCGGGTGGCGGCAATCCCAGCGGTCGCTTTTAGGTCCGCCGCCCGTTGCCGGGGACAGGGCACTCTGAGATGTCCCGCCGCTCTCGCGATTCGGACTCTTCTACGCTACCTCTTGAAGCCGGCCAAAGACAGGGCGCTGCATTGAAGCGGGCATCACGGGCCCAGCTGCCAGAGACCGCGCGTGCCGCGGGCGTAGAGGATCGATGAATTTTTCGGATCGACGACGAGCTGCTTGATTGCCCCGCCTTGGAGGCCGGTGCCCGCTACGGTCCAAGTTTCGCCGCGGTTCGTGCTCAAGTACACGACCCCTCCGACGCTTGCATAGATGGTCGATGGCTTGGACCCGTCTATCACAATGGATCCTCCGCCGGAACTATACCCATACCCACTAATGTCCACGCCGTTATTGATCTCCCTCCAACTCAAACCTTCTCCTGCGTTTGTGCTCTTGTACAGCCCATAGTATGTTGCCGCATAAAGAATAGCGGAGTTCTCAGGGTCGATGGCAATGGAATAGATGGGCAAAGGCTCCTCGAGCACCGCTAGGTTCTGCCAGAGCTTCCCGCCATCCGTGCTCTTTTTGGCGTCATTATGGGTGGTTCCCAAGTACAAGGTAGATGGTTCCTTAGGATCAATCGCCAGCGTCAGCACGGGCGACTCCGAATTATCGAGTCGACGCCAATGTCTTCCTCGGTCCTCGCTAACCCAGAAATCGGGCCCGATCAGATACAGCTTCGCCGGTTCCTTAGGATCGATGGCGAGGCCAGACGATCGCGACATACAATTGAGAACAACCGGGTGCAAATCCGTCTTGACCTCGCTCCAACTCTCTCCGGCATCTGCGCTCTCATACAGGCCACCGCTCTGGACACCGCGGCCGATACCATAGAGAATCGACGAATCCTTCGGGTCGATGACCAAAGCGTCATTCAGGTGGGTTTCGGTGGCAGCGTTGAGCGCTCTCCAGGTCTCACCGCTGTTGACGCTCTTGAATACGCCTTCGCGAGTGGTGACGTAGAGGGTGGAGGGGTTCTCGGGATCGATGGCGAGAGCGTTTACTTCCTCGTTCTCAAATCCACGCAGGATCCATTTCTCGGTTTCCATGGGCGCGCAGAGTGACAAAAGTGGGTCCGGAAGTCAAAGAAGGGCTTTTTCGGGTTGCGGGGCGCGCCCGCGACCCGAAAGGCCGGGGACGATCGTGGAAGCGGAGCCCCGAGGAGCCGGATTTATCCGCTGACTCGCAAACAGGAGCCGTGGCGGTTAAAGTGAGCGAAAAGCAAGTGCCGCTTGCCGGAGACTTTACGGCGACTTGGGGCGTGTTGCTCTCTCGCGCCGCAAGACTGAGAGGAGCGACATTTTCGGGATTGATTAGTCCGAAGGTCGCGTCGCGCGAGCCAAAACTATTCTTAATGGAGCCTTACGATCCTGACAAGACCGTGCTCCTCATGGTTCATGGCCTTCCTTCCACCGCGCTGGCTTGGGGGCGGGCAACCGGCAAGATTGTGACAATGCTGTCACACACGCTTTATTTGCGGACTCGCGGCGATTGGTCTGCTACGAGTTGATGATTCGAAAGTTAAGCAGCTTTATGACGACAATCGTTGCCGATTACATCAACTCCACAGAAGAAGACAATCGCATTCGCCGTAAACTCGGGAAGGCCATCAAGCGATTCCGCCAAGTGAAAAGCGAGGATCTCGCGCACGCGGAGAATGACCTCAAACACGCGAAGGATGATCTCGCAGCCGCTGCGTCATCATTCGAACATCTTGTTCAAGATTTCCTTCACGCAGTTGGTGATTTTTCCGAGAGCGGGCGTGATCCCGCACATGCCCGCGAGGATCACGATCACGCCGAGGAAGACTTCAACGCCGCCGAAGAGAAGCTTCAGCACGCCCTAAAAGACTTTCGGCACGCTTTAAAGGACTTCTCCCGGGGACTGAAAGACCTCGAGCAAATCGAGGAAGTGGCCGAGCAGATCGCCGAATCGGCGATTGAGGGAGGAAACAAGGAGATTACCGCCGAGCTTGTTCGCATCTACATCAAAGAGCAGGCTTTAGCTGAAGCTGCTTCCGAGCCTAAATCCAAAAAAGACGCGTAGGCGCTTGGAGATTGGCGGGTTCGGCGCGGCCCAAGGCGGCTATCGCGAGCCAAAGGCGCGGAAGAAGGAGGCGCCACAACCTCATTGTGAAGGTCCTTGCATCCTATAGCATTAAGGGCGGAGTGGGCAAAACGGCTCTCTCTGTCAACCTTGCCTACGCCTTTCAGCAGTCTGGCAAACGCACCCTGCTCGTGGATCTCGATCCGCAGGGAGCCGCGGGATTTTACTTCCGGGTGAGTCCGGCGGAAAAGTTCAAGGCTAAGAACGATGACCTGAGCGAGGCCCAACTCAAGAGTGATATTCGGGAGTCCGATTATCCCGGGCTCGACATATTGCCTTCGAACTTGGCCTATCGAAAATTCGACCTTCTGCTCGACAGAATGAAGAAGCGGCGCAGTCAGCTTCGATTTTTGTTCGAAGCTTTCGAAGAGGACTATGACCGCGTCATCCTGGACTGTCCTCCGAACATCACGCTGCTCTCAGAGAATGTTTTCCGTGCCTCCGATAGACTCTTGGTGCCGCTAATTCCGACGACGCTTTCGGAGCGCACCCTCGAACAGCTCTTGGAATTCTTCACGGAGAAGGAGTTGCCTGTGGAGATTATTCTCCCGCTCTTTTCGATGGCTCAAAAGCGTAACCGGATGCATCAGGAGAACATCGAAACGTTGCCAAAGAGATACCCGGCGTTCTTGAAAACGGTCATTCCCTTTACGGTCGAAGTCGAGAAGATGGGCCTTCATCGAAAGCCGCTGCTTGCATACGCGAACACCTTGCCCGTCAGTGCGGCATACTGGGCGCTTTTTGAGGAGATCGAAGCGAAAATGCATTCGTGAGAACGCTAAGCAGGACTGCAGCCACCGATTACTGCCCATTCCCGTCGCGTACGCTCTCCCCACGCTCCGCGAAGTGATGCACTCCATGGAGCGCGGAGCTATTCAGGAGATACTAAGCTTGGAGACCCCGCCACGAGGCGATTCTCCCGGAGAGCGTTGACCCTTGCCAGAGTTCTGAAGGATGCTCTCAAAATCTGCCGACATCCACCGCTGCAGGATCAGATCATTTTTCGATCCTGGGGATGGCTTTGCGAAGCTTGTCGGTCTTTTTCTTGCGTTCCTCCAGTTCCCACCTTACGGGCTCGATCTCGCCTTTGGTACTCCACCATTTCGTGCCTGTCCAGATGCCCAACATTCTGCTGCCATCAGAGAGCCAGACGCGGACGGCCTTATACGCTGTCGGCTTCGGATCATAGACTGCGGTTGCCTTGGAAATCATTTTGGTTGAGCTATCGAAAGTAAGCGTTTCCATAATTTTGGCGCCTGAAAGCCAAGTTTACACTCGCCGAGATAGAGGATGCAAGGCAATTCGGCCCGATTCACGCCCGCTTCACCCTACGCTGCGACCGCTGACCCTGCCGCATGTATTCCTGATGCTCCGTGACAACCTTGCAGAATTTTAGCCAGGCAGATCTTCAAACTATTCCTTCGGCTCATCCACGGCTTCCTGATTCGCGAGATTATCAGTCGCGTGCAATCTGTTGACCTCGGCAAGAAGCGTGTCGTGATCGTCGGCCACTGCGATCAACATCGGGTCCTTCGAGCCCGAAATGGCAGCCAGCCAACGACCCTCCCTTAGCCCCTTCCATTTCCTTAGCGCGGGATCGTTCGCGTTTTCCGGCGCAGTCGTATCGTAGAGCGCTCCGAAAATTGTCCGATTGGCGTCGGTCTTCGGGCCGCTGGCGATTTCACCGCTTTCGCCCAGCGAATTGATTTTTGCGTGGAGATTGATCTGCAGTGTTTTCATTTTTTTGCTCTCCCTTAACCAAGATGTGACTCCACGGTTTCGAGTCCGAAGGGCACCAGTTATTCTCCTCGGCCGCTTGCCCGAGCCCCGTGCTGTAGTTGAATTTGCATACTTTCACTTTGGCGTTCGGATGGGCGAGAACACACGGCAGCGTTGCAATACAGTCTGCAACAGCCGCGAAACGGAGAGCAGTCGCATCACTGGCTGGCGCTGTATTCACAGGGCCAGCACATCACCTTGCCGCTCCGATCGAAACTGATGATGAGAAATTTCATTTTCACTGAGGCGCCTGTGGCACTTCGGGCCAAGACGTTAGTGTATTCCCAGGTTTCGCCCATTGAAGTCGAGGTGATCTTCTGCGGCTTTCCATAGGCAGCGAGCGCCTCGGCCTTCGTCCTTCCTTTTGCCAACGGGGCCCTGGTAGCGCAGCCGACAGCAAGAGCAGCAGACAGGACGAGTAGTATGTTTCTCATAACATGCGCTCTTTTCTCGCTCGGGTTGGAAATCTGTCGACGCTCTTATAGTCACGCTGGCCGAGCCAGTGCACGAGAAAAATGCCTGGTGGCGCCGGAGCGGCACAGCAACTACTGTTGCCGAGCCCTCTCGACCCACTTGATAAAGGAGGCGGGCCCCCCGGCAAGATAACCGACATGACGCGCGACTTCCTTGCCTTCGCCGTCAGCTAAAATCAGGGTCGGAAAGCCCTCCACCCCAAATTTTGTCGCAAGCGCGGTGTTCTGCGCTTTCACTTCATCGGGCAGAGGTTTGCTCGACGGAAAATCCAGTTCGACAAGAACGAGGTTTTTGGCTGCGAATTCCTTGAACTCGGGCTGCGAAAAGATGTCCTTGGAAAGCTTCATACACCAGACACACCAATCGGACCCGGTGAAGTCGAGCAGTACCAACTTGTTCTCCTTCGCAGCCTGGGCAAGCGCTTCACTGTAGTTAGTTTGCCAGCCTTCCGGCGCAGGGGAGGCAAGAAGCAAGCCGGCGTTAAAAATCACTGCGGCTGCGAATAAAGAAAGTGTCTTCATGGGTGGTAATGTTCTCGAGGTTCGAAAGAATTGAACCCAGGCGCAATCGGAGGTCAACGATGTTTCCATTTTGCACTCTCGAATCATGTCCTTGCCAGCATGGCCGCAGGATCAAAATTCGGAAGCACGTCCGATTCGATAGGCGAGGGGCGTTCGGCGCGGTGAGAGGCCGCGTATGCGATCATGAGCGCGTTGTCGGTGCACAACTCTCGCGCCGGCGTTCTCCATTCGAACCCGGACTCTTTGCTCCACTGCGCGACCTTCCCCCGGAGACGCGCGTTCGCGCTGACACCACCACTGAGCGCAAGCAGGGATCGACCGCGCGCCTTCATAGCCCTTGCAAGCTTGGCCACGAGCACGTCAACGACAGCCTCTTGAAAGGAGGCACAAATATCGGGCAAGTCCTCGATGCTAAATCCGCTCTCCAGGAAATACTTCACAGAAGTCTTGAGTCCGCTGAAGCTGAAATTGAAGTCCCCTGAAGCAATCATACTGCGAGGAAAATTAAACTTTGAGGGATCGCCTCTTTCGGCCAGGCGGTCCACTTGCGCGCCGCCTGGGTAACCGAGGCCCAGGATCTTCGCGATCTTGTCGAATGCCTCTCCGGCGGCGTCGTCCAGAGTTCGGCCTAACAAGTGATAGCGCCCATGCCCTTCTACATCGAAGAGAAGGGTATGGCCGCCGCTGACGATCAGGGAGACGTGTGCGGGGATTTCGCTTTCGCCAAAGAACGGAGAGAGCAAATGGCCCTCGAGATGATTGATGGCCAGGAACGGCCGTCCTGCCCCAAGCGCCAGACCCTTTGCCGCGGAGGCCCCGACGAGAAGGGCGGCGGCAAGCCCTGGGCCCGTCGTCGCCGCAAAAGCGTCAATTTGAGAAAGCGAGAGCTTCGCATCGCTAAGAGTATTCCGAACCAGCTCTGGAAGAATCGCCAAGTGGTTTCTTGAAGCGACCTCTGGAACAACGCCTCCATACTGTGCGTGAAGGCCGGCCTGAGAAGCGACGCGATGGGCAAGCACGTCCTTGCATCCGCGCAAGATGGCAGCTGAGGTTTCGTCGCAAGACGTCTCGATCGCAAGGACAACGCGGCTCAAGAGCCCTTTCCGGAGGGAGTCTTTTTTTTGGTTTGATGCCGCTCGGCAAAAATAAGCGTTCCGCGCAGGATGTCCACTGCTCGAGCCAATTGCGGGTCGCCGTCCGTGGTGATCTTCCTTATACCGCCGCTCTCGGGATCCCTTCGCGATTCGAGAAGATCGAACTCCTGCTGTTGTGTGAGTCCGACGCGGATATTGGGCGTGACGCCCACCTGGTGAATGACCTGGCGCCCGGGCGTAAAGTATTTAGCGGTTGTCAGGCGCAGCGCGGAACCATCCGGGAGCGAAATTACACTTTGCACCGAGCCTTTGCCAAAGGTTGTCTCGCCGACAACTATTGCACGCTTGAGATCCTTCAGCGCTCCCGCGACAACTTCCGACCCGCTGGCGCTGGCGTAGTTGACGAGGAGGGCAATCGGGTAAGTCCGCGTTTTGCTCCCGCGGCTAGTGGTTCGATACTCTCGGCCTGGCAACCGGCCTTCAGTCGAAACCACCTTGGTCCCCTGGGGGAGAAAAAGGCCGCCAACATCCACTGCACTGCTGAGCAGACCGCCCGGATTGTAGCGCAGATCGAGAACGAGCGCCTGCATGCCCTCCTTTTCCAATTTGTCGAGCGTCTTTGCGAGCTCACCTGCGGTCGGTTCGTTGAACTGCGTGATGCGTACATACCCGACTTTGAGGTCCTGAGGATCAGAGGAAGGAAGGATCTGCGCGTCTTTCACACTCTTGACCTTGATTACCACGCGTGTGAGCTCGTAATCCTTGATCTCCTTGGTGGAAGGCCGCTGGATCGTTAAAGTCACTTTTTCTCCCGCCTCGCCGCGGAGCTTGTCCACCGCTTGCATGAGCGTCAGTTTTTCCGTTGAAGTTCCGTTGATGCGCAATATGCGGTCGCCCGGTTTGAGCCCCGCCTCGAAGCCGGGGCTGTCCTCCATCGGGTTGACGATCGTCAGAGCTCCGTCCTCCATCGTGACAACGACACCCAGGCCGCCAAACTCACTCCTGGTATCCTCCTGCATGCCGCGAAAATCGCGGGGTTCCATGAACTGACTATGCGGGTCGAGTTCGGCGAGCATTCCGCGAAGAGCGCTATAGGTCAGGTTGCGGTATGAAACCTTCCCATCATCGACGTAGTCTTGCCGGATGAGCTGCATTGCCCGGGCCAAAACCTGGACGTTGTCGTAAGGCGACTCGGGATCCATTTCCTGCGCCGGCTCCCCCTCTTGCGCGCGCAAACCGCTCAAGGCAAAGCTGATCAAAGCAGCGGCGGCGATTCTTCTAAGCATCAGTCAAGTTATCATATTCCCGGCACCTGCAAGTCCTCGCTGATCGTAAGGAGAAATCTCGAGAGAGAGATCCACAGAGGGCGCGGAATGGGTCAATTCGCCAATAGAAATAAAGTCAACACCGGTTTCAGCGATCTGGCGGACGGTCTGCAGCGTGACACCTCCGCTAGCCTCGAAAGCAATGCCGGGCCTTCGCAAGGCGACGGCTTCGCGCAAGTCGGAGAGCGTCATATTGTCCAGGAGAATCACGTCCACACCTTGCAATGTCAAAAATTGCCGCACCTGGTCCAAGGTGTCCGCCTCGAGTTCAACACGAATGCTGGGTCGGTCGGATTTCGCCTTGGAGATCGAAGCCTGCAGCGTCTCCAAGCTCGTGCGCGCTGCAAGATGATTGTCCTTGACCATAACCATGTCGTACAGGCCAAGGCGGTGGTTTGCGCCGCCCGCGGCTGCCACGGCGGCCTTCTCGAGTCGGCGCATTCCGGGCGTGGTCTTCCGAGTGTCGAGGATTTTTGCAGAAGTGCCTTCCACCGCCGCAACGAATTTTCCAGCGAGAGTGGCAACACCGGAAAGACGCTGGAGGAAATTCAGGGCGGTGCGTTCCGCGGTCAGCAAAGATGCTGCACGCCCGCGCAATTCCATTGCTACGCCACCGGCCGACAAGTGGGCGCCGTCTTCCGCGAGTTTCTTGATCGAGAGTTCGGCGTCAACTCTCCGGAAGACTTCCCTGGCAACATCCAGGCCGGCGATGATACAAGTCTCGCGGGCCACAATTTTTGCTGCGCTGCGGCGGTGCGGATCGGTGAAATACAATGTCGTCACGTCGCCCTCGCCGATGTCTTCGGCAAGCGCCAAGGCTATGAGATCGGTCTCAGGAGGCATGGACAACCTGCGGGGACGTGCCAAGGTCGAGCAACTGCTTCTGCCAGCGCATAAGAAGCCAGGTCTGGGGATCGACCGAAGCGGCCTCCAGCGCGCTTCGTGGTGCAACGATGGAGGAATCGAGACCCAACTCGGCGGCGACCCTGTCGCGGGTGTTCTTCAAGTGCTCAAAGCGTTCGATCTGCTCTCGGCTGGGACGCCGCCGTCCGGACCTTGTCGGAACGGGCCACTCGGCCTCGGGGATGTGCAGGGCCAAAGCCAAAATAATCTCGAAGCTCTTCCGGCGACGATTGCTCATCCTGGGAGTCGAGAAGGCCTCCCCATTCACGGCTCGCTCCGCGATTCGAACGATATCTTCGTTGCTCATGACGTGAAACGGCGGTCGGTCCCAGGCACGCGCTTCCGCGTCGCGCCAATACCATAGAACTCGCAATATCGATTGGGCTCGAGGGCGGAGAGCAGCGCTGCCTGGGATTCGCCAGGCCTTGCTTTCATCGCGTTCACGCGGCTCACGGGCGGAGGCGATCATTCGTTCACACGATTCGCAAAACCAATCCCAACGGTTCAGGCGCAAGAGCTCCGTCTCGAGAATCTCGGCAAGAGGAAGCAGGTATTTGGTATCGTTGATGGCATACTCGATCATCTGATTCGAGAGGGGACGCAGCGCCCAGTTTGCTTTCTGCGAGGCCTTGGAGAGCTTCACGCCAAAGTGCTTCGCCACCAAGGCCGCGAGACCAAGTTCCTGATACCCGCAGAGGCGTGCGGCGATCATGGTGTCGAAAATATCAGTAGCCGCGAATTGTCCGCCGCGATGGAGCATTCGCAGATCGTAGTCAGCGCCGTGGAGGACGATCCGTCTTTTCGCTAGAGCCTCGTAAAGCGGCTGAAGAGAAAACCCTGCCAGAGGATCGACTAGGGCATTTTCGTGCTCTGTGCTGATCTGGATGAGACACAGCTTTTCAAAGTAGCTGTGCAGGCTGTCGGCCTCGGTATCCAGAGCGATCCGGGATTCGGGAGTGAGCCTGGCGATGAGTTCCGTCAAGCCCTGAGGGTCTGCGATCAAGGCTCGGCGATGAATTTTTCGCGAGGGAGGTCGTCTCCTCCCGTGCGCGCCCGGGGTTCACGCACCTGTGTGGTGCCATCTGTGGGAGCCGTGACAAACGGTCCGCCGGCGAGCGGCGCAACATCGGAAAAGGCCACCTCCCCAGCCTCGCTTCGTTTGCCCTCGAGCGGAAAGTCCTTGCGCAGCGGGAAAAAAGGATATCCGTCCCACATTAGTATCCGCCGCAGATCGGGATGGCCGTCGAAGCGAACACCCATCATGTCGTAGATTTCACGTTCGTGCCAGTTGGCCGTCGGCCATATATCGGAAACCGTGGGCGCGATGGGATTGTCTTCGTCGGGCACCAGCGTTTTGAGGCGCAGGTGGATCCCGCTCGCCATGGAATACAATTCGTAAACGATCTCATAGCGTGGGTAGTCGCCAAAATGGTCGATGCTCGTAATATCGATGAGGTAGTCGAAACCAAGTTCGTCGCGGCAGAATGTGCAGACCTCGCGCAACAACTCGATCTTCAGACAAAGCGCCTTCTCCCCCCGAAATTCCGTCTCGGAAAGAATCGCGTCCGCATAGGGCTCACGGAGCCGTACCAAGGCTGTCTCGAGGGTCATACGGCTTCAGCGAGGGCCTTTTTTTGGTCCCTTATGGAGTGTTCGGCCATGATCTTTTTCTGCAGTTTGATCAGTCCATCGAGCAGAGCTTCGGGCCGTGGGGGACAACCCGACACATAGACATCCACAGGTAGCAAGTGATCGATTCCCTGGAGGACGGCATAGCTGCGGTACATTCCGCCACTCGATGCACAGGCTCCCATCGCGATGCACCACTTTGGCTCCGGCATTTGCTCCCAAATTCGCTTTACCGCAAGAGCCATCTTGTAGGTCACAGTGCCGGCCACGATCATTACGTCGCTCTGACGAGGAGAAAAACGCATCACCTCCGCGCCGAATCTGGAAATATCATAGCGGGAAGAGGAAGCCGCCATCAATTCGATGGCGCAACAAGCCAGCCCCATCGGCATCGGCCAGAGCGAATTGCTGCGCATCCAGTTGATTGCCGCGTCGAGACGAGTAATTATTACATTGCCTTCAATCTTCGAATCATAAGCGACAGGACTCGACTGTCTCATACAACGAACGTATTTTTCCTCGTGCTGCCGGCAAGAGCAAAGTTTGCGAAATCGCTCCTGGAGTTTCCAATCTGTTCGTGGCACGCATGCCGCATGGAACTTGTAAAGCTTGCCCGGCGAAGCGCTTTTACTTACGCCGCTGCGCTGATTGTCTCCTGTGCTCACAGAGTGCCCTCTACCGGCGCGGCAGCGGCGGCCGCCCCACGTCCTGGTCCGATCACAACGACCGCTCGGGTGCCTGCCAAGACGACCGCAGCGGTTCCATCTCCGCCTGAAAGAAGGGCAACGCTTCAATCACGCGTTCCAAGGACCGAGCCGACAAGAGCGGAGCAGATCATCATTCTTGTGCGCGAGGGCTACCTGGTTGGAGAGAGCAAAGGAGCGCTCGTCTTCTCGAAAGCCAGAGCTGCCAAAGTCTTGGCAACGGGACTCTATGAAGATGCAATCCTTCTCGGCCGGCTTCGTCGTGCGCTGAAGGATGCCGATGGGATTCCCGATTCGGTCTTTGCGACGGTAACGGTTCGCGATGCCAAGGCTTTTCTAAGTCTCGAGGAAACTGTGCCCGCCTCGACGGCCGCTCGAGCCATCGATGCCGCGCTGCGAACTCCGGGCATCAATTCCGTTCAGGTGCGAATCGCAGGATAGCTAGGTTTTCAGGATTTTCGCGACGCGCTCTGCGACGGACTTTACGACTTTCACGCGGGCATACCACTTGTAGTTCGCAGGGATGATTACCCACGGCGCGTGATCGAAAGAGGTTTTCTCGAACAGTTCCTCCGCCGCCTCGTTGTGCTGCTCCCAGTGTTTACGATTACGCCAGTCCTCATCGCTGATCTTCCAATGCTTGTAGGGATCGGCCTCGCGGCGCTTGAAGCGATCGAGTTGTTCGTCCTTCGTGACGTGCAGGTAGAACTTTATAATAATCGCACCATCATCCGCGAGCTGACGCTCGAATTCATTGATCTCCCGGTAGGCACGCTTCCACTCTGCTTCCGTGCAAAATTTTTCGACGCGTTCAACGAGGACGCGCCCATACCAAGAGCGGTCGAAGATGGTTATTTGACCATGAGGCGGCAGTTTATTCCAAAACCGCCACATGTAATGGTGCTGGTACTCTTCTGGAGTCGGCTTGACGATCGAATAGACGCGGATAAGACGCGGATCAAGCCGTTCGGTCACGCGCTTGATCGCTCCGCCCTTGCCGGCCGCGTCCGGGCCCTCCACAACGATGATCAGCGATTTCTTGCTTTCTCGCAGGACGAGTTGAGCATTGAGAAGCTCCAACTGATACTTTTTGAGAAGCTTCTTGTACTCCTCTTGGTCGAGAGATTTTGACTGATCAAGCTCGTCGAGCCGAATGCGTTCTTTGGCCATAGCGTAGGGGATCTCATGGCGCTTTAGCGAGATTATCGGAGAAAGGGAAGCCCCGAAAACGCGAGTCTGCAAGAGCTGGCTCGAAAATCGGTTTCTTGCGTCGCGCGCAGAATGCCCCCGTTTCGAACAATCTCCAATCTTATCTCAGAGTTTGCATCGGCCAACCGGCTACTCAGTATTTGACCGAGCACCCATAAGGCTTCGTGGACGATACGGATACCGGTTCGCCCTTGGTCGCTTCATTGAGAGCGGCCTTGACGTAATTGTTCGCACTGGCAACGGTCGATGGGTCAGGCGTCGGCTTGTCATCGATCGCCCCCGCATAGATCAGCACCCCCTCGGGATTGATGACGAACATTTCCGGCGTCGTCTTCGCATTGTATAACCTGCCCACTTTGCCGTCTTCATCGACGAGGTAAGCGGTTGCGACGGAACCGAACTCAGAGAAACGGCTCTTCGCGGTGTCGGGCGTTTCATTTCCCTGCTTCCCTGGCGCAGAGGAACAGATCGAGAGCCACACCACCCCTTTATTAGCGAACTGCTTTTGCAGCTCTTGCATATTCTTTGAGCCATAGTGCTTCCTGACGAAGGGACAGCCGAAATTGACCCACTCCAGCACGACAAACTTGCCCTTGAGATCAGACAATTCGTGGCTCTGCCCGGAGAGATCCTTGAGCGTGAAATCTGGCGCCGGCTTGCCGATCTCAGGGTTGGCATAAACCGAGGCGGCGAGAGCAACTGCAAAGAGGGCGGGTGAGATTCTCATAGTCGGAAAAACCTATCCACTCCTGAGAACCGCGCAAGTCGCTCGACCTTGCGGACTGTCATGCACAGGGCCGAATCTGCGATCCCGTCTTGCTTTCAAGCCCATCCGCCCTACTTACCGGCGTGCTTTGGAAAGCGCATCGAGAACGATATTTACGGTGAGAATTTCGGGCAAGATAATCGGTTGATCAGATTTTCCGCTGGGATAAAGCACATAGAACGGAACGCCGACGCGTCCGAACTTTTTCAACGCCGCAGTGATTTCGGGATTGGCGTTTGTCCAGTCGGCCTTCATGGGCACAATACCGTCTCTTGCAAAAGCTTCTCGCACGGCGGGAACGTCGATGGCTGTCCGCTCATTGAACTTGCAGGAAATGCACCAGTCTGCCGTGAAATCGACGAATACCGGCTTGCCCGCCTTCAGGAGATCGTCGAGCGCCTTTTGCGAGAAGGGCTTCCATGCGATGCTCTCGGCGGCGCGGCTTGCTGTCCCAGGCAATGTCGAGTGCGCAAATCTCGCGCTGAGAAAGAAGCGGGCGCCACCGAATACGACTAAAACGATCGCAGCGAGCGACACGACACGTGTCTTCCCGGAGGAGAGCGGACCGCAAAATGCGCCGTAGATCCAGCAGGCTATCGCGAGACAGAGGAGGAAAGCGGCGGCCCAAATAACAGCTTCGAGCCCTCTTTGATTGCCAAGGATGTAAAGGAGCCAGATGAGGGTTGCCAGGAGCGGGAATCCCATGAATTGCTTTACGCGCTCCATCCATGCGCCCGGTTTCGGCAGAAGTTTCATCCATCCGGGCTTGGCGGAAAGCAAAAAGTAGGGCGCGCTCATGCCAAGAGCCACAGAGGCAAACATCGCAAGAATTACCGGCGGAGACTGGCTAAATGCAAAGCCGAGGGCCGTGCCCAGGAAGGGTGCAGTGCAGGGCGTGGCTAGCAGCGTTGCGAAAATGCCTTGAAAGAATGAACCCGCGTAGCCCTCGTGCGACGACGCCTCCGCTAACGCCATGCTGGCATGTCCCGGGAGAACGATCTCGAACACGCCAAAAAGATTGAGGGCGAAAACAAAGACGATGCAGCCGATGATGAGATTGAACCAGGGGTTCTGAAATTGAAATGCCCATGTTACTTCGCTTCCGGCGAGTTTCAGCCCGAGGATGACCAAGCCAAGGCCGAGAAACCATGCGAAGATCCCGGCAATAAATGCCAGACCGTGGCGCAAGATTCGTTCGGGATGGTCGCCCGCCTGGCGGATGAACCCGAAGATCTTCAGTGAGATCACCGGCAGCACGCAGGGCATGAGGTTCAGGATAAACCCACCAACGAAACCGAAGACCAGGGCTTGCCAGAGACCCGTCCGGTTCGCGCTCGGTACTGAACCTTTTAATGGAATCGCCTGGTCCCGTGCGAGACGTTCAGTCGAAGAAACGAGCCACCCTTGGCGTCCATCCGCCGTTTCCACGACCAGTACGCCACGCAAGTCGCCAGGATTTTCAAATGTTATTGTTGCGGCGCCGTTTTGGATCGGACTAACTTTCGGGTGTCCAACTTGCTCGCCCTTCGCGGGGAGGGGAAAAAGATCGACCGCTTTGACATCCTTCAAGCCGTTTACGCTCAATGCGAGCAGGTTGCCGTTTCTCGTCCATTCGAGTTGATAAGGGGGTGGCGTCGCGGCGGGAAGAAGTCGGCGAAAGGTGGAAAAGAGTTCTGCGTTCGCCTCCGTAGCTTGACCAACTACCGGGAGAGAGAGTTCCAAATTCGCCGAACCAGGAATACATATTTCCTCGCAGACCAGCCAATCGACTTTGGCCCGCAGTGTTACCGCCTTTTCGGCAATCTCTGAGGGTGGAGCGATCGCGGTTATCAGAAGAACTTTATCCTTGTAGGCGTAAACTTCGATTTCTCCGGGTTCGATCACACGATCCGCCAGCGGCCATTGAATGGGCCCTCCAGCGAATCCTTCAGGAAGCGTCCAAGTAATGGATGTCGGAAGTCCGGCGTCGCCAGGGTACTCCCAGTACGTGTGCCAGCGAGGCGCCATCTCCAGGAGCACGCCGACCTCGAAAGGTTTGCCCGGAACAACGCCCGTCGTGTCCGCTACAAGCGATGCAGTCACGAGTGTCTTGCCCTGGTAAACCTGCGCGTGCGCTGCAATAGCCAGCAAAGGAAGTAAAATCCAGCGGAGCATTCCTTCGCTTAGCACAGCGGCCTCGAGGGTGCAAACGATGCCGCAATTGCCCTCGTTTAGCCTAAGGACCGGTCAGGAGGCCGAGCGCTGGCCGCCAAAGCCCCGCCCGACGACGTAACAGGAGATCCTTGCGGTTGTGCCAACCGACTGTCTAATCACACGCCCTTGACACAAGGGCCTCTTCAACTGTCGGAAAACCTGCTCATTAGCGGTTTTCCCAATCGGAAGACAACTAGTCTCCGTATCCGCCTGGATTTTTGACATGCCAGGCCCAGGCACTTTCGACGATCGTTCGAATATCCTGGAACTTTGGCTTCCATCCAAACGCGTTCCTAATCCCGTCCGAAGAGGCGATCAGACGCGGGGGATCTCCAGGCCGGCGCGGCTTCTCGACCGCCTTGATCTCCTTGCCTGTGACGGCACGGCAGGTATCAATGACTTCCTTGACTGACGTTCCGCCGCCGGTTCCAAGGTTGAAGCGTTCGCTCTTTTCGGCTTTGAGAGCAAGGATATGCGCTTGCGAGAGGTCAAGAATATGAATGTAATCGCGAATACACGAGCCGTCCGGGGTCGGGTAATCGGTTCCGTAGATATCGACTGACTCGCGCTGGCCAAGGGCCACCTTGAGAACGTTTGGGATCAGATGCGTTTCGATACGATGGTCTTCGCCATACTTCTCTGTCGCACCCGCCGCATTGAAGTAGCGAAGCGAGACATACGTCAGACCATGCACCTCGTCGTACCACCGAAGGACTTTTTCGAACAACAGCTTGGATTCTCCGTAGGGGTTGATCGGAACCTGGGGAAGCGATTCATCGATCGGAACGCGATCAGGAATTCCGAAGGTCGCGCAGGTTGAGGAAAAAACAAACTTCTTCACGCCGTGCTCAATGGCAGCATCAAGCAAATTCACACCATTGGCCACATTATTGCGAAAATACTTCGACGGATTCTGCATGGACTCACCGACGAGAGCGTTTGCGGCAAAATGCATTATGGCGTCAGGCTTCACTTCGCCAATCGCGTGGCTGATTACGGTCCTGTCCGCCAAATCGCCTTGGAAAAACTCCGCGCGAGGCTCGACCGCCTTGCGATGACCTTCGGTCAAATTGTCAAAGACCGCGACTTCGTAACCTTCGTTGAGCAACTGTTCGACACAAATGCTCCCAATGTAACCTGCTCCGCCGACGACAAAAATGGTTTTCATGGAGGCGCGAATTCTATCTTGACGATTTGCGACAATCAATAACAGAGAACTCAAGCCGCATCATTTTTTATTGCAGCGAATTGAAGAACAGCTGCTTGCAGTCCGCTTTCGTCTCCCACTGCCAGACGCTCGGAGGCTCGGATTTCAAAAGAGAGCCCTTCGTCATTCACGATTTCGATGATGAGCGGCCGCTTGCCGGGAAACCGTCTAACAGCCTCCAGAATATCGGGCAAAGAGCCTTCCGAGAGCTTTCCTCGTGCAAGCCGGAGGCGGACGGGCCTCACCGAACTCTTCGGCTTTAGCGCAGCCAGTGAATTGGCAGTGGCCCGGATGCCGTCGTCCCTGCGCGTCAGGCGGGTTGAGACAGCGACCACCGAACCGGGATTGAGGAGCCCTTGATTTGCAACAAACACGTCCTCCCAAGCCGTCATCTCGATCTGTCCGGTGAAATCCTCTAGGACGAAGACCGCGAAGGGCTTGCCGTCCTTTTTGGTAAACTTCTTCTCGACCGAGCACACTATGCCTGCGAGGCGAACGGTCGAAGGCTCCTCGATTTGCCGGGAGGCAGCGACCGATGTGATCTTCGGATTGTCGAAATGGCCGGCATAGGCTTCCAGCGGATGGCCCGTGAGATAAAAACCTAGCAATTCCCTCTCGTAAGCTAGCATTTCGTTGCGAGGCCACGGCTCGACCTGAGGAAGACGAGCCGCCTGCGGTGAGCGAGTATCGAGGCTGTCGAAGAGGGCTCTTTGCCCGCTCGCCCGATCTCTCTGCAGCACCGCCGCGGAAGAAATCGCCTGGTCGAGGCTGGCAAAAAGCTCTGCCCTGGTTTTGCGGAAACAATCGAACGCACCGCATTTTACCAAGCTCTCCAAGATCTTTCGGTTTACGCTGTGTGAGTCGAGCCGGGCGCAAAAATCCTCGAGAGAATGAAACGCTCCCGACTTGGAGCGCCCTTCGATGACACATCGCATTGCCGCGGAACCGACATTTTTTATCGAGGCAAGCCCAAAGCGAATGGCCGCGGTCTGGCCGGAGCTTTCCGGTACAAAGTGGAGGCCGCTGGAATTCACATCTGGGGCGAGAATCTTGATGCCCATTCGGGAGCACTCTCCAATGACCTCGGCGATGCGATCAGTCGTCGAAGCGTCGTGTGTCAATAGCGCCGCCATAAACTCAACCGGATAGTGGCCCTTGAGGAAGGCAGTCTGATAAGAAACCCACCCATAGGCGGCGCTGTGCGACTTATTGAATCCGTACTCCGCGAATCGCGCGATGAAGTCGAAGATCGCGTTCGCAGTCGCTTCGCCGATTGCGTTGACGCGGGCACAACCCTCCACGAAGCGACTGCGCTCCTTGGCCATCTTTTCACGATCTTTTTTGCCCATCGCGCGTCGAAGGAGGTCGGCTTCGCCAAGCGAGTAACCGGCGAGCACATTCGCAGCGCGCTGCACCTGCTCCTGATAAACCATGATGCCGTAGGTTTCCGCGCAAACCTGCTCGAGAAGCGGATGCGCATATTCGATGCTTTTCTGACCTTTCTTGCGCGCGATGTAATCATCGATGAATTTCATCGGTCCGGGCCGATAAAGCGCGCCGATGGCGATGATGTCCTCGATGGAACGCACGTCAAAGCGCTTGCAGCAGTTTGTAATCCCTCCGCCCTCCATCTGGAAGACGCCAAGGGTTTCTCCTCGATTGTAGATGGCGAACGCCGCCTGATCGTCGGTTGGAATTGCGCTGAAATCGAATTCGGGATTCTTCTCCCGAATCATCCGGACGGTCTCTTCGATCACGGTGAGCGTCTTTAGCCCGAGGAAGTCCATCTTGAGCATTCCGAGCTCTGTAAGCGCATTCATCTCGTACTGAGTGATGACCTCGTTGTCCTTCCCTCGGCATAACGGGATGTATTCATCCAGCGGCCGGTCGCCGATGACGACGCCAGCCGCGTGAATGCCTGTGTTGCGGCTCAGACCCTCGAGCACCAGCGCGTGATCCCAGAGCTGACGAGTGGCGGGCTCGCTATCAATCGCCGTTCGAAGCTCGGAGTTTTTCTCAGCGGCGCCCGAAAGCGTGATGTTCAGCTCGTTGGGGATCATCTTGGCGAGTCGATCGGCGTCCGTGTAACTCCAGCCGAGCACGCGGCCGACATCGCGCACCACGCTTTTCGCGCCAAGTGTGCCGAATGTCACAATCTGCGAAACGCAGCGCTCGCCATATTTGCGGCGCACGTAGTCAATGACCTCGCCCCGGCGCTCCATGCAGAAGTCCACATCGATATCAGGCGGACTGATGCGCTCCGGATTGAGGAAGCGCTCGAATATCAAGCCGTAGCGCAGTGGGTCGATATCGGTGATGCGCAGCACGTAAGCGATGAGCGATCCCGCCGCAGAACCACGGCCCGGCCCAACGGGAATCCCCTGCAGTCTTGCGTGGTTGATAAAGTCCCAGACGATCAGGAAATAGCTGACAAATCCGGTCCTTTCTATGACTGAGAGTTCGTATTCAAGGCGCTGACTGAGCTCGCGATCGGTTTCCGCCCTTTGGCCGTAACGCTCGCGAAGTCCCTGCCAGCAAAGCTCGCGAAAATATTCCGCCCGAACTTTTCCAGCGGGCACTTCGAAGGCGGGATATTTCGCCTGTCCAAATTCGAGCTTCAGCTCGCACCTTTCGGCAATGCGCACGGTATTGGCCAGGGCTTCGGGAACCTCCCCGAAGAGGGAGGTCATTTCCTGAGGGCTTTTGAAGTAGAGCTCGGGAGCGTATCGCATCCGCTTTTCGTCGAAAACCATCGCGCCCGTGCCGATGCAGAGCATCACATCGTGGGATTCATGGTGTCCGCGTTCCAAAAAATGAACATCATTCGCAGCGACCAGTCCGAGATCCTGCTCGCGAGCGATCCGCATGAGCTCGGGATTGCAGCGTCGCTGAGCGTCGAGGCTATGATCGTGCAACTCTATGAAAAAATCGTTGCGTCCGAAAATCTCGCGATATTCGCCGGCGATCTTTCTTGCTCCCACGGAATCGCCCGCAAGCAGCCTGCTGTTGACCTCGCCCTTGAGGCAGCCGCTCAGAGCGATGAGTCCGCGCGAATGGCTCGCAAGCAGTTCCTTGTCAACGCGCGGCTTATAGTAGAAGCCTTCCAGATGCGCGGCAGTGATAAGCTTGACAAGATTGCGATATCCGTCCGCATCGGCGGCAAGCAACGTCAAATGGAAGGCGGCTTCCCTTCCGGAGGTGGCGTTGCGATCGTGCATCGAGCCGGGAGCCACATAGGCCTCACAGCCGACGATCGGCCGGATTCCTGCCTTTTGCGCGGCTTGGTAAAACTCGATCGCGCCGTAGAGATTGCCGTGATCGGTAATGGCGACCGCCGGCATGCCGAATTCGACGGCTTTTCTGACAAGGTCTTTTGTTGGAATCGCTCCGTCCAGCAGAGAGTATTCCGTATGGCAATGCAGATGGACGAAGGGAACCGCAGCCATTAGGCAACCAATATCAATTGGCTTCCGAAAGATTCGGACTAAGCCAGAGCTTGAAGCCGGCGGACGATTTCGGCCTTACCAAGGACGCCCACTGTTTGATCTCGCTTTTCTCCGGCTTTGAAAAACAGCAACGTCGGAATGCTGCGAATACCAAACTTTTCCGAGACGACGGGTGACTCGTCCACGTTGACTTTAGTGATGGTAAACTTTCCGGCGTTTTCACCGGCGATCTCCTCGACTACTGGCGTCAGCATGCGGCATGGCGCGCACCACGGAGCCCAGAAATCAACCAGCAACGGCTCCGAGGCCTTTGAAACAACACTGTCGAAATTCGAATCGTTCAGCTCTACAACGTTCTCACTAGCCATAGACGCCAAACAGTAGCAGGCCCATGCCAAAAAGCCAGATCTGACGGGGAAATCCGCCGGCGACGATTACGCTGGGAATGTCGCAAAGGCCGAGCGCTCCGCGACTATAAAAACATCCAAACCTGAACGCCGACGGCAATTAGCGATGCGGCGAGGGCAAGGATGCCGACCACCAACCCGGCTGTCCCCTCAGGTTGAACTTGGCGTGCAACTGTTATCGCAGAGCTCGAGGAGGGACCCTTCCTTTGCAAATGCACAGACGCCTGAGGCATACCAGGCCTGGAACCCGGGGTGCTGGGCGGAACCTTCGCTGTCTCCTTCTTACTCTCCGCTGAAAGCGAAGCCGGAGCAATCACGGGACCGCCCGCGACCGACGGTGATTTTGGGGCCGAAGGCGGGATCGACGCCGAGGGCATTACTGTACCCGGCGGCCTCGGAGCCACTGGCGGTGCTCCCGATTTTGGAACGCCGGGAGGCACTCCAACTACTGAAGGCGGCTTCGGCCCAATGGGCGCTATCGAAGGCGGCTTTGGAGCGGCAGGCGCCACTCCCGCAATCGAAGGCGGTTTGGGCGCAACGGGTGGGGTGGACAACCCCGGGGCCTTCGGGGCAAACGAAGGAATTCCCGGCGGCTTTGGAAGCGGCGAAATACCCTGCGGCTCTCCCGGAGAAGGCGGTACAGCGGCCGACTCGGGAGTGGCGGCTTTCGGTACGGGCTTGGGGGGCAGGTTAATCATCGCGGTTTCGCGAGGATTCGATGCCAGAGGCTGGCCGTCCCGACGCGGTGGAAGGACGATGCGCACAGTTTCCTTCTTAGGTTCAGACATAGGACATTAGGAGTTCAAACAGCGATATTATGCGCTATCTTATTAATGATCACAAATCGAGGCTCAGCTGTCAACAAATCCCTAGTATCAAACGGGAATTCGATGTCTTAGAGCGGACTGTCGTTTTGAATGCTCGCGGTCTTTGTCTGTTGGTTTAGCTCAATGAGATCACGGACGATGCGCAGAGATTCGTTGCGAATGGGATCAGGTTCAGGAGTCTCCTTCTTTGCATCCGCCTCATCCTCGTCCGAGTCGAGCAGGTTTTTCTCCTGCTTCCGATCGAAGGCGACTGGACGCAGTTTGGGGGCTGCGAGATCGTCGAGGGTGAGTTCGTAGGCTTGAACCCGGAGGGCCGGACCGCGCGATTGCCTTTCCTTGTCTCGCATTTCCTTTCGCTTCTTGTCCTCAACGAGCTCCTTGCGCCGAACGCCTTCGTTAAGCGAGATCGTATTCTGGACGATTTTTTCGCGCACACGACGCATGTCCTCCATCGTATAGCGAAACTCTGGATCGGCAGCGACCCGGGCGGCCGATCGGGTCCTGAGCTGGTTGAGGAAAAGTGGCGTTGCCGCCATCGAATCTGCGATCTTTTGTGGCGCAACCTCGTCGTAAGCGAGCCTGTTCTTTAGGGAACCTTCTCCGATCTCGGAATTGTCCGTTAAGGATGGCAAAACGATGTCGGACTCGACGCCATTGAGCTGGGTCGAGCCACCCCGGACGCGGTAGAATTTTTGAATGGTCAATTTCAAGGCGCCGGCATCAGCTGTGCCCAAGCTGAAAGGCGACATGAGACGACCGAGGTCGAGAACAGTCTGCACGGTGCCCTTGCCGAATGTGCGCTCGTCCCCAATGACCACGGCTCGGCCGTAATCCTGCAGTGCGGCGGCAAAGATTTCGCTCGCCGAAGCGCTCAGACGATTGGTTAGCACCATAAGCGGGCCGCTGTACGCGAGATCGGGATTGGTATCCTGGGAGACAGTGATTTTTCCGTTGGAGTCTTTGGCTTGGACCACAGGTCCCCTCGGAATGAAGAGGCCCGTAAGATTGATGGCTTCTTCGAGAGAGCCTCCTCCATCGCGGCGAAGGTCAATGATCAGGCCTTGAATGCCTTCGCGCTTTAGACGGGCGATAAGCGCCGCCACATCCTGTGTGGTGCTCTTTGGAGTGCCGCGATTCTCCATGTTTGCATAAAACGAAGGAAGAGTGATCCAACCGATGCGGGTCGGACGTCCTGCGCTCTCCTCGAGATCGAGCACTTCAGCCTTGGCTTCCTGGTCCTTGAGTTTCACCTCATCTCGGCGAATCTCGACGATTTTCCTCTTGGAGGGATCGGTGGCGTCACTGGGAATGACAAGGAGACGGACAAGCGTGCCTTTCTTGCCCCGGATTTTCTCGACGACCTTGTCGAGTTTCATATCGACGACGTCCTCGAAGTCTGCGTCTCCCTGGGCGACGGCTGCAATCCGATCGCTTACCGACAAGCGCCCGTCGCGATCAGCAGGCCCGCCGGGGACGATTTCCTTGACCTTCGCATAGCCGTCTTCGGAAGAAAGCACGGCCCCGACTCCGACCAGCGAGAGCTTCATCGAGATCTGGAAATTCTCCAGGTCCGAGGGGCTCAGATATTCCGAATGCGGATCATACGTTTGGGCGAGAGCGCTGAGGAATGTTTTGACCACATCATCGTCCTCCATTTCGCGGACGTTGCGGAGAACCTGTTCGTACCGGCGAGTCACCGTTTCCTGTGGAGGCCTGAGTTTGAGTTCCGCGAGTTCCTCTTTGAGGAGTTCGGCCTCGATGCGGTTTTGCCAAATCCGATCGGCTTCCTCCTGGTTCTTTGGCCATGGAGCGTCCTGCCGGTTGATCTCGACCGTGCGGCTGCTGTCAAAGGCGTATTTTTTCTGAGCAAGTTTCTTGTTCTTGGCGACACGATCTTCGACGCGCTGCTTGAAACGCGTGAAAATTTCGCGTGCTGGCCCAAGATCTCCCCGCAAGACATTGTCGCCGAGAGTAGTGGAATATTTGCTCTGGAATTCGTCGATATCCTGCTGCGTGAAGTACAGTTTGTTGTAGTCCAGCGTCGTAAGGTATGTCTGCAGAAACCTGCCAGACATCTTGTCATCCAATTTCTCGCGGGTGTAATGGCCTTGCTCGAGCCAGCGTGCCACTGAGATCGCCACCTGGCCGGGATCGAGAGAGTTGCGGGCGGCAGCGGGCGCGGGAATGAGCCCTGCAAAAGCAAGCAACCCTGCCAAAAAGAGACCTGATAAAGCGCGCTTCATTAGCTGGGAACCATGAAAAACTTGCAGAGAGAGTTCTGAAAATCAAACTTCGGCATCATTTTCTCTGACCATTTTCTCATGAATCGGTTCAAAACCTTCACCGGCGGCGTGTTCGATACTAATTGTTTCTACTACCAAGCCCCAGGGGGCGGCATTCTTTTCGACGCGCCGCAAGGTGCTGATTCTGCGTTCGCCAACGAACGGGTCAATCTCTTGGTGCTCACACATGGCCATTTTGACCACGTTGCCGACGCCGCTGCAATAGTCAAGCGTCATGGCTGCAAGACCGCGATGCATCCGGACACCGCCCCGATGGTGGAAGATCGGGAGTTCTTCCGCCGTTGGGGCTTCGAATTGGAGATCGATCCCTTCACAGCGGACGTCTTGCTTGACGAGGAGGAAGGACCCACCGAACTGCTCGGTGCACCCGTTCGCATTTACCATGTGCCTGGACATTGTCCTGGGAGCCTCTGCTTTCACTTTCTCGATGAAAAGGTCGTCATCGGCGGGGACGTTCTTTTCAGGGACGGCGTGGGCCGCTGGGATCTCCCGGGCGGGGACAGGGATTTGCTTCTCGAAGGCATCCGGCGGAAACTCCTTCCACTCGATGACGGCGAAATCGTGCTCCCGGGCCACGGTCCTGCTACGACAATCGGTCGGGAACGACGCGAAAATCCCTTTCTGGCAATTTGAGAATCTCTGCTCGACAGAAGGAGCCATCGAAATTAGACTTTTTTCCTACATTTAACTCAAATCCCCTTCATGCCTCGCTATACATACGTTGCCCTTGACGCCCGGGGACAAGAAGCTTCCGGGGTGATTGAAGCGGACACGCAGAACGATGCCGTTGGGCAGCTGAGGCAGGCAGGCTATTTTCCCAAGGCAATAGCAGAGGAAGGCAAAGGTGGAAAGGCCGCCAAGGCGGTAAAGGCCGCCTCGAGGCAGTCTGCTTCGGCAAAGAAGCCGATGGCCATCTCTCTTCCCTTTTTCGAGCGAAAGACGATCAAGGGAAAAACGCTCATGTTGTATACCCGGCAGATCGCCACGCTGATTGATGCGGGCCTTCCGCTTTTGCGTGGGCTGACCGTACTCGCGAAACAGGAGCCCGATCCGCTGCTCCGAAAGGTTATCGTCAACCTGGCCGAAGGAGTGCAAGGTGGCGGGACATTTTCCGAAAGTCTCGCTGCTCATCCCAGGATTTTTAACAAGCTCTATGTAAATATGGTGAAGGCGGGCGAACTTGGCGGCGTGCTCGAACTGGTTCTTCTTCGCCTTGCCGAATTTCAGGAGAAGGCCCAGAAGATCAAGAACAAGGTCGTCTCGGCGATGTTTTATCCCATCATCGTCTTGCTTATCGCCATTCTGATAATGGGCTTCCTGCTCGTGTTTATCGTTCCGAAGTTTCAGGCGATATTCGCGGATATGCTTGGCGGCAAGCCGCTGCCCCCTCTCACGCAGTTTGTCATAGGCGCGAGCACAATGGTGAAAGGCAATATCTTACTAATCATAGGGGCCGTCGTGGGAATTGCGATCCTCATCAGACTGATTGGAAGGACCGCGAAGGGCGCGCTCTTCTTTGACACTATCAAACTGAAGGCTCCCCTTTTTGGCGATCTTACCCGCAAGAGCGCGATCTCGCGGTTCAGCCGCACGCTTGGCACCCTTGTTACGAGCGGCGTTCCGATACTTCAGGCCCTTATGATCACGCGGGAAACGGCCGGAAATACGATAATCGCCAACGCGATTATGAAGGTTCATGATAGCGTGAAGGAGGGCGAATCCATTGTCCACCCTCTGGAGGCAAGCGGCGTTTTTCCGCCCATGGTCATTAGCATGATCGACGTGGGCGAGGAAACCGGACAGCTGCCCGAAATGCTTCTCAAGATTGCTGAAGTTTACGACGACGAAGTGGACAGTGCGGTGGCTGGTCTGACATCGCTACTCGAGCCGATCATGATCGTCTTTCTCGCCGTGGTCGTGGGAACCATCGTGATCGCCCTCTTCCTGCCGCTGATCAGCATTATCAGCGGTATGCAGCAGCAATCGTAGGTCGTATGGAACAGCGGCCGCCACCGAGGACGCGTGCCTTCACGCTCATCGAGCTGTTGGTGGTCATCGCGATTATTGCGATCCTGGCCGGGCTTATCTTGAGTACTGCAGGCTACATCCAGAAAAAGGGCGCAATGTCGCGCGCCGAGGCCGAAATCGCCGCGCTTAGCGTCGCCCTGGAAAACTACAAGGCAGATAATGGAGACTACCCGCACGGGAACAACGTCGCTGGCGACGGTATGCCAGCGAATAATGGCTTCCTACTAAGCAGTCTAATGCCGGGCGCCGGAAAGGTTTATTTTGAATTCAACAAGTCCATGACCAACGCCGCCGGTAACGTTGTGGATCCGTTTGGCGAGAACTATGGTTATCAGTATCCGGGCGACACAGACCGCAGCGGCACCGATTTCTTCGACCTGTTTTCGCGCTGCGCCTCGTCGGATCCCAGGCAATGGAAGGTGAATTGGTAGCTAATTGGCGCTGGCTCCAGGCTCGATGGGCGAAGTCGCCGTGTCGAAGGAGACCGGCAGAGTGACCTGTGGCGCGTCTTTAAGCGTCAGAATGAAGAGAACACCAAAATCCGGTTCGTCCTGACCCAGGCTATCGCGCACTTGGGTTCCGAGGGAGGCAACCCAACTCGAGAGATCCCGGTGAATCATGTAGCGCTGATACTGCCAGACCTGAGAGAAAAATTCGTATTGTTCGTATACGCTGACAGCCCAGTTTTCGTTGATCCGCCAGTAAGCGTAAAAGTCGAGCTGGCTGTTATCCGCAAAGAACGGGTTGCCGTCGATGTACTGATGCCCGACCCGAAAGGCTAAACTGGAAGTAGGCATGACACTAAAGCCGGTGTTGAATTCCGTAAAACCCTCATCGACAATCGGAAGCTGCGCCGCGACGTTGATCGCGAACCAAGGGACTGGACGGAAGGAATAAATGCTGAAGACGTTGGAAACGTCGGCGTCGGAGTACGGATTGTCGAAATTTATGTCAAGGAAGGTGTCGAGCGTCATCCATTGATAGGTAAGCTGGTCTCGGCGGGTTTGCAGCCGGTTGCGCACGCCGAGCCGCAGGATGTTCCAAGTGTCAATCGTATCGACCGCAGTAAATTGAGGAAATTCGATCGGAAGCAGCTGAGTCGAGGGCACCACTCGGTCGAATTGAAGAATTTCCTCAGGAGACGGACCAAAGTTTTCGACGAAAGAATAGTTTGTGTAGGGCTGAACTACATGGCGGAGTCCGTCCAGTCCGAGCCATCGGGACTGCACACGCTCATACGCCTTGGAGATCTTGGTAGAAACCTCCACGCCGAAGTTAGCCACCGGGCGAAGAACAGACCCCGCTTTTTCAAGAATCGGGGTCGGTGCGTTGAGGGGCGAGGGGGGGGTTACCACCTGCACAAGTCCGGTGACCGGATCCACTTCCGTAACCTGCCCCCCGAAGTTCAGGAACGTTCCGCTGTTGCTGTAGTAGGTGGCGCGAAAGCCTGCACGAGGGGTGATGTTCAGCCATCCAAAGAATTGAGTCGGAAAGGAAAGTTGGTGGAAGGTGTCAAACCGGAAAGAGTTGTAGTCGGGAAAATCTAGTTGGCCGAATTCCGGTCCTACTCCGAAGGACCGTTTGTATTCGCCGACGCTTGTCTCGCCGTCGTAATAGACTGGAAGGCCGAAAAAGCGATGTTGCTTAAAGTCGAAGACCAGTTCGGGCAGCCGCTCGGTGGTTTCCTGAAAGTCATTGATCTGCCAGCGTCCAAGTAGGGTGAGCGTATAGAATTCATCCCATTTCGTGAGCGAGAGATAGGTGTCGGGCTGCGGATCGACACGGAATTCACCCGGAAAGTAGTCCTCGAGAAAATCGACATCACTGAGAAGATTGACGTCCGCCGTCGCATAGATGTCGTCGGTCAGAAACAACCGGTGCTTGAACGTTACGCGATAGCGTCCTTCGTCGCCTTCCTCTACCGGTTCGCCTGGTCCGCTTAAGGGTTGGTCAGGCTGCGTGTCGAAGGCATAGTAGGAAATGAAATCGCCATAGCTGCGATCCTCCTTTCCGTATTTGAACTTTGTATCGAAGCCGACGGCCGCTCCAAGCTCTGAGCGGAGGTCCAAATGTACCTTTCCGATCACGTTGTCGCCGGTACCGATTGGAAAGCTGTAGGCGGTAAGCAAATAGGCCCCCCAAGGTGAGTAGAAGCCTGGCAGGAACTCGAAACCGGTGTTGTCAATATTGGCGAAGATGTAGGGGAACCAGAAGATTGGCGTCTGGCCGATATAGACGGTTGAATTGGAAAAAACGACCCTGCTATCTGGGTAGATGCGAACACTTTTCGATCGGACGTGAAAATCAGGTTTGGAGGAGTCGTCGGTCGTAAAGATGGCGTCCCTTACGCGGAATTCGCGCGTCGAAGGGGCGCGCAGGCTGAACGCGTGGAAGAGCATTGGAAAATGCGCTCCAGAAAACTCGAGGGCACGCATCTGCTTGGTCTCGAGATTGAAAAGAGCGCGCTGCCCGGTAAGCACCTCTTTCGGCGTGTACAGCCGGATACTGCCAATAAGCAGAACATCGCGAGTGTCCGGGTTGTATTCGGCGTAGTCGCAATAGATGCTGTAATCACCGTAGTGGATCTGAACGTTGTCTTCAGCTATAGCTACGCCACCCTCGAATCGCGTGTGGCCGTCGGCGGTGATCGATACGGGCACATCCCCGAAGCTTCCGAACTGCCCAAAGGCGCAAGCAGCCCAGACGAGCCAGGCAAATACCGCCGAAAATAGACACCTTCTCATTCGATCTCGGGAGGCTATTTTGCCGTCTTCCGCTGGCAAGAGAAAAACAGCAGTTCCCAAAAGCCAAATGGATTCGAGCAGCTCCCTTGTCCGCGGGACAGACTGCGAACGACACTCTCGCAGTTCAAGCGCAATGTTCATTGCTTCTCGGCAAGGAAAACGACTCCCACTCCGCCAAGAATCAACAGGCCACCGAGAACGGTTTGCCAGCTAAACTGCGCCTCGCGAAAAAAAAGCCACGCGAATACCGCTACGAAAAACGGGTAGGATATTTCGATCAGCGAAGCGAGCGTGGCATTCTTCTCCCCAATAGCGATGTAAATGAGGAGCGAACCGGCGCCCGAAGACACGACCGCCACGACGAGCCAAACCCAGTCCGCTCCCAGGGTTCGGATCTCGGAAAGCAGGTTCCCCGTCTTACCGGCAAAAGTCAGCGCCGCCGCGGCAGCAGCCGCGCCGAAGAGAGTATAAAGGAAGAAGAAAATCAGCGGTGTCATGCCGCGCTCGATCACCCTTCCGCTGGCTGCATAGCTAATTCCCCAGATGATCGCCGCCGCGAGGGCATACACTATCCACATGACGCTCAGGCTGCTTGAGGCTCCGCTCTGTAGCGCAAGGGCGGGGCAAGTTGGCGCGCAAGATAGGTCTGCACAATTCCCAAACGCAGGTATTTTCGGCGCGTGCGTAGGGGGAGGTTTTTGAAGTCGCCAACGCTCCGGCGACACGAGGCGCTTCCGCAAAGGCAGGCGAGGGTCCAGTGATCTTCGTTCATAGTGGTCGAGTAGTCGTAGAAAACCTCCTCCTCGGCGATAATATCCCTGATGGCAATTAGTCTCACGTCGTCGCGGATTCCAGCGTTCGGCGCGCAGGAGTGGTTGACAAGCACCCCTGGCGGCCCGATGTCCACGTAGAGTTCCGGGCCTATCTGAAGGGGATCACACTGGCGCGCGCCCTTGGCCATTGCCTCTTCGATGCCAATCAAGGGCCCCGCGAAACGAAGGATCTCCTCGCCTTTTGGGATCATCGAACGGGCGAAAACGCCTTTACCAAAGCGGCAATCGCCCACACGGATCTTGTCAGTCATCGCGCGCTGTGACGCCAGCCACGTCGCGCAAACCTTCCACTGAATAGACAACCATGGGCTCTGCGTGGCCTTTGACGTTGACCTGGCCGAGTTGCTTCACGTTGAACTGACCGCGGACAGCGTTGTAGGTATATTGGCTGATGAGGATATTCGCGCGGAATTGCTTGGTGGCCGATTCGAGATAGTGCGCGGTGTTCACTGTCTCGCCAATGGCCGTGTACTCCATGTGCCGGCTCGATCCCATGCTCCCCACAACGGCGTATCCGGAATGAACCCCGATTCCGACGTTAATGGCAGGCCAATTCTCCTCTTCGCATTTCGCGGACAACTCACCGATTTTCTCCTGCAGATCGAGTGCCGCCTTGACCGCACGTTCTTCCTGATACTGATCATCGTTTGGCGCTCCGAAAGTGGCCATCATTCCATCACCGACAAATTTATCGAGCGTACCACCGTGGCGCTCGATCACATCGCTCATCACCTCGCAACAGCGGTTCAAGAAAGTCACGACCTCCTCCGGGCGCCTACTCTCGGCGATCGTGCAGAATCCTCGCAGGTCGGAAACAAGCACGGTCAACTTGCGCCGCTCACCCTTGAGGGTCGGCGACTCGGGCGAATGAAGAATCGAATCCACCACCTTGTATGGAACGTAACGTTCGATCGACGACAAGAGTGTGCGCCTTTCCTGCAACCCCTGCGCCATCGAGTTGATTGCCTCCCCGACCATTCCAAACTCGTCTTTCGAACGAAGATTCGTGCGGGCACTGAGATCGCCCTTGCCGATCGCCTCAACCGTTCTCCGCAGTTCATTCAGCGGCTTGCTCGCACGATTCGCGAGGATGATTGCCACACCAAGAGCAATCAGCAACGCCCCGCCAAGCGTAATCAGCGCAATCGTCAAAATACTCGCCGTTTTTCGGTTCACGTGGTCCGATTCAATATCGATTCCAAGGGATGCAACAACAGTGCCCTGCTTATCCTTGATCGGCGCATTGGCCGTAAGAAATTCGCCCCAATCGTCCTTCGTGAAGACCTTATCGTACTGGTACTTGTCGATATTGAACGGATTGTTGAGCTTTGAGCGGTAGGCCTCCCCAATGGCGGCGACGAGCTCCGTATTTTCCTCCGAATCGACGCCAAACTGAATCAGGTCGGCCTTCTGCGGATCTACCGTGAGCGTGTAGGCGTACTTGACATAGAAGTCCTCACGGCGATTGGCATCGCGTCCGCGCCGAATAGCGTCTCGCAACGACAAATAAGCATCGGAGGTTTCGTCGCCCGGAGCCTTGAGGGCCTTATGGAGATCTCCGTCGAGGAATGCGGCAGTGGTTGCGGCGACGCTTAGTATCTGGCTGCCCATTTGGTCACGCAGCAGGCGTTCGAAGTTCCAGTACAAAATGCCTACCGAAATGCCTGTCGTCACAAAGACCATCGCCATGAGCAGGACGATTGCTTTGGTGCGATACTTCATGGGTGCCCGGTCAATTGATCGTGTTTCAGGTAGCCACTTGACACTCCCTAATTCATCATAGAAGCGCACTTCGCGAAGACAATCAAAAAGGTCTCTCGGGGCGGACTCGGCTCAGGCTGGTGCCGTCTCCGTCCTGAAGGGCTTTTGATTTCGAGCAAGTGGGAAGATCGCTCGCCAAAACGCTCCACAACTGGTCTTTCTTACGGAAATCGCCCTCTCAGAACGTTTTCTCCGGGCATGACTTTTGGGGGACATGGCTCTTTTGGATCGCCTGCCTCGCTCGGCTGATGTGAACGCCGATAGCGAGGTTGAGGTCCTGGCCCTTGGAGTCGAGAGTTTTTGATTCGCCGTCCGGATACCAGCCTTCACTTCAAGCTCTCCTTTTACGAAACCTTTCCCTGGCACTTGCTCGGCGAGTGCGCGAACCAAATACGGGTCTGCTCGGCTTTTAGTGTACGAAGCGCAGTCCGGTGAAACTTGCTATCCGCCGACCGATTCGTACCGGCGCAATCCCGCGCGCCACATGAGTCGTGCCGCCAGAAAGCAGACGACCACCCACCCGGCTTGGATGGCGAGTCCAGCCCACAATTCGGTGCCGCTCACCTTTTCCATTAAGACCGCGACCGGGAAGTAGAGCTCATACGTAAATGGGAGGAACTTCAGAACTGTTCTCATCGCGTCAGGCATCACGTCGAGCGGGAACAGCCGTCCGCTCAAGTAGTATTCGAAGGAATAGAGAATGAAGACAACGGTCGAGATTTCAAGGATCCAGAAGGCGAGCATGGCCAGCGCGTAAGCAATCAAGAATTGAATGGCCCCTGCCATGACCAGCGACAGGAAAAACAGCGGCCAAGTGAAGGGATCGCTGGGCAGAACGATAAACTCATGAAACCAGGCGAAAGCAGCTGCCACGACGGGAATCGTCACCGCCGTGTAGAGCAGGCGCGCACTCAAGAAGAGACTTGTCCGGTAAGCCAGATAATCAATCGGCTTTGAAAGAAAATTGTTGATTTGTCCCTCGCGAATCTCCGCCGCGATCTGCCACTCGTCATCCGTCGGCGTCACCAGGTTGTCCACAAGCAGGACGACAAGAAAATAATAAATTATCTGACCGAAATCGAAACCCCGTATATCCTCCCCGCGAGATTCGAAGAGGGCGCGCCAAATGAAGACGGACCCCGCCAGCGGAATCACACCGAAAAGCGACCTCAACAGAAAGTTCCACCGATACACGAAAGTGTTCTGCAAGCCCGTGGTAAACACGCTCCAATACTTGATCGGCATCGCAACGATGAGTGGCGACCGCGCGCAAATGAGCAAGAACTTTTCACTCGTCACTTGTCACCCGTCATTCTTCTCGCCAGCATCACGTTGCTCGCTTCCTCATGAGAATCCAACGCGCCTTGATCTCAGTTTCCGATAAAGTTGGCATTGTCGATTTTGCTCGCGAGCTGAATCAGCTCGGGGTCGAAATTCTCTCCACAGGTGGAACGGCCCGCACCCTGCAAGGCGAGGGCATCTCTACGGTCGAGGTCTCGAAATTCACGGGCTCGCCCGAAATCTTTGACGGACGGGTAAAAACCCTGCATCCGAAAATTCATGGGGGCCTCCTATACCTTCGTGGCGACGAAGAACACGAAAAGCAGGCCGCGGCGCAAGGCATCCTGCCTATCGACCTCGTTGTCGTAAACCTCTATCCATTCGAGGCCACCATCGCTCGAGATGTCACGCTGCCGGAGGCGATCGAGCAAATCGATATCGGTGGGCCGTCAATGATCCGCAGCGCCGCCAAGAATTTTCAATCTGTAACCGTCGTCACCGATCCTGCAGACTACGGCGCGGTGCTCGAAGACATGACGAAAGAGAGCGGCGGCACCAGCCGGGGACTGCGCGAACGTCTCGCGATCAAGGCTTTCGCTACCACGGCCGGCTACGATCGCGCGATCGCCGGCTTTCTCAATCGCGAGCAGCAAGCATTTGCGGCTTGTCGTCTTGACGTCCCGCTCGAACTCCGGCTCCGCTATGGCGAAAATCCCCACCAGCATGCCGAGCTCTACGGTGACTTTGGTTCCTATTTCGAGAAACTTCAGGGCAAGGAACTCTCATATAACAACATCCTGGATATCAGCGCCGCCGCCCAGCTCATCTCGGAATTCACAAGACCAGCGGCTGCAATCCTCAAACACACGAACCCCTGCGGCGTTGGAACCGATCCGGATCTCCGGAAAGCTTGGGACAAAGCTTTCGCGACCGACAAGCGCGCCCCCTTTGGCGGAATCATCGTCTGTAATCGCCCAATCACTCTCCCCCTGGCCAAGGCGATTTCGGAAATCTTCAGCGAGGTCATCATCGGTCCGGAATTCAACGCTGATGCCCGCTCCCTCCTCTCGAAGAAGAAAAATCTCCGCTTGATGAAAATGCTTAAGCCCCCACCTGAGCGTAGTCGCGACGTGCGCTCGGTTCTTGGCGGGCTTCTTGTGCAAGATTCAGATTCCGCGAACGTGGCAGAGCTCGAGCACAAAGTCGTCACGCAACGGCCTCCGACCAAGGACGAGATCGAAGCTATGGAATTCGGTTGGAAGGTGGTCAAACACGTCAAATCCAACGCCATCGTCTATTCCGGTAGCGACCGCACGCTGGGGATCGGCGCGGGCCAAATGTCGCGCGTGGATTCCTCGCGCATCGCCGTTTGGAAAGCCGAGGAAGCCGGCCTCTCGCTCAAGGGCTGCGCTCTGTGCAGCGACGCCTTTTTCCCTTTCGCTGATGGAGTCATCGCCGCCGCGGAAGCGGGTGCCACGTGCGTCATCCAGCCGGGCGGCTCCATTCGTGACGACGAGGTCATCGCCGCCGCCGACGAGCGCGGCTTGGCCATGGTGTTTACTGGAGTGCGTCACTTCCGCCACTGACAGCATACTGGAATTTTCGCAAAGGAGTTCGCCACGGCTCTTTTCTTTTCGCTTGCTGAACTCGCCACGGGGGTGAAATACCGGAACTTATGCGCGGCAGGAGGGTTTATTAAGGTATGGATGATTTCAAGGAAGACGATGCCTTATGGGACCTGCTTGGCCGCGCGCCGGGCGCCAAGGCCTCTCCCTATTTCGTGCGGAAGGTTCTAAATGCCATCTGTGAAAAAGAGCAGCCACGGTTCTCCTTGGCTGCCCTCCTTCGTTGGCTCGTTCCCGCCGCGGCTTGCGCAGCCCTCGTCATCGGATGGTCCGTCTACCAAAACCAGCAGCAGGATACGTTTAACGCGTACTTCGACGGTGCAGCTGACTTCCAGTCGCTCATCGCATTCGAAGATCCCCCTCTTTGGCTGGAAGAGTCCACACTTTAACCGGCATCAACGATGCCGGTACAATACGTTTGCGGGGTCGGTGACCCTGACTTTCGGAATCCGCTGCAAGATGGGAAACAATCATGGGGTTCGTAGCTATTGCTCGAGCAACTCGATGATTTTCGGGTACACGAGAGCGGTTTGCTGGTCCGGCTGATTGGGGTCGATAAAGTCATGGGGAACCTTGTCGGCCGCAGGGAACTCGAAGGTTTCAACCTGGCCTTGGCCAAGACGCCGCCAGTTCGCCACCAACTGGCTTGTCACGCGATTGTTTGCTGCGGTATCCGAGGCTGAGGTTACGACCAAGAGCCTCGCAGATTGAGGCGCGTCGTCGTGGGATTCGCGCAGAACTTCCCGTCCGAGAAACATTGTCTCGCCGATCACCCGGGTTGGAAAGCGTGGGTAGGCATACGGCGATCCCTCAAGATTTTCTCTTAGCTCGGGGTTCCACCAAAAGAACATGTTGGGAAGGCGAAGAAGGAGGCGCTCGAGTGGCGCCAGTGCCCACCCGGGCAGACCAGCCGGAGCGAGAAAGGGAGCGAGAAGAACTGCCCGATCCAGATCTCTTCGGTTCTGGCCCATCCAGGCAACTGTCGCGCCACTGATGGAAAGACCCACCGCTGTGACCTCGCCGCCGAGGCTTCGCGCCAGATCCACAGCCTGATTTCCCGCGTCGAGCATGTCGCCCGCAGTGAGTCGAGCCCAATCCGTAGCAAGCCTGTTCTTCTCGCCATGGTAGGGAATGCGCGGGATAACGACGTTGTGTCCGCGCTCGAAAAGCAGCAGACCGAGCTCGGCAAACTGCGCTGGACAGTTCGACAGGCCGTGCATGAGGACGAAGACCTGTCGCGTCGGATGGCCGTGATCGAGAAGCTGAACAGCACATTCCGCGCGGACATTCGCCGGAGAACCGGCGATCAGACCATGAATTTTCGCCACCGCTTGGTTGTAAGGAAGTATCTTTGCGGAAGCATGATATACGGATGGCCGGTGGCTGACGGGTAAGAAGAGCACTGGCAGGAAAGCTCCGGCACCCAAGGCGGAACCAATCAGCAAAACGCGCCGGACGAACAGTCTTTTCTGTCGCTTGGACATCGTAAGCGAACGCCCTGAGCGCGCCAACCCGGAGTCATACTCCACGGGCACGCGGCTCCCAAATGAATTTGTGAATTTGCAGTTGAAACCGCGCGGGCAACCGGTCCTCCAGCATCCATTCGACGATCTGCCGCGGTTCGATGCGGCCGAAAACAGGGCTGAGCAGCACCGCCTTGACGCGCTCCGCGAGTTCGTGACGTTCGATCTGTTCGCGCGACCACTCATAGTCCCCTCGCGATCCGATGACAAATTTCACCTCATCGCGATGGTTGAGAAGGGCTATGTTCGAATAGAGGTTCCTGGCAACCTCGCCGCTTGAGGGCGTCTTCAGATCCATAATCCGGTGCACGCGCGGGTCGATCCTTGAGATGTCATGAGCGCCGCTGGTCTCAATAAGCACCGTTCGATCCGCGTCGCAAAGTGCTGTCATAAGCGGCAAGACATTTTCTTGAAGCAAGGGCTCTCCTCCGGTGATCTCGACGAGCGAACACTCGAAGGCCATTACCTCGGCGAAGATTTCATCGAGTGGCCTCTTTGCGCCCTCGTAAAACGCGTACTCCGTGTCGCAGTAAGTGCACCGTGAATCGCAGCCGGTCAGGCGCACGAAAACGCAAGGCAAGCCCGCCCACGTGCTCTCCCCTTGAACGGAGAGATAAATCTCGTTGATCTTAAGTTTACCCTCCACGAGCGATCCCCCATCTCCATTATCCATATGGCCGCCCGATTCCTTCAACCGCAACTTCGGTAGTTCGTTTCATTAAAATCATCGCAAAGCTCACTCATCCAAAGAACGAAGCCAAACCAGTTTTTTATTGGAGCCTTACAACTCCACGCCCAAAACCTGCAGCGCTTCGCCGACAAGAAATAAGGAACCCGTGACGAGGGTTCTTCCCTGCGACTCTTCCAAGGCATCCTTCACGGATTGAAAGATTCGATGCGGTACCGGGCAGGCCAGCGCGAGGGCCTCCGGAGTCGCCGATCGCTCACTGGGAACTGGGACAAGGAAGATTTCCCGGCTGATTGATTCAAGAATTTTCAACATCGTTGGGTAATCCTTGTCACCCAACGCTCCGAAAATCACGGTCGCCTTCTCTGTGCCGTATGTATTCGTCCAGGTTACTACAAGCTGCGCTGCAGCATGTGGGTTGTGACAACCGTCAAGGATGATCCGTTCGTCAACGACCTGAAATCGCCCCGGCCAGCGCACGTTGCGCAGCCCTTCTCTGATGGAGTCGTCGGAAGCCTCTATGCCCGCCGCTCGCAGGGCGGCGATCGCTAGCGCCGAATTTTGCTTTTGGTGAGCCCCCCGCAGTGCAATCCCGACCGGTTCAAAACGTGCTTCAATAAAGTCCATCGACGACCCGGCCGCTGCAGCGCGTTGGACCAGCACCGTGGCGGCCTCTGGCTCCTGCCAGGCGCTGACAACCGGAACGCCAGGTTTGATGATTCCCGCCTTTTCTCTTGCGATCTCGGCGAGGGTGCCACCAAGCCATCGCGTATGGTCCAGGGCAATGGGGGTGATGACCGATACCAGCGGAACGATGGCGTTTGTAGCGTCCAGCGCTCCGCCCATACCCGTTTCCAGAACGACCAGTTCGCAGCGTTCTCTAGCGAAATGCCCCAGAGCGAGGGCCGTCGTGATTTCGAAGAATGTCGGCGAGTGGCTCCAGCGGGCCGAGACTTCGCGAATAGTGGTCAAACCGTTTGCAATCGCGCGCGGTGGAATTTTCTCGCCGTTGACCCGAATCCGCTCTCGAAAATCCACGAGATGAGGCGAAGTGTAAAGTCCGGTGCGGCGGCCAGAGGCTCGAAGGATCGCATCCAAAATCGCACAAACTGAGCCCTTGCCGTTTGTGCCCGCCACGTGCAAGAAAGACAAGCGCTCCTGCGGGTTGGCGAGAGCCGCCAGCAAGCCTCGAATATTATCAAGTCCGAGCTTGATGCCGAATTGCTGCGTGGCATAAAGCCACGCCAGCGACTCCTCGTAAGTCACTTCCGGGAGGGCGCCAGATAGTCGAGAAGCTGACCAATCACCGCGCGCAATTTTGAACGCGGTGTGACCAGGTCGATCAAGCCGTGCTTCTCGAGAAATTCCGCGGTCTGAAAGCCAGCCGGCAGATCTTGATGGGTCGTTTCCTTGATAACGCGCGGGCCGGCGAATCCAATCATGCTTTTTGGCTCGGCAATGATGATATCTCCGAGAGAGGCATAGCTGGCCATGACACCGGCGGTGGTCGGATTAGTGAGCACGGTCAGGTAGGGAAGCCCTGCCTGGCTGTGCAAAGCAAGCGCCCCGCTGGTCTTCGCCATCTGCATCAGGCTGAGCATTCCCTCATACATCCGCGCGCCCCCGGAGGCACACACGATGATCAACGGCCATTTCTTCTTCGTTGAAAGCTCGATGGTGCGAGTGATCTTTTCTCCAACGACCGATCCCATCGTCGCAGCCAGAAAGTTAAAGTCCATTACCGCCAGCCCAATGGAATGTCCGTGGATTTTCGCAGTTCCCGTGGTGACAGCGTCCTTGAGGCCGGTCGTTTCCTGGTAGCTCTTCAAGCGGTCCGCATAGCTAGCGACGCCCGTGAATTCGAGGGTGTCCACCGAGGTGAGATCGGCATCGGTCTCTTGAAAAGAGTCCGGGTCTGCCAGGCTCGCAATTCGCTCCCTGGCGTCCATGGCAAAGTGGTGCTCGCATTTAGGGCAGACACGAAAGTTTTCAGCGAGAGCGAGGTTGTGAATCACTTCTCCGCAGGAAGGGCACTTCGTCCAGAGTCCCTCTGGGATTTCGCGAGTCTTGCCCCCTATGGCTTTGAGAATGGGTTTTCGAAAGATCGCCATGATAAGAGCAATGGATAGCCGGAGAAGCAGAGCCTGCTAGATGGCAGTCCGAAGCGCAAGGGGAAGCCGCAGTAAATCTTCTAGAGCAAATCTCTTTCGGCACTTGCTCTAAGCAGCCAAACCTGAATGCTTTCTTGATTTGGCATGCGTCCAGATTGTCAGCGTTTTCAGCCACGCGCCACGGTAAGCGCCCGCACCGAACGAGCCCCTGCGGCCAAAAGCACTCGGGCGCATTCGTCAAGTGTCGAACCCGTCGTTAGTACATCATCGACGAGAAGGAGGTCCATTCCTTGCACGCAGACGTTCCGGCGAAGTGCGAAGGCATCGCGCAAGTTTTGCATGCGACGGCGCCGGTCGAAATGCGTTTGCGTCACTGTGTAACGAAGGCGCTCGAGGGCCTCGCAGAGCGCCAGCCCGTTTTTTTTGGCCAGCTCACGGCTCAGCACTTCAGCTTGGTTGAACTCGCGTTCACGCCTGCGCAAGGGGTGCAAGGGAACAGGCACGACCGCGTCGAAGGAATGGTCCTTCAAACGGGGGTCGCGAAGTCCATTCGCGAGAAAATCGCTCAGGAGGGTGCCGACCCAAACCTCGCCACCGTATTTGAACCGATGGATGAGTTCGCGCACGATCCCACGGGACTGCATTACGGCCACCGCGCAGACAAAATGAAAAGCTCTTCCGCGGCAGTTGGCGCACACGAAGGAGTCCAGAGCCCCGGAATATGGCTGCGAACAGGCCTCACAGCGGGGCGGTCTGACCGGCACGAGCGAATCGGCGCAGGTCTTGCAGAGCCAGCCCGAACGTATCGCTTCCTCGCATCCGGCGCAATGCGGAGGGAAAAACAGCTCGCTGAGGGTTTCAAGAACCACGCGAGGTCTCAGGGACATTCCGCAGGTAAAGCCAGACGCCCGTTCCGGTCAAGAGGAGGACGCTTAGCGGCGCAAGTCCAGTCGGAACAGCTCCGCTGACCACATTCGGACCAATCCAAGGCATCAAAGCCTCAGGCGGCTGCACACGGTATTTGGCCAGCCACTGGAGGCCCTGCTGGCAAAAGATCCATCCAGCATGCAGTCCAATGGCCAACCAAAGCGAGCGCGTGCGAAACGTGGCAAAGGCAAGGATCAGCCCGGCGCTCAGAAGTGAAACAAAGCCCGCTATCCAAAGCGACGGCGGCGGCGCGCTCTCGAAAACACGTATCATCTGAGCCAGGCCGGTCCACCACTCCACCTCGGAAGCCGCCTCCTTTCCCGGTCGCAAAAAATGCGCTCCCGCGAAAACGACCGAAACACCGAACGCCGCCGGCCATCGACCGAACGATCTGGCCGCAAGACCGAGCAAGACGCCCCGAAAGAGAAACTCCTCGACCACGGCGACAGTTCCCGCCGTCAACGCGATCCGCAGCAGTAGGAAAGGCAGCAAGTCCTTTTTGATTCTGTACACATCGAACATCAAACAAGCGGCTCCGAGCAATGCTCCCGGCCCTAGCGCCAGGATTAGTCCGGACAAGGCGTCTCGGGCAGCGTGGGGATTTCGCTCCAGGCCGAACTCGCGCGTGTTGCGAATCCCGAGCCAGAACAAAAGCGGACCAAGCAGGACAAGCGCCGTAACCTGCGTGGCACGACTGAGGTAACGATAAAACGGAAAATCCAGCACCTCGTGGAGCATCCAGTAAATCGGCGGCGCCACTAGCGCGCCTAGAAGCACGACCACGACAAGATAAAGAAGAATTTTCCCCAGCGCCGGCACCTGGAAGAGAAAATGTTGTAGAGCCGCCAGTGTCAACCGCTGCATTATTTCCGGACGTGGATACCGACCTTCTCATTTCCGCCGAAAAACAGCACCTTTGGCATCCTTTTACACCGATGAAATCCTGGTGCGCGCCGGAGCACGAACCGCTCGTGCTTGTCGAGGGTGCCGGCGCGATCCTTCGTGACAGCCATGGCCGCGAATATATCGACGGAAACTCCTCCATTTGGACAAACATCCATGGCCACTGCCATCCTGCGATCAATGCCGCCATCAAATCCCAGCTCGATAAGGTGGCGCATGTCTCGTTCCTGGGTTCGACCAATATCCCAGCCATCGAGCTCGCGGAAAAACTCGCCGGATGCTTTCCACCCCGAACCCTCACGCGGATTTTCTATTCCGACGACGGGTCCACAGCCGTGGAAGTTGCCCTGAAGATGACACTTCAATACTGGCAGCTGTGCGGCCGCCCGTCAAAGACGCGTTTTGTCGCCTTCGAAAGCGCGTACCATGGGGACACAACCGGCGCAGCGAGTTTGGGAGGCGTTGGAACGTTTACCAGTCGTTTCACCGCAATTCACTTTCCCGTCGAACGAGTCGCCGATGTCGAGGCCCTCTCAAAGCAGGACCCCGGCCAGCTTGCCGCGGTCATCATCGAGCCTCTGGTCCAAGGTGCGGCAGGGATCCGTCTCTGGCCGCATGGCATGCTCACGGCCCTGCGCGCATGGTGCGACGCGCACGACGTGCTTCTTATCTTCGATGAGGTTTTGACTGCGTTCGGACGAACTGGGCGCCTGTTCGCGTGCGAACATGAACGCGTGCTGCCTGACTTTCTCTGCTTGGCCAAGGGGCTCACCGGTGGCTACCTGCCGCTTGCCGCTACGCTGACGACCGAGCAGGTTTACGAGGCCTTCCTGGGCGAATTCCACGAGCTCAGAACCTTTTTCTACGGTCACAGCTATTGCGGCAACCCGGTCGGCTGCGCCGCGGCTCTCGCAAATCTGCAGGTCTTTGAGGCGGAAGACACGCTGGAGACCCTGAAAGGAAGAATCTCCCTTCTGAGCGAGTTGCTGGACAGCCTGCGTGCCCTTCCCAACGTCGGTGCTATTCGCCAATGCGGCTACATCGCTGGCATAGAAATCCGGAAGGACAATGGCGAGCCGTTTCGGTGGCAGGATCAAACCGGCGCCCGAGTGTGCCTGGCGGCGCGCAAGCATGGTCTGCTCACCCGTCCGATCCTCGACACTATTATCTTCATCCCGCCCTTATGCACAACGCAGGAACAATTGGAACGCGCGATTGATGCGATTCGGCGCGCCGTTCGCGAAATTTGCGAGCACAACGATTCCGGCCTGATGGGCTGACTCTGCTCTGCGGTGGTTGCAGGCCTCTTTTGCTCCTGATAAGCTCCATTCATGGAGCCGATCATCAATCTGGACGATCCGGTGGGAAAAACAGTCGGCCGAAGAAAGGCGCCCACAGATGCGTTGAGTTACGCTTTGGGTTTGCAGCGCGCTCTGAACCAAATAGCTCCTTTGCGGATTCCGCGAGGGGTATACCGCTTTCGCTCGCATGAGGAGGCCGATAGATGGTTGATGGACCGCTTGATCCAGAGACGGACGACTTGACTTGCCGGGCGCCCGAACGCCCGGATCTCGTGAATCTTTGCAGGGAGTTGAACGAGCGAGGCGCTCTCTATCTGGTCATCGGGGGGTTCGCAATCATCGCGGCCGGCTACGCGCGAACAACGGGAGATGTGGACCTGTTGATAGATGCTGGCGTGGAGAACGAAGCGAAAGTCTTCAAAGCGCTCGAGACTCTGCCTGATCAATGCGTGAAAGAACTCGAACCTGGGGAGGTCTCAGAGCATGTCGTAGTGCGAGTCGCCGATGAGATCCTCGTTGATCTCATGACGAGGGCTTCGGGAATTGACTACTCCGAAGCTTCGAAAACTTTGATCGTTCGTGAATTGGACGGCGTGGCCATTCCCTTCGCTGCTCCAGAACTGCTTTGGCGGATGAAAAGCCGAACGCACCGCGAGAAAGACCGTGGTGATTTGCAGTTCCTGAGGATGTGGTTTGAGGCGAAGGGCAAGACTCCACCAGAATAGCGCCAGAGTTCGTCCCAGCGTCCGAGGGGGTCTTTACCCCCCGTTGAAAACGAGATGATTTCCGGCTGCGTCCACTGTGATGCGGTCGCCCTCGTTGAATTTTCCGTCCAAGATTTCCAGACTGAGCGGGTCGAGGATTTCTCTTTGAATGACACGCTTGAGCGGGCGGGCACCGTAAGCGGGGTCGTAGCCTTCCCTGCCAAGGAACTTTTTCGCAGAGTCGGTCAATTGCAGGCTGATGTTTCTAGCGCCGAGCCGCTCGACTAGTCGTCCGAGTTGGATGTTTACGATCCTGGTGATTTGGCGGTCATCAAGGCGGTCGAAGATGATAATTTCGTCGATGCGATTAAGAAACTCCGGCCGGAAATGACCACGCAATGCCTCGGTTACGCGCCGGTTCCGCTCTTCTTTCGGCAAATCTTCCATGATATACTGGCTGCCAATATTCGAGGTGAGAATAATGACGGTGTTTTTGAAATCGACCGTGCGGCCCTGACCATCGGTGATCCGTCCATCATCAAGCACCTGCAGTAGGACGTTAAATACGTCGTGGTGCGCCTTTTCGACCTCATCAAAGAGAACGACCGAGTACGGCTTGCGACGAACTGCTTCGGTGAGTTGGCCGCCTTCCTCGTAGCCGACGTATCCGGGTGGTGCGCCGATGAGCCTAGCCACGGTGTGCTTCTCCATGTATTCGCTCATGTCCAGCCTGATCATGGCATGTTCATCGTCGAAAAGGAATTCGGCGAGGGCCTTGGAAAGCTCGGTCTTTCCCACACCGGTCGGACCGAGAAACATGAACGAACCGATCGGGCGGTTTTCGTCCTGAAGGCCCGCGCGCGCCCGCCGGACGGCGTTGGACACTGCTTTGATGGCCTGTTCCTGGCCTACAACGCGCTCCATGAGGCGTTCCTCCATCTTGACCAGCTTCTGCCGTTCGCCCTCTTGAAGGCGTGAAACGGGAATGCCTGTCCAGTTCGAGACAACCTTTGCAATATCCTCTTCGGTGACTTCTTCCTTTAACAACGTATGGGCGCCTTCCGCTTCTTTGGCCTTCAAGGCATCGAGCTGCCTCTGAAGTTCGGGAAGCTTTCCATACTGAATTTCCGAAGCGCGCTGAAGGTCTCCTTTCCGCTGGGCCTGCTCGAGTTCCATTTTAAGCTGCTCGAATTGCTCGGCGATTTTTTGGGATTTCGCGATTTCCTCCTTTTCCTTCTGCCATTGGGCCTTGAGGCGGCTTGACTGTTCCTTGATGTCGGCAAGCTCTTTCTCGAGTTTGGCGAGACGTTCCTTGCTCGCGGCGTCCTTTTCTTTCTTGAGCGCCTGCTTTTCCATTTCGAGCTGCATGATCTGGCGTTCAAGCTGGTCGATTTCCGTCGGCATGGAATCGAGTTCGATCTTGAGACGCGAGGCGGCCTCGTCAACGAGGTCCACGGCTTTGTCGGGCAGGAACCGGTCGCTGATGTAGCGGTGAGAAAGGATGGCCGCCGCGATGAGGGCTGCATCCTGAATGCGGACGCCGTGATGAACTTCGTAGCGCTCCTTGAGTCCACGGAGTATGGCGATGGTATCTTCGACGCTTGGCTCATCGACCATCACGGGCTGAAAACGGCGTTCGAGAGCGGCGTCTTTCTCGATGTGTTTGCGGTATTCGTCCAAGGTCGTCGCGCCGATGGTGCGCAATTCGCCTCGCGCGAGCTGGGGCTTGAGCATGTTTGACGCATCAGCGGAGCCTTCCGCCGCGCCTGCGCCTACGATGGTATGCAGTTCGTCGATGAAGAGGATGACCTTGCCCTCGGAGGACGTCACTTCCTTGAGAAATGCTTTTAGCCGATCCTCGAACTCGCCGCGGAACTTGGCGCCGGCGATCATCGCGCCGATATCCATCGCGATCACGCGCTTGTTCTTGAGCGACTCCGGCACGTCGCCGGCGACGATGCGCCGCGCGAGTCCCTCGACGATTGCAGTTTTGCCGACACCGGGCTCGCCGATGAGGACGGGATTGTTCTTGGTCCTGCGCGAGAGCACCTGCATGGTGCGCCGTATCTCGTTGTCCCGGCCGATCACGGGATCTATCTTCCCCTTGCGGGCAAGCTCGGTAAGATCGCGCCCGTATTTTTCGAGCGTCTGGTATTTGCCTTCGGGGTCCTGATCGGTCACGCGTTGGTTGCCGCGGATGCCCTGGAGGGCTTGCATCAGCCTGTCGCGTGTAATGCCCGCGCCTTTGAGCAACCTGGCGGCCGCCGTGCCGGAATCGAGCAGCGCAAGCAAGAAATGCTCGGCACTGAGGTATTCGTCTTTGAGCTTTCCCATCTCGCTTTCGGCAGCGTCGATGGTCTTGCGAAGGTCGCTTCCGAGATTGGGTGAAGTGCCCCCTTGGACAGTTGCCCGGCGAGAGAGCTCGGATTCAAGCTGCCTTTCAAACTCTCCCGGCTGCACGCCGAGCCTTTCAAGCAACGGGCGGACAAGGCCTTCGGGCTGTCGGAGAAGGGCGAGCAAAAAGTGCTCGTTGGAAATTTCGGAGTGATTGCGTTTCGAGGCCAGATCGAGCGACGAATTCAAGGCCTCCTGCATTTTCGCGGTGAATTTGTCAGGACGCATGGGACAGGCGAAGCTAGCAGCAGGCTCCTAGGAGGCAACTAGACAAAAGTCGTCGAAATGAGACCGCTTACCAACAGAGTTTCTCGCAGAATCGAATACAACTGCGGGGTGCGAAGCGATCCAAGCTGGAAAAGTTTCCTTCAAGACACAGGAATTGTTCGCATATTGTGGCGTCCCATGAACGTCGAGCGGGCAAAATACATCATTTGGGCGGCCGACATGAAACGTGCCGTGAATTTCTATCGTGTCGCGTTGGATGCCAGGGTCGTTCGTCAGAATGATATCATCAGCGAATTGGAGATCGCAGGGGCGGTCATTGGCATCCATGGTGGGGGCGACGGTCAACGGACATGGACGGGACTCAGCTTTCAAGTGGCCGACGTCGTCGAAGGCGCGCGCGAGGTAACGGCAGCCGGAGGTCAGCTCCTCAAAGAGCCGGCGTCGGATTCGGACGGCGAACCGCCGCATCTCGCCATGTGCGTAGATCCCGAGGGCAATGAGTTCATGCTCACGCGGAAGAGGCACCGAACCCTCTGACGCGGTTATCAGCGGTTGGCTTTCCCGGCTTTTTTCGGACTAGCCAAGGTCTTTAGTGTTCTAACCGCTTTTGTCGCGTCCGCGGCGCTGTCAAAACCGAAGTATGCCACAAACTTCTTGCCAATCACGGCAGCAGAAACTCCGCGCAAGTTTATCCCGGCGTCGGCAATTGCCGCAGCAATCCGACCTCCCAAACCCGGCGCGTCGTCTCCCTCGATCTTGAGCGTCGCGACGTTCTTGGCGGGTGCGAGACCCTCTGATTGCGCCGCTTTTCGCGCGGCGGCTCCTTTTACGGGCGTCAGAAACGCAATTCCGCTACCGGACTTCGTCGGATCGCGGCGCGCGATGACGCAATCAAGGCTCGCGCCTGCATTTCCGAGTGCACTAAGAACTTTTGCCAGACCGCCCGGTTTGTCCTCAATTTTGGAACTCCAAATATCGACTTTCGTTACAGTGAAGCTCATGGGGGGATGATCTCCTTTGACTCTCATCTTAGAAGGAAGCTCTGGCCGGGCAAGCGAATTCGAGGCCATCGCCAGATCTTAGCGAAGTACGACCCGAAAGCTGTGGAGGGTGGGCCACGAAGTTTCTTCGAGCTTCGACGCCCTGTATGCTTTTGGAAACCTTCGCAATCAATCTGGTTTCTGCGTCCTTAAGAAGGTAGGGACGTCGAGGTCTTCTCCTTCAACAATGGTCGGTTCGCTCTTATCGAAGCGTCCGCGCGTCGTGGATTCGAATTGAAGGGTTTCCTGTTTGACCTTTGTCTTTGGAGATCCTGGTTGGGTCGGATCGTGCGGAACATCGGGCTCAGCGGGCGCGGGCTGTTCGGCGTTCGTTTCCAGGGCAGCCTCCCCTTCTCCCACGGGCGTGGATTCCGCCGGGACGACAGAGACCGTAGTAGAAACAGCCGCAATTGCGTGGTCCTGCGCGGGAACCGCCTTGGGTTCCGCCTGCGGGATCGTCGAGTAGTTGCCGAACAGGGTAACGCTTAGAGGCGCGTCGGCATCGCTGACTGTTGTAACGCCGAGAAACAACCTGGCGTCATCAGCCGTATGCCGTCTCACCTCTCGCATTACGGCGGCAACTTCCGAAAACGAGAGCGAAGCGGGCCCGACCAGGTGTGCTATGACGGCGTGGCATTCGCCGATGAGGCGTCCGCGGTCGAGAAGCGGGCTTTTCAAGGCCCGCTCGAGAGCCTCGTGTGCCCGGTTGTCGCCGGTGGCCTCGCCGCGTCCAAACAGGCCGGCGGGTCCGCCGCCACCTACTGCGGCAAGGAGGTCGGCGAGGCCAATGGGCATCGGACTGCCCCCCCTGAGAATGGAAATCAGCGAGCCAACGCAGGCGCAAAGCATGGAGTTCGCAGTAGCGAACGTCTCCTCGATGCCCGAGCGCGCAGACGAAAGCTCTGCCATCCGGTCGTTCTCGAAGTGGATCAGCGCGTTGGACTGCTTGGAAAGCAAAGCGAGGGCCTCAGCGGCCTGCTTGGAGCGGCGGCGCCCCTCGAAGCTAAAGGGGGAAGTGACGATTGAGAAGACCACAGCTCCGGTCTCCCGCGCCGTCTGCGCAAGAATTGGAACAACTCCTGAGGCTGTGCCTCCTCCGAGTCCCGCGCAGAGGAAAATGATGTTCGACCCTTCCACAGCGGAACGGATCTCGTCCCGCGACTCCTGAGCGGCCTCATAGCCGACTTCCGGGTCCCCGCCTGCTCCGAGGCCGTAGGTCGTCTTCTGGCCCAAAGCGATCTTTTTGGCTGCGATGGACGAGAGGAGCGATTGGGCATCGGTGTTCATGACAACCACGTCGGGATGTCCATTCATTTGGAGCCGGTCGGCAAGGTGGGCTCCGGCATTCCCGAGACCGATAATGCGAACGCTAGGCGGCTCCTGGTTCTCGGAGGATGTGTCAGACCGTGGGTAAGCAATCATGAGCTAGCAAGTTGTCGGATTTGAAAAGAAGACTTGTTGCTTCCCCCGTCGAGCAGAGGTTAGACAGCCTGTCTGGAAGGGCGGCTTCATTTAAAGATCCGGCTTTTTTGCGAACATGTCTTTCTTATCTCAACTCCGACAGGCTCCTCTAGCCTCTTTTCCGAAAAATGCCGCCGATTTTTTCCAGAACCGAGCCGATGATTCCCGGTCTTTCCACTTCGGCGCGCAGGGCCTGGGCGAATTTGATGAGACCAATGGCGGTCGAATATTGGGGATTGTTCAATACTGATTTTGGACCCGAAACGCCGGTGTCGCGTGCCAAATGGACAGGAAGTTCGAAGATTGACTCCGCGACTTCCTTGATTCCGCGCAACAAACTGCATCCGCCGGTCAGGACGATGCCAGCGCCGAGCATGCGCGGAGAGACCTCAGGCTCGATCTGCTTCTTGATGAGTTCGAAATTTTCGCGCACCCGGGCATGAATGATGGCGTTGAGCATTTCGCGTTCGATCTCCTTCCCTGCAAATCCGGCATCGTTCTTGAGAGTGATCTTTTCTCCCGGAGCGTTCGTTTCAATCTTGGCTGAACCCTCATCGATCTTGAGTTTTTCGGCACGGGTAAGCGGGATACGCAGCCCCAGGGAAATGTCGTTGGTGATGTGATCGCCTCCTACGGCAAGCACCCCGCTGTGCCGGACCACGCCATTTTCATAGACGATGTAATCGGTAACTCCGCCGCCTATGTCGATGACGACCGCGCCAAGCTCCTTTTGGTGTTCGTCGAGGACGGCCTGCGCCGAAGCCAGGGAGTTGACGACAATCTCGTCGATCTCGACGCCGCTCTCGCGGATGCAGCGCAAAGTGTTCTGCATGCGTGTTCGCACGCCGTGGATGATGTGGAAGTCCGCTTCGAGCTTGCGCCCTACCATTCCGATGGGGTTGAGGACCCCCTGCTGGCCGTCCACGTAGTAGTGTTGGATGATGGAGTGCAGAAAGTGATTCTCGGTCGGGATGTTCACCTCGCGGGCCTTTACGGCGACTTCTTGCACGTCGCTGTCGTCAATCTCGTAGCGGTCGGAAGCAATGGCGATAGCGCCGCGGCTGTTGAAGCTGCGAATGTGACTTCCCGTCGTGGCGACGAAGACGCTGCCGATCTCTGAGTCGCTATTGGTCTCTGCATCCGCGAGGGCGTCATGCACGCACTCGGTGGCTATCGCAAGATCGACGATCTCGCCTTTGCGCACGCCTCGCGAGGGAGCCAATCCCACTCCCAGGATACGGAGTGTACCCTCGCGTCCAATTTCGCCGACAACTGCGCAGACTTTCGACGTGCCGACCTCGACCCCTACCAGAATGTCCGGGCGCGCCATCAGTTCCTCCGTGTCTTAGGTGCAGGTTGCTGCGGAACGGCAGCCCCAGAAGCAGAGGGGTCTCCCTGCGGTGGCGTTGCAGAAGCAACAAAAGTCACCGGCGTGTTGCGCTTGACCATCAAGTTCACGCTTTCGAGCGCACGGCCCGACTCGTTGCAGTGCGTAAGAAGTTGCTGCAAACGGGCAAGCTGTTCCTCGAAATCCGACGTAGCGAAGAGAATGCGAGCATTGCCGTCGTTAATAACCTCGATGCAATATCCGCGCGAGATGTCGATGGTGCGGATATGCAGCATTGACTCCGGGTGGCGGGAAATAGTTTCGATGAGTTGGAGGGCAAGGCGCAGATCCTCACCGGGAAGCGTTTCTCCATTGCGGACGTTATCGCTTTTCACACCATAGATGGCGGGAAGATGAAAGTATTCAGGCAAGATTCGCCGCGGGCGTAGGAGAAAACCCTTGGCGTCCGCGAGGAGGGATTTTTCGGACGCAGAAGGATCTCCTTTCTCGCCGGCTGCGGCAACCCAGGCAACCGGGCGGCGCGCGGTGATGCTGATGTCGATTTGATCCGGGAGCTTCCGATCAATGCGCACGTCCTGGACCTGAGGAATGGCCCGCAACGCGGCGTCCACCTTGGCGAGATCAACGGTAAAAATATTGACACCTTCGCGCAAGCCGGTGGCTGCCAGGGCTTCTTCACGGGTGAGGATTTCGTCGAGATCGAAGGAGATTCGCCGCAAGGTGTATTCGGTATTCTTGAAGAAAAACCTGTCGAGCGCAGCCCGAAGGCCAAAAAAGGCCGCGGTGCCGACTACGGCGACGAGAAGCACAGTGGAAACCCAGCTGACGATCGTCTCCCGGCGCCTGCGCCGGCTGGTTGCGGTGCGCATGCGCACGTCGAGCAAATGGGCACGTGTCAGTGTCTTGCGCAGTCTGCGGTTGACCTTGCGGGGTGGACCTTGGCTGGCCATTCAGTTCGGGGAGCGTTGAAGGGAGAGTGAGGCAATTCGTTCGCAGAGATCAGGAAAATCGAGCCCGGCCACCGCCGCGGCTTTGGGAAGGAGGCTAGTTTCAGTCATGCCAGGAATGGTGTTGATTTCAAGAACGTTCAGACGGCCGTCCGACGCCAGCAGCACATCGACGCGGGAGTAAACTTCGAGCCCGAGAGCGCGCTTGGCTGAAAGAGCGGCGTGCTGAACAGCACGGGTGGCTTCCTCGCCGATCTTGGCGGGAACAAAGTATTCCGATGCACCCTTGGTGTATTTGTGCTGATAATCGTAAAATCCCTCGCGGGGGACGATTTCGATAACGGGCAGGGCCTCATCGCCAAGAATGCCAACAGTCAACTCACGCCCGGGGAAAAATTCTTCAACGAGCACCTCCTTCCCGAATCGCAAGCAGTCTTCGAGGGCGGCGGGAAGGCTCGCGGAATCCTTGACGATGTGCACGCCAACACTGGATCCCTGGCGAGGAGCCTTGACCACAACGGGGAGATCGAAATGCGGAGATCCACTGCCATTGATGACGTGCCATCGTCCAGTAGGAACTCCTTCCTCATCGAATCGCGCCTTGCTGAGTATTTTGTCGAATGCAAGATGGCTGCCTTTTATCCCCTCACCGGTGTAGGGTACACCGCGACGCTCAAGAATCTGCTGAATCTGACCATCCTCTCCAAAGGTGCCGTGGATCATGTTATAGGCGAGATCGACGCGGGGAGGCAGCGCAAAGCTGGGGTCTTTGACATCGATCTCCTCGACAATCGCGCCAAGAGTTTGCAGGGCGCGGGCCACAGCGGCGCCCGAGCGCAGGGATACTTCGCGTTCCGAGCCCGGCCCGCCCATTAGCACTGCGACGTTCTTGCCTCTGAGAATTCCAGTCATGCGTCCACTCCAACGATCTGCACTTCGGTTTGGAGATCGATGCCGCGCTCTCGCGCGGCGGCGGCTTTGATTTCCTCGATGAGGGTGAGAATTTCCTCTGCGGTCGCTCCGCCGTCATTGACGATGAAGTTGCCATGCACTTCGGAAACGCGCGCCCTTCCCACGGTGAAGTTCTTGAAGCCGAGCTCCTCGATCAATCTCCCAGCGGGAGTTTGATCCGGATTTTTAAAAATGCAACCAGCGCTTGCAGCAATCGGTTGAGATTCGCGGCGTTTACGCTCCGCATCGGCAATTCGACTCTCGATATCTGTGGCGCCGGCGAGGGTCCCCCGCAACGTGGCGGAAAGGGCGTAGTTTTGGTGGAGGGTGGGCACATCACGGTAGCAAACTCTCATCTCTGCAGGAGGGCGAGTGAAGATATTACCGTCCTGGTCGCAATAGCGCACGCTGATGACTTGGTTGAATGTCTCCGCGCCCATGGCGCCGGCGTTCATTCTCAGGCTGCCACCGAGGTTGCCTGGGATGCCCTCCATCCATTCGAAGCCACCGATCCCTGCGTTGCGCGCGATAGCGGTGAGTTGCTTGAGCTTTATGGCGGCACCAGCGGTTATTTGATTGCCATTTACGGTGTACCGGGCGAATTCCCCTCGTGATAGATGAGCAACCACCCCGGGCACGCCCCCGTCGCGCACGAGGAGGTTTGAGCCGCGGCCCATCACTATAAACGGGATATCTTCGTCGAAGCAGAATCGCACCAGATCGGCAAAACCCTCTTCAGTTTCGGGCTCTGCCCAAAATTGCGCCGGACCGCCAACGCGCATGGTCGTGTGACGGGAAAGCGGTTCGTAGAGCCGTATCGTGCCGGGACCCATCGCGCCAAGGAGTTTGTCGCGCGCAGCCAGATCGCTGATCAGACGTGTACCGGCTTCGTGAATGTTGCCCGCGCCCAGACTCAGGACGAGATCTCCCTCTTCGATCTTCGCCCCGGCGTTCCTGTGAATGTGCTCGATATTGGGTTGAAACTCGGCATGCGGATGCCCGTGCGCGCGCATGGCGTCCACGATCATCTGGCCGGAAACCCCTGGGATCGGTTTTTCGCTTGCCGGATAGACATCGGTGACGAACACAGCGTCGGCTTGATCGAATGCCCTGCCGAATTCCTCCCTCAAAGCAAGGGTGCGCGTATAGCGGTGCGGCTGAAACATCACCAGCACACGCTTCCAGCCGCCTGTGCGGGCAGTAGCGATGGTGGCCGCTACCTCGGTGGGATGGTGCCCGTAGTCATCAACTACCAAATTGCGAGGGGTCTCGTAGCGGATTTCAAATCGACGCCTTGCTCCTCGAAAGCTCTCAAGGGCAGAGGCAATCTTATCGAAGGGCAGCCCGATTTCGATAGCCAGAGCGATCACGGCCAGAGCATTCACGGCGTTGTGCAAACCGGGGATTGTGAGATTCGCTATTCCAAGGCACTCGCCTTCATTCCAAACCCGGAAGTGCGAGCGAAAGTTTTCTGCGGCGATATCGGTAATCTGATAGCGGTTGCTCTCGAGTTGTCCGTAGCTGATCGCTCCCGGGCGTGAAGAGCACACGCGCACCGCCCCGGGATCGTCTCCGCAATAGACAACTTTTCCGCGCGTCTGGCTGACGAGCTTGGCATAGACGGCGTCGATGGCGGCGAGATCCTTGTAGAAGTCGAGATGCTCAGGCTCGATGTTAAGCACAATAGAGTGTTCGGGGTGATAGTTGATGAGCGTCCCGTCACTCTCGTCGCCTTCAGCGACGAAATATTCACCTTCGGAATCCCAGCGCGCGTTGGTTCCAAGGATGGGAATCTCGGCGCCCACATAGTGAGAAGGTTTGAGGCCGCAGCTGCGAAGCACATGGGCGGCCATGGAGGAGGTGGTCGTCTTGCCGTGCATGCCACAGATCACGATGCCTTTCTTTGCGTTCATGATGGCGGCAAGCGCATCGGCCCGGCGCACCATGGGCAGCCCAAGTTTCCTGGCTTCGTCGTAGGCGACATTGCCCGTCTTGACAGCCGATGAGTACACGATCAGGTCGGCGTCCCGCACCTCATCGGCTTGGTGAGGAATGTGAAATCGGAGCCCCTTCTTCTCCAATCTTTCGACTTCAACTGTGTCAACCTTGTCGGAGCCGCTTACGCGATGACCAAGCGCCAGCAGCAGTCCGGCGATGCCGCTCATTCCGGAGCCGGCGACACCGATCAAATGGACCCGGCGGGAAGAGTTGGTGAGGAACTCCGTGAGACTCGCGAGATTCATCCAGAGCGATTCAAGGTGCCGGCTGCCGCGCGCTCGATCTCGTTCGCGACGTTGTCGGCGGCGTGACGCGGGAGGATCGCACGGGCGGCCGCGGACATCTGTCCGCGCCGCCGGTCGTCAGTCAGCAGCAGGTTCGAAATGAGCGCGGAAAACGCTTCAGGGGCCACGTATCGTTCCTGCTGGAGTTCGGCGGCTCCCACGTCGACAAAAACCTTGGCGTTGAAGGTTTGGTGGTCATCCGTCGCGTAAGGATAGGGGACGAGGATGGACGGGAGGCCGAATTGCGAAAGCTCGCTGAGGCTGGCGGCGCCGGCGCGCGAAATGACCAGGTCAGCGGCGGAATACGCCTCCTCCATGCGATGATGAAAAGGCGCCACATAGTGGGGAATCTCTTCCCGCTGGTAGTTGGCGGCGGCCAGGCGATCGTCGCGTTCTCCGGTAAGGTGAATGACCTGAAGGGGCTTGTCCTTGAGCATTGGCGCGCACTTGAAAAGCACCTGGTTGATGCCCGAAGCTCCCTGACTTCCGCCCATTACCAGAAGAGTACGCCGGTTCTCTTCGAGGTGGAATGCGGCGAGGGCGGCTTTCCTATCAAGAGGCGAGCCAAGATTCCGACGCACCGGCGTGCCCGTGACGACACACTCCCTGTTTGGAAAATGTGCCGCGCAGGCGCGAAAGCCGAGGAGCATCCGGGTCGCAAATCGCGCAGTGAGCTTGTTTGCCCGGCCAGGAATGGCATTGGATTCGTGGATGAAGGTCGGCAGCTTCTGTTGGTGTCCTGCAAGAATCGGGGCTGTCGAGGTGAAGCCGCCCATACCGAGCACTGCTGACGGACGAAATTTCCGGTAAGTGTTCTTGCAGTATCCAAGACCCTCCCACGAACGGCGCAGGAAGCGTACAAAGGCCGGAGAAAGCACGGACGGCATGCCGATGGAAGGAAGCTTTTCAGCGCGGAAATCGGGATGCGCCTTCAGAGCAATGGTATCGATTTCCTTTTCAGAGACGATCAGCAGCACCTCGTGCCCGCGTTCCTTCAACGTCTCCGCCACAGCGAGGCCGGGAAAGAGATGCCCGCCTGTCCCCCCACAGGCGATGACAACACGGAACGGATTCATAGCCTGCAGGCGTTCCGTACCCGGCGCAGAACGGGCGACGCCGCCTCGACGAGCGGGTTTCCGAATCGGTGGACGTTCACGAGAACTCCGACCATGAAATAACAAACGGCCAGGTTCGATCCTCCGAAGCTTATGAATGGGAGCGGCATTCCTTTGTTGGGCAGCATGGAAGTGGTCACGCCGATATTTACGATTGCCTGGAGGGTTATCATCATTACGCAGCCAAAGCCGAGTAGCATGCCGAAGCGATCACGGGCATTCATGGCAATCAGTGTTCCGCATACGCAAATGAGCAGATAGCAAAAAACGATCAGCAGTGTGACGCGCAAACCCAACTCCTCTCCAATCATCGGAAAGATGAAGTCGGTGTGCGCGTAGGGGAGGTAAAGCATCTTTTGCCGGCCCTCACCGAGGCCAAGGCCATCAACTCCTCCCGAGCCGATCGCAATCAGCCCCTGGAGTTGCTGGTAACCGCCGCTCGCCTGGTACTCCTCCGGGTTGAGAAACGCCAGGAGGCGAGCGCGGCGCTCGTCAATGTGCGTGGCGAGGTAAAGGATGCCCGCAATGCCGGCGATGACGATGGGCGCAATCCAGCGCAGTTTCATCCCAGCCATAAACATCATGCAAAGAGCCACTGCGCCAATGAGCGCCGTGTAGCCGAGATCCTCCTGGCGAGAGATAGGCGCCAGGATGAGGCAAACGATGGCCATCGGATAGACCAAACCCTTGAAGAAGCGTCCGGAGTCTTTTTCGAACTTTTCAAACCACCAGGCGACAAAGAACACGACGGCCAGTTTGGCAAATTCGCTCGGCTGAAAAGTGCCGATGCCCACGTTGATCCAGCGGCGCGAGCCGTTGATCTTCAAGCCAATTGGGGGGATAAAGCAAAGGATAAGCAGCCCCAGGGCGATGGCAAAGAAGATCCACCATGTCTTCTTCCACCAATTGTAGTCAACGACGGCGCCGACCAATGCACAGAGCAGGGAAATTGTCAGCCAAAAGGCCTGGCGCTTCACGAAGAAATAGATGTCGCCATGGCTCTCTTGAGCGAACGCGCTTGTGCTGAAAAGCATGACGATACCGATGGCGGTCAGCCCGACAACGGTTAGCAGTAAAGCGTATATGGCGTTGCGCTGCATTTGAAAAGATGAGGTTCGGCGCGGTAAAGGCGCCGCTCATCTACCTCCTTGGTGTTTCAATTCTTCTTTGCGGGAATTTTCAGCTTTTGTCCGATTTGAATCCGAGTCGGATCTTTGATCTCGTTGATCGCGATCAGGTCGTTGTAGCTTACGTGAAGCTTCTTCGCGATGTTGTATGGGTTGTCACCTTTGGCCACGACGTAGACATTGTCGTCGGTTGTGGGAGACGGGGTTTCGGGCTTTTTTGGAGAAGGTTGCGCGTTTGCGGGCTTCGGCGGAACGGCGGCGGTCGCTGACGACTTTTGGGTGTCCACCTTGGCGGCCGCCACTGGCAGTTTCGCGACGTCCGTCTTCGGGGCGGCCGTGGGCGGTTTTGCGACTTCTGTCTTTGCAGCAAGAAATGCATGCTTTGCCGACGCGACGGGATCGGTCGCCGGCTTGGCCGCCAGGGGCTTCACTATCGGGGTTTCGGGTACAGGAATCTGCAGGACCTGGCCGACTCGGATCATCGAGTACGTCGTAATTCCGTTTTGCTTCTCGATCGCCTCGACGCTGGTCTTGTAGAGCGTCGCTATACGGCTGAGCGTATCACCCGCCTGGACAATGTGCGTTTTGCCGGTCCAGCCTTCAGCGGCTCCCTGCGCGGGCTTGGGCTTCGACTGAGCCGCCGCCTGCACTGGAGGTGAAGCGTTTTCACCCTTGTTTGGCACCTTTGAAGCGGAGCTTTGCCCAGCCTTAATCGAGTTGAAGGCGAAGACGCCGCCCACAGCGATGACGTGGAGCGCCAGGACCACCATGAGCGCATGAGAAAACTTCATGCTCGGCTCCTCTTCGGCTTCGTAGTCTTCCTCGTTGTCGGCTGTTCCCGTGGCAGTGGCGGCTGTTTTCGCACGCAATGATTCTCCGGGAGGCGTGCGCCGCGGCATGCGCCGGAGGGGCATTTTCAGGATTCTCTTCATTTGATGGTGTGCAGTTTGGTTGTTTCTGGTGGCTACTTGAGAGCGTTTACAGCGTCCTTGAAGCGATTGCCGCGCTCGCCGTAGTTGCGGAACATGTCGAAGGAGGACGTTCCGGGTGAAAAGAGAACGGTGTCGCCGTGGGTTGCAGCTCCGCGCGCGACGTGGACGGCCTCCTCGAGGGACGCAGATATTCGGCAATCCACTCCATTCCAGGACCGGGCGATGCGTTCTTTCATTTCGCCGATGAGGATGGCCGCTCTCACGCGCTCGCGAACCAGCGGCGCGATGGCATCGAACTCGAATCCCTTATCCTTCCCGCCAGCGATCAGGACGATCGGTCGGGATTGGGAGAGGATCGCTTTTTCGACAGAATCAAGGTTCGTTGCCTTGGAGTCGTTGATCCAGCGCACGCCGTCGAGGTCGCGCACGAATTCACAACGATGAACGGGTGCGGTATATTCGCGGGCAGCGGCCACCATTCTCTCAAAGTCCACACCCAGGGCGACCCCGACGCCGAGCGCGGCCATGAGATTCTCCGCGTTGTGAATGCCCGCAAGCCGCATCCTGCCCTGATCGAGCACAGGTTCGTTCCTGTAGTAGATAACGCCGTTACGCAGCGAGAAATCGGCTTCCGGAACATAAGCGCTGAAGGTGATCCGGCGCGCGGCGATTGGAGGAAGGCTTTCGCGAGCATTGACTACCGCGTAGTCCTCTGAAGTCTGATTCATAAAGATGCGGAGCTTGGCCCTGCGGTATTCGTCCACGTCCCGATAGCGGTCCAGGTGGTTCGGGCTCAAATTCAACCAGACCGACACCTGGGGGCGAAAGGCGTCAATGGTCTCGAGTTGAAAAGAACTGACCTCTAAGACCATCACGTCGAGTTCATTGCTTTGCCGCACGGCTGTCGCAAACGGCAGGCCAATGTTTCCGCTGGCCATTGCGCGGACGCCAGAACCCTGCAGCATGGCGGTGGTCAGCTCCGTGGTGGTTGTCTTGCCGTTTGTCCCGGTTATAGCAACGACCGGGCAAATGCATTCTTCGAAGGCGAGCTCCAGTTCGCCAATCACAGGGATTTTCTTGCGAAGGACGTTTTGTACCAGCGGAACGGCCGGATCGATGCCAGGACTAAGGACGCAGACATCATAGGCGGCCGGGTCGGAATCTGCCGGAGAGCCCAGGATAACCTCAATCCCCTGCGCTTTGAGCCTGGAAGCCTTTTCGCGCAGCGCAGAATTGTCGCCGCTCTCGCAGATCGTGACATTTGCTCCTTCCTCGCATAAAAGGATTGCCGCGGCCTCTCCGCTGTGGCCGAGGCCGAGAACCACCGCTTTTTTCCCAGAGTAGATCATCGCAGCTTCAAAGTTGCCAGGCCCAGCAGGGCGAAGAGGATCGACATGATCCAGAAGCGAACGATCACGGTATTTTCCTTCCAGCCGCTGAGTTCGAAATGATGGTGGATGGGTGACATCTTGATGATGCGCCTGCCGGTGATCTTGAAACTTGCGACCTGCAGGATTACCGACATCGCTTCCATCACGAATACGCCGCCTACGATGACGAGGAGAACCTCCTGCTTGCAGCAGATGGCAACTGCGCCGAGCATCCCGCCGATAGCTAGCGAACCGGTGTCGCCCATGAATACACGCGCCGGATGGGCGTTCCACCACAGGAAGCCAAGGCACGAGCCAAGTAAGGCACTGCAAACAACCGCCAGCTCCGCCGAATACGGCACATAGGGGATCTGAAGGTATTCGGCCGCGCGCGCATTGCCTGCAAGATAGGCAAGCGTGGCATACGCGGCTGCAACAGTCGCCGTGCATCCGGTGGCCAGTCCATCAAGGCCGTCGGTGAGGTTTACCGCATTCGACGTTCCAACGATCACGAGAAGGTAAAAGACGAAGGTTAGCCAGCCCAGGCTGAAGATGACGGGTTCCTTGAAGAAGGGGATGTAAAGTTGCTTCGCGATTTCGGCGAGTTTCGGACTGGTGAGAAAAAACGCCGTGAAAATTCCCGCGAGCACACACTGCAGGGCAAACTTCAACCGGGAGCTTATTCCCTTGGAGCTTTTCTTGGTGACCTTGAGCCAGTCGTCATAGAGTCCGATGCCGCCAAGGAAAAGTGTGCTGAAGAGCACAAGCCAAACAAAGGGATTTTCCAGTCTTGCCCACAACAGCGTGGAGATGAGGATCGAGCCGATGATCAGAATTCCTCCCATGGTGGGAGTTCCCTTCTTCGCGCCGTGCAGCTCGAAAAGCTTGTCCACTTCTTCTTTTGTGCGAATAGGTTGGCCGAATTTGAGGGAGATGAGCCGACGAATGGTCCAGTTTCCAAAGATGATCGAGATCAAGAAGGCCGTGGAAGCAGCGCAGATCGATCGAAAGGTGATGTAACTGAAGACGTTCAGCGCCTTGAAAAAGTCGCTGTCGTAGCCGGCCTTTCGCGCCCACTCGCCGAGCTCATAGAGATAGTAAAGCATCAGAAAGCTTCGATGACGCGCTCCATCCGGGCGGCTCGGCTGCCTTTGACAAGGACGATGTCGCCCTCCTGCGCGAGCTTTCTCAGCACCCCAGCGGCCTCGGCGGCATCCTCCGCGGCGTGGACCTCTTTAAGCCCCTCGGCCCGGGCCGTTTCTGAAAGCGGGACGGTTTCGGGGCCCACAGCAATAAGGGCGTCCAAGATTCTCGCGGCATTGCGTCCGACGCGCTTGTAGCCCGCTGCGGCATGCTCGCCGAGTTCGCCCATGCGCCCCAGTACGGCAATTCGCCGGCCCGCAACCGGAAGGGCTCCCAGAGTGTCCAGTGCGGCGTCCATTGAGTCCGGATTGGCATTATAGGTGTCGTCGAGCACCGTGACGCCGCGAAGGACTCGCCGTGTCAACCGCCCGCCTGTGAGCCGCGCGGCGGCGAGCCCCTCGGCGCATTCCTCAAGTCGAAGGCCGAACTCGAGACCCGCAGCGATTGCAAGCAGAGCATTGCGCACCATGTGAGCGCCCGGTGCGGCCACGCTGGTGCGGACGGCTTCCCTGCCGGAGTGAACGGTGAAGCGGCAGCCGTCCGGCTTCATCTCAATATCCGAGGCGCTGACTGCGCCCGCTGAGAGACCTGTGCGCACCACCCGTGCAGTGGTGCGGTTTGCGATGTGCGCTGCGAAATCGTCCTCGGCCGGAAGAATCACGGAGCCGTTGCGTCCGACGGCCTCGGCCAGCGCGCCCTTCTCTGCGGCGATGGCTTCACGCGATCCCATGTATTCGATGTGAGCGACGCCAATGTTAGTGATGATCGCGAGGTCGGGTCGCGCGAGCTTCGCCAGCGGCCCAATCTCTCCCGGGTGGTTCATGCCAATCTCCCAAACGGCGGCATCGTCCGTGATAGACGCAGAAAGAATCGAAAGCGGGAGGCCGATGTGATTGTTGAGGTTGCCTTCGGTTTTTACCACGCGATAACGGACAGAAAGCACACCGGCGGTGAACTCCTTCGTGCTTGTTTTCCCGCTGCTTCCCGTGACACACACGACCTTAAGAGCGAGACGGTCACGCCACGCCGCCGCCATCCGGTGCAGCGCGGCAAGAGTGTCGTCCACAACGATAACCGAAAATCCCGCGGGAAGGTCGCCTGGAAGATGGTCGAGGATGGCGCCGGCCGCCTCTTTTGCTGCGGCATCCTTCGCGTAGATGTTGCCGTCGTGGTTCTCGCCATGCAAGGCGAGATAGAGATCGCCGGGAATCAGCGTGCGGGTGTCCTTTGAAATTCGGCGGACGGGCCGTGAGATGGCCCCACCATGCAGCACACCTCCGCACATGTCGGCGATTTCCACGAGAGTCAGCGTGTCCATGATCAAGGTTCCCCCCGGCGTTTCAATGGTGGATGAGCAGCGTGCCGGCTCTCTCCTCCGCTTGTGTGCCTGCTAGTGTCTTCTTCCTCGATTTCGACGCGGCTCTCCTCGATAGCGCGGCGGGCCACGGCCGAATCATCGAACGGAACTCTCCGATCGGCGAATTCTTGGTAGGTTTCATGCCCCTTTCCCGCGATGAGTACAATATCGCCTGCGCCCGCGATTTTTACAGCCTTCCGGATGGCTTGGGTCCTGTCGGGAATCTCCTCGTACCGGCTCGCCCGGAACCCTGCTCGCATTTCGGAGAGAATTTGCGCCGGGTCTTCGGTGCGCGGGTTGTCGGAGGTGAGAATTGACCAGTCCGATGACTCCTCGGAAGCCGCGGCCATGAGAGGACGCTTGGCCCGGTCGCGGTCGCCGCCGCATCCGAAGACGGTGATGAGACGGTTCGGTCTGAGCTCTCTCAATGTCCGCAGCACACTACGCAGGGCGTCCTCCGTGTGCGCATAATCGACGAACACCTGGAAGCTGCGCTTTGCAGGGACGCGCTCCAGGCGGCCGGGAATCTGTGGGGCATTGGCGATTGCAGCCACGGCAGCGCGAAGTTCCATGCCCATTGAGGCGGCGGCGCCGATTGCGGCAAGGGAATTGTAAATGTTGAACGAGCCGATAAGCGGGGAGCGAACGAGATAACTTCTGCCTTTGGCCTGGAGATGATACGTGCTGCCGGTCGCATCGAACCGGACATCAGTCGCCCGAAAGTCGGAGCCGACGCGCTGGCCATAGGTAATCACGGGGATCTTTCTTCTAAAGCGCTCGCTGAGACGGTGGCCGTATCGGTCGTCAATATTGATGATAGCGCGAGCCTTTTTCTTTCTTTGAGCGGCAAGGCCGTCGAAAAGCGCGGCCTTGGCCTCAAAGTATTGCTCCATCGTCTTGTGATAATCGAGATGGTCCTGTGTGAGATTTGTGAAAACGGCTGTGTCGAAGTCGATCGCCCGTGCGCGATGCTGGACGAGCGCATGGCTCGAAACCTCCATTGCAACGGCCTTGTTTCCCGCGTCGAGCATTTGAGCGAGAAGCTCCTGAAGGTCGAGGGATTCAGGGGTCGTGCGCGGAGCATCTCTTTCGCTCTCCCCGATGCAATATTTGACGGTTCCAATGAGGCCGCAACGGCGCTGCGCGCAATCAAGAAGATGCTTTACGAGGAAAGTCGTGGTTGTTTTGCCGTTCGTGCCGGTGGCTCCCATGACTTTGAGTTTGTCAGCGGGATTGCCATAGAACGCCGCGGCCATATCGGCCATCGCGGCTCGCGCGTCGGGCACACGAATAAAAGAAGGCGCGCAGGCCGGTAAAGCAGCGTCAGAGACGATGGCAACCGCCCCCTTTTCGATGGCCTGCGCGACAAACTGGGCGCCATCCGTACGCGCCCCGCGCAACGCAAAAAACAGCGTGCCCGGGCCGGCTCGTCGCGAATCGCAGCAAAGCGTCTCGATCCACGTTTGCGGATCGGCGTTCGATTCGGTAACTTCGGTGGCGTCAAGAAGTTTCAAAAGAGATTCGCTCACTATCGGAATTCCGTAACATCGCTTTGCCCTAACGCAACCGGAAGACTGGCTGTCGTGCCTGGAGAGGGCATAAGATCGAGATAACGGGCGGTCTTTTCGGCGACACGCGAAAAGATGGGAGCAGCGACGAGCCCGCCGTAGTTCAGACCCGAGCTCAACTTGGCATCGTCAATCAGGATCAAGCAGACGAACCGCGGGTCTTCAGCCGGAATGTATCCAATAAAGGAGACCACGTACTTGCCGGGAGCGTAGCCACCTTTGGAATCGACTTTTTGAGCGGTGCCGGTCTTGCCGGCAACCGTGAATCCGCTGACGCGAGCGAGCGCCGCGGTGCCGCGTTCACTGACCACTTCGGCCAGCGCGCCGCCGACCAAACGCGCAGTTTCCGGAGGGACCACCTCGCGAACAACCTCAGGCTTCATGGAAAGAATCTCATGGCCATCCTTGTCCTGTATCGACTTGATGATTTGCGGGCGCATGAGTTTTCCACCGTTTGCGATCACAGACATGCCCATGACCATTTGCAGCGGGGTGACCGCCACTGATTGACCCATCGGCATGCGTGTAATAGTCAGCCTGTCCCAGCGGGCGGGCGGATGAACGAGGCCCGCGATTTCGCCAGGAAGGGCCACGCCCGTACGCTCGCCGAAACCGAAACGCCGCACGTACTCGTAGAACTTCTGATCACCCATCATCAGCGCCATCTTGGCCGAGCCGATGTTCGAGGACTTCATCAGGATGTCATGAACGTTCATTTGGCCGTAGCCGTGGTGATCGCGGAGAATGCGGCCTCCGTACGAAAAGGCACCGTTCTCGCAGTAAATGAGGGTTTTTGGATTGACCACGCGTTCATTGAGCGCGGCGCAAGCAACCACGATCTTAAAAGTCGATCCAGGCTCGACCATGTCGAAGATCGCCCGGTTTTTCATTTCCTCGTGTTTGGCGGCGTTGATTTGATTGAGGTCGAAGGTAGGGCGGCTCGTCATCGCCAGGATTTCACCGGTCTTGGGATCAACAATTACGCCCGTGGCATTGTCGGGTTTCAGCTCCTTGAAGGCATTGTCGAGCTCTGCCTCCAGGATGGCTTGCATGCCCATGTCGATAGTCAACTGCACGTTCATCCCGTGGCGGGGCGCCTGCTCTTGACCTCGGTAGATCATGATTTCGCGGCCGGTGCGGTCGCGTTCGATGTGGCGAAAGCCGTCAATTCCACGGAGATAGTTCTCCATGCTTCTCTCAATACCCTCCACCCCTACGACATTTTCGTCATTGGGGTCTTTGCGAGCGAGAAAACCGAGCACATGGCTCAACAACGGTCCGTTTGGATAAGTGCGCGTGGTATTCTGGTGAAAATAGATACCACGCAGTGACTTTTCTTCCATGGCGCGCTGGAGGGCGAGCGCCTTTTCTTCCTCGAGACCTGGGAGAAGGACTTTGTATTTGCTGCGTGTTTGGAGCTCCTTCAGAAGAGTGGCCTTCGGAATGCCCAGGCACGGCGCGGCGAGAGTGGCCAAGGCTTCGGGATTTTTGACGTGAGAACCGTCAACGACCACCTTACGTACAGGGATGTTGGCCGCAAGGATCTCCCGGTTGCGATCAAGGATAATTCCGCGATGCGCGGGAACTGTAAGGCGGATCGAGTGTTTCTGCGCCGCAAGCGCGGTGTATTCCTCATGCTTGGTGACCTGTAGGTCGATCAGGCGTGCCGAATAGCCGGTAAAGACGATTCCCACCAGCCCGCAGGCGATGGCGGCCCTCCGGCATGCCTTCCATCTCACGGACGAAACCTTTCGTTTGCAGCCGTGCGCAAGACACCGTCCCTCTCCGCCGTCACTGGCTGCCCGATGCGCGCGATGGAGTGATCCTGGATGGGCTGGAGTGCAATGAGACCCTGGTTGAGTTTACGCTGGAGCTCGGCGCGAGAGGAGAGCGTGGAAATCCTGGCCAGCAGCACCTCGCTTTGCGAACGCATGTCGCGGATCTGGCGTTCAACCTCGCGAGTCTGCTCGCCAAGAAAGTGCTGCTGGTTCTTGATGAAAACGAACAACAGTCCGCAGCACGCCACTAGAGAGGCCAGCATCAGCCATTTGAAAAGTGGAGCGATATGGATGGGATTAACGTACTTGCGGCGGTTCTCGATAACGGTCATGGCGAATCAGATGCGTTCGACGACGCGCAACTTGGCGCTGCGCGCGCGGGGGTTGGATTGGACTTCTTCGCCCGATGCGTCCATCGGGCGTGGTGTGAGGAGGCGGAATATTCGCGCGGAGTTGCGGCGCGGCTCGGGCCATTCAGGCCGATCGATCCACTCGGCACTCCGCTCGCGAAAGAAGGTCTTTACGATCCGATCCTCGAGCGAATGGAAGCTGATGACCGCAAATCGGGCGCCGTGTGCCAGCCGGGCGCTGAGGACTTCCAGACCGCGGGCGAGTACGCCAAGCTCATCATTAACGGCTATTCGAAGAGCCTGGAACACCCGCGTGGCCGGATGCCGCGCTCCTGTCCTCGGGACGACCGAGGTGACCGCAGCTGCAAGGTCGAAGGTGGTGCGGATCGGACGATGTTCGCGCAGGGCGGCGATGCGCGCTGCGATGTGCATGGCGCGCGGCTCCTCACCGTACTCTCGAAAGATGCGCGCCAGTTCGGCTGGACTGGCTGTGTTCACAATGTCAGCAGCAGTGTGCGGATTCTTTCGGCTCATCCGCATGTCCAGCGGGCCGTTCTTCATCATGGCGAAGCCTCGGCTAGCTGTGTCGATCTGATACGAAGAGAGGCCCAGGTCGAGAAGCGCTCCTCCCAGCGACAAAATACCCAACTGATCGATTACAAGACCCGAATCCTCGTAGTTCGCCTCGCAAAGATGCAACCGGTGCGCATAAGGGGCAAGCCGCGCACGGCACATCGCGATCGCGTCCGCGTCCTGATCGAGCGCGATGACTTCAGCTCCGTGCTGCAGAAGCCGTTCAGAGTGACCGCCGCCGCCGGCTGTGCCGTCCAGGAAAATGAGCCCCGGGGCGGGTCGCAAGAGCGCTACCACCTCCTCGGCCATGACGGGGACGTGGTACGAATCGTCAGGCCCTTCCAATGTTTGCAGTGGGGGGTCGTCGAAGTCCAAGGAGTTCATAAGCGTTGCGGGTGCGTATTTTGATGGCAGCGTGGCCCTGAGGCCTTCCGTCGGAGCCTCTCGAGCGACTGAAGCCGAAGCAAAACAGCCGGCTGCGCCTGGTCATCAGAAGGTTTCGTTCATGTTCGTGAGGGTGTGCATTGGTTGTAAAATCAGAGCCCGATGGCGTCCGCGACACGCCTGTAGGCGTCGGTATGGCCGGCATCCGCAGCCGTAAAGTGTTCCCGGCTCCAAATCTCGAAGCGGCTGCGGCCGCCGACAAAGACCACGTCAGCGGCAAGCTCTGCGCGATCGCAATGCTTGTCGCTCAGGAGAATGCGCCCTTGTTTGTCGGTCGTCGCTGTGTGCGCTTCGCTGTAAAACTTCCGGATCGCCATGCGTTTTTCCCCGGCGGTCGCTTGGGACTCTTGGATTCGCTGTTCCCATCGATCGAATTCCGAGGGCGGCATCACCATCAGATACCGCTCAGCAGGATGCGGGATGACGTGAAAGATCTCCCCTTCGTCCTTCGAGAGCCAGAGCGCAGGTACAGCAACGCGCTTCTTAGCGTCCATCGAACGCTCGAAGGTCCCTGAATAGAGCGTTTTTGCTTCCTGACTCATGCCAGCTTAGGTTCCGTGTGACATTTTCCGCCACAACACCCCACTTTTCACCACTGCCAATAAAAAAAGTCAATCCAAATTCCGCGAGCCTCCTAAGTATTTTTAACGGTTCGCGCAAAAGATGTGCAGTGTTTTTAAAATGCGGAATCAGCCGGAAAAACGTGGAAGAAGGCAGAATTTCAACGACTTACGAAATGGGAGTCGCGCGGGTCCGTTCAGGGGAAACATGTGCAGTCCTCTGAGTCGCGCCGAAAAAAACGTTCACTTTGCGAATGCTGAAACTCAACGGCTTACGGAAAGTGCACATATTTTTCAGCGAAGCCCTGGGGTGGGAAGGGTGGGAGGCGTTTGCCTGGCGTTTGAGGCAAAAAAAGAGTCTCGGCACCCCCAGGGCTTAATGAGGCTTGCACAGTGTCTTCCATTTGGAGACATCTTGAATCATGAACGAGTGGCTTAACAAAATCAGAATTTCAGCGGACGCGTTGAAGCGCGCCGCCGATATTGAAGGTTCGGCACTCAAGGCGACGGAGTGCGCATGGCTGACGCCGCATTGACAAACAATCCGTGGTTCGCTCTTGGCTCCTCTCTACTATCGGGCGCTGTAGCGGTCGTCATTTCCACCCTCTACTACCGTCATTTTGAGTTGCGGAGGATAAAGGTTGATTGCTTCCGACGCTTGTTGGGCGCGAGGTACGCAATTACACCAGACCAACATTCTCCCGGTGCAGTGGAAACGTTCTTTTTTGCACTAAATGAGGCGGCGCTCATTTTTTCTGGTGTGCCTGCGGTCATATCCGCGCTCAAGACCCTGCACGCGGACCTTCCGCGATCCGAACGCCTTCACGACAATGTCGTCAATCTTTTCAGGGCCATGGCTGATCACCTTGGTCTAAGCCGTGAAGAGCTCCAGGATTCCTTCTTCCTCATGCCATTCAAACCGCCATCGTAGCGACGACCTCAAGAAGCGCGCTAATGTGGTCCCCCATTCACCCGGCTCGATCCCCTGGGCCGCATCCACAGTTCCTACTCGGAAATCGCAACGTCGTTGTCGTATTCCCGCGGCACCTCGCATTTACGAGCGCCTGACCAAGGGGAATTAACACCCAAAAGGCTGGGTCGCCGAATAGTTCGTATCCGGATTGAAGTAACGGGTCGGAACGAATTCTGGAAATCGAATGCACGTCGGTTGCAACGCCTTCGCAATGAGTCTGCGGTGCGCAAAAAATGGGGCGCTGCGCTCTAGAATTTATTGCTTCCAGCTCCCACCGGTAAGCGATCTAACCAGCTATCTCGTCGTGCCTCGTCGATTAGCACGGAAATCCTCTGCTCGATATTTTTCACCTGGGCATGAAGCGTCAAGAGGCCTTCGACAATCCTGGCGCTGGAGGTCGAGTTGCGGAGGGAATATTGCTCAGCGTGCCATCTCGAAAGAGCAGCCTGGCTGACTGGCAGTCCGAACCGTTCCTTGATGAGCGCGACTGATTCGGAGGAGCTTTTGGAGGACATCCATCCGTAGATCGTATCCCGCTGTTCATCCGATAGCCGGGCGTCAAAGCGATCGGATCGTGGCTTTTGCGCTTTCCGTTGTCTAATCTGAGGGCTCCTGTTCCTTTTCATATGGTGCGGGCGTGTAAGAAGTTATCGTAGGAACCTACCGGAATTCGAAGGCAGCGACGGGGTTTTTGACTTGGGTCGGCAACGGGTCCAGCGATATCCACTGCGACCAACTGCCCTTCCTCTACTAGATCGATTACATGCTGATTCGTGCACTTGAGCGCCTTGGATACCTCGGAGATCAGTAGAAGACTCCTGCCTGGGAAGGCAATTTGTGCCGTAGGGAGCTCGCCCCGTTGTTTGGCTACGCCATTCACTTTCTTTGCCACTTCTGAGCGAGCATTCCTGAAAGCAACGAGGGATTCGTTGCAATCTCCTCGTATTGCGTGGATGAAGCGACGAATCCCACGACCCGGCCGCCTCGAACGGCGCGAACCAGCCACCCCTTTATGTCGTCGCCCCGGTATCGGATCTTGGTCTCGTCGCACACAAACTTGATCTTTCCAGATCCCACCTGGGCTTCTTGAATCTCCACGAGCCGCGCAAATGGAACAAACCCGTCGCGCTTCATCACCACGTACAGCTCGACCGTAGCGGGATCACTGTTTGACCCGATTGGGCTCAACAGCAAGTCGACTGTCTTGGAAAACTTCCTTGTGTCCGTCGAAAACCCACCTGCGCCAGGCTGAGTCGCCAAAGCGATATTGTTCCGCGCCAGCCGATCGTATGGCAAGATGTTCTGCTCTGTGCCTTGCGCCGTTGGGCTTTGCGCATAAAGGCTGGCCAGGCAGCCGATGAGAATGACGAGGACCATTTTCATTCTTATTCCTCCTACAGTTCATAAGACTCTGAAGCCAAAAACAAACGCTTGCCTGCGGCGCCCATGTGAATGACGTCCAGTTCCCTCACCTTGATTTCCTTGTTGCCAGCTTCTGCCGGAATATCGTCCGTAAAGAGATCAATCTCGACTGCCTCTTCCGCGTCGCTATCCTTGAGACGCATTCGTTTGTCGTACTTGACACCCGTATCAACGTTGACGCTACCACCGTCGGTGACTGCGAAAGCCGTGGCGTTTGTAAGTGTCGGATCATCCACGAATCCGGCCGGGTAGCTTCGTCCGATTGTGTAATTGCCGACTGGCAAGTTGAACGTCGCATCTCCATTGCCGCTTCTTCCCCCTCCCGTTCCGGTGATGCTCCATCCGACCTCGTTGACATTAAAATTGGTGTCGCCGGCAGGGCCATAAATCCTGACGCTGACAGTGCCTTCTTCCGGCTCTGGCTCGCCGCCGCCTCCCCCTCCCCCTCCCGTTCCTCCGCCCGTGCTCGCCGGCGTGATCACCGTTGCTCGGCGAGATAGGCGATATGTCGATGGCACGACCGGCACTCCGAGAGTTACCGTCTCCCTCTCGTAATTGAGATCTCGCGCAATTTGATGGCAGATCGATCGGTAGCTCGACAAAGCCGAAAACATCCCGCCGAAGGTCCATAGTTGCCCTGGCACGCGGCCGAAATTCAATGCTCCTACGAAAGTAGGGTTGGCGTCTACATGCAGCGTCTGGTGCCATTCCGCGAGCTTCGCGGCGAGTCCAGTCTGCGGATGCGGCTCCCCGTCCTGCAGCGGGAACGTGTAGATGATTTTGCAATTTGCTGCGAGCGTCGCCGCATCCCCGTTGCTCGGCGCTTCGTCGATAAAAATGTTCGTGTTGCTCACATATTTGCACTCGATCACATCGCAGAGCAGATCGTAGCGAGGATTGAGAGCGGGCACGGAAGCGAGATTCCCTTGTTGCAGCGTTTGTGCGGCAGGAGCCCCGGCAGTATCCACGATATGGATCACTGGCGTTGTCCCGTCGTACTCCCATCGGCAGATAGCTGTAGGCACATAAGCCAGCAGTAAATTCAGGACGTTCGCACAACGGTCGTCGGCGCGATTCTCCCATGCGATCTCGATATCGAGCGACTCAGGGAGCTCAGCAAAATCGAATGCGTTGGATGTCTGTCCGCGCGCGTAGTTGAGCACGGCCTCCAGTTGATCCTTGACGGTGATGTGGACAGGGACGTCATCCTCAAACCCGCCTCCCAGCGTATAGAGCCCAGTGGCGTTTGAGTTCACCGTCCCTCCGAGCTTGATGTCGCCTTTGTAATAGGTCCGCATCAGCCATCGCCATGCTCCGGATAGCGTGTAAGTGACCGACTCCCGCCGAGGCGCTATGGCCCGGGGAGCTTGGTCCAGCCAGCCAACGAAGCGCACGATGCCATCCGCGCGCAAGGTGACGCGCTGAAACGGAGCTATGATCGCGGGCGCGTCGACTGACCGCATGGCACCAAGATGCAGAGTATCCATCCCGCGGCTCGTCGTCGTTAGCACGGCCGCGCTGAGTCCCAGTTCTTCAGGTGCCTGTTCCGGCCCAGAGCCGATTTGTATGGTGTAGGTCATAGGTTTTCCTCCAGCGCCCGAATGCGCTGCTCGTGATCGGTGAGTTTCCCAGAGATTTTCGAACCGAGCGAGCCAAGCGCAGCGGTTGCCCGATCGATTCCGCCGGTGAACGAGGTCCCTATTTGATCGAACGCTTTGACCATCGCTTGTATGGCCGCTGCAATCTTCTTCGCCACTCCCTCGCCAGCCTTGCTGATCTCCGCAACTCCGCTGGACTCGCCCTGCTGCCCAGGCTGTTGTGCGGCCGCCGGCGCGGCCGGCAACTGTCCTGGCGGCTGCAAATTTGCCAATTGCTGGGCCGGAGCGGGCGCCTGAGTAGCAGGCTGCACAAGAGAAGGCTGGCCTTGCATAGCGTGCCATCTGTCGAGCCCGCTCCGCGTTGCGCTTATCTCCTCGTCATGCGCCGCGCTGGTTATTGCGCCGCGTTGTGTCCTGGAGTTTTGCTCGGCACTTATCGCACGCTCTGCGGCGAGTTGCCTTGCTGTGGCATCCGCTTCCTGTCGCTTCAATTGTGTCAGTGCGATTTGCTCCTGCTTGCGTTCCTCAGCCTGCAGCTTTGCCTCTTGTGTCGAGTCGCCACGGATATTCGCAATCTCAAGTTCCTTCTGCCGCACTTGTTCTGCTGCTTCAATGCGGGACTGCTGCATTTCGCTTTCGGATGCTCCGGACGCGTTTAGCTCAGCCAGGCGAGTTTTCCCCTGTTCCCGGATCAAAGCGATCTCGTCCTGCAACGTTTGGAGGCGCCTCTCCGCCGCTTGCGATGCATCGCGCTTGCTTTGCTCGTCAGCCTTACGAATATCTTCCTGAGCTCGTCTTGCCTGCTCCGAGTCTGCAGCTCTTTTTGCTATCTCCTGATCTCCCGTCGCCTTGAACGCCTGCTGGAATTTTGAAGCCATTCCAGCTTCTTGCGATCTTCATCGTTGCTGGAGGCTATTGCTTCATTTAGGCGGCTGCGCAACTCGATCTCATCGCGCGTAGCCTGCAATTGATCTTGCCTGGCCTTCGTCGCTTCATTTTCCGCCTGCTTGCGCACTTGCAAGATCTGCAATTGCCGCTCGTCCTCTTGAGCCTGCTTGGCGGCAAGCTCTGCGGATTTTCCTGATAGCGTCTCCGCCGATTCTATCGCCCTGTCGCGGCGCTCTTGTAGGGCGGTAATCTGCTCCTCCAGCGAAAGAAGCTTTCTCGAACCATCTTCCCGTATTCTTGCCAATGACTGGGCAAGCCCCAGCATACGATCAAAGCGAGCCGCTTCGCCAAAGGCGAACGGATCCGACTTTTGTTGCTCGGCCAGATATTGCCTATTCTTTTCCGCGAGCTTGTCCATCAGAGCAAGCGTCTGGCTCACTCCTGGTATCGCGCGCGCAAGGGCTTCGATTAAGATTTCAACTCCGCCCTCGGCCCCCGTGAAACTAGCAGCGAGAGAATCGAGCGAGCGCGCAAGATCTGCCGTATATACTATTGCTCCGCCAATGGCATCGCCGATCTGCGCACCAAAGGACGTTGTGTCGATCGCTGCAAGTGCTCCAGTGATCTCGTGAAGCGCCGGAACAACACGGGCGCCGGCGGCCGTCCAGAGATTGTCGAACTGCTCTCTGATCCGAGCTGTATCGCGTGCGAATTGAGCGATGGCCGGTGAGTTCTGCGCGATGAGTTCGCCGAGTTGTCCCATCCCTTGCACTGCCGCCTTCCTGGCAGCCGCGTCCAATCCTTCTAGTTCCTGCGCCATCTCAGCGGCGCGCTCTGCGCCTTCCGCGAGGTTGCTGATGAAGGCCTGTGCTCCAGCGGCTGCGGCGAGAAGTCCAGACACGCCTGCTGCTGTCCCCAGCGTTGCCGCTAATGGGGAAATAGGCGGGGATTGACTGGGCAATGGAGGCGGAACCCCAGCGCCGCCAGGTGATCTTTGGGCGTCGCGCTTGAGAGCATTGAGCCCCGACGCTTCTTTGACGAGCGCAACAATATCATCCGCGCTCTTATCGGCAGCCTTCCCGATGTCCTTTATAGCGGCCTCGGCCTGCTTCGCGCCGGAAACATCGGCCTCGGTGGAGATTTTGATCTTGAGGTTCGGATCTGGCATAGGACTCTCCGCGCCTTAGTCGTCCTTTCGGGAATCTCCCCCATCGATCTGCCGTCTTATATCCGCAACGCGATGATCGATCTCGCCAGATAGAACACAGAGACTCGCTTCAAATCGATTCGGAATCCCTTCAACAATAGTCAGGAAGAGATCGCTCTGCATTTGTATCGCCTCTCCTAACGCTTTCAAATCCGGTCCCGCATTTACCATCGATTCGAGGAGATTCTTGAATTTATCGGACGTCACAAACGTTTCGATTTTTTCCTTTGAGGGAACGTTGCCGACGGCTCCTTGAATCGAGAAAATGACCTTCAAAAGCTCCGAAACAAGGGATATGGCATCCGCATACTTCCGCGAGAGCATTTGACCGCGCCCCCGGATCTCCGCGCTTAGCTCCCTAACCCTTTCGATATCGATTTTGAGCGGGTCAGTTTCCATGGGAAAAGTCCTCTTTAAACGTGTCGGGAATGACGTGCTCGTGAATTAGTCTTACGACCTCAGCGCGTGAAATCGGTTCTGAATAATGGTGCTTGCGCTTCTTCGGATGAATCGCTGTCGACATGTACGGCACCTGCCGCCACGATTTGCCGTCAAACTCATCGGTTACCGTCCAAGCCTTGAGATAAATGTCGCCGTCTTTGTGCTTGAGGATTTCGAACTCATCGGGATTGAGTTCGCCGGGTATCACAGTGCAATCATGAATAGTAAAGCAAATCGGATAGAAATCCAAACCAACGAGATCATCACTACTGAGGCCTACTTCACTTGCCTTATACTCCACATTTCGCATGGCTTCGCGCAGCAGCGTGGCAACGATTTCATCAGCCGGATTGCTTTCGTATTTTCTTAGAGCTTCAACCAACAGGACTGAAACCATCTCCTGGCTCCTTGTGCGAGGAGCCACAGCTCTTCGCGAGTTTTGCTCTTGATGAGCCCTATTACCTTCGAGAAAGGAGCCGTCAACCTCGCTCGATTGCGGAGAGGATTTGTTCGATCCGTTCGCGGTAGAGACCATGGGGCTCGCTGCGGCCCTGCTTCCAGTCCTCGAGAGTACGGCGATTGATTCCCCATTTTTCGGAGGCTTGGGCTTGTGTGAGACCGGCTGATTTAAGCGCGGATGCGATCCGTTGAGCGTAGGTTCGTTTGGGCATTTGGGAGTGGGGAGTGGATTCATTCGCCGCCACGCTACGGGATACCGTAGTACGAGTCAACCGCATTTGTTCCTCGAACGCGCGAAGCATGTTCGAAGGCCCCTCCCGGACTTCCGATATCTCGGCGCTCCAAACTGCTCGGTTCCTGGCAATAAATGCCTTCGCTTCCTCAGAGACGTAGTCGCAGAATCGGTTCAACCAAAAGTCAGGAACAAATGCCAACAGAGCGAGGATGCGTTGCCTCAGCCAATTCGCCGCGTCCGTTCTTCCTCCGCTGGAGCACTCGAAATTTGGCGAGAGATCAAGCTCGTCCACCGGGATTACGGCTCCAACTGGGTGATTTTGAAGTTTCAGCCACGGAACGACCTTGGTTTCGAATGCGCTTGAATACAGCGAATGCGGGCTGATCTCAAACTTTTCTGCTGTTGGCAGCGGAACTCCTAAAAAAGGGCTTTCATTTCCGATCGCGAGCCAAACCGGGTTAACCGAAAAACTGTTTGATAAGCTAAAGGCGAGCCCGTACCTCACTGGCGAACGGCGGAGCTCGACATGCTCAAGTTTCGATGGAGAAACGCCCAGCTCCGCCGCCATGCGCGCACGCGTCCTCCCAAAGGATTCCCTAACGAGCCGAATCCTTTCGCAGATCCTGACCTCGCGATCGGGCAAAGGCTTTACGCGCATAAAAATAGGCTGGCATCGCTTTTTTGCCTTGCAACCTGCGAAAAGGTGATTATTCATGATGAAAAGCACTTCACACAACGTCTTATTCAGGTGAATAAAAGAAACCCAATAGCGAAAAGGTTTTATGCGCGGCTCGACGAGCTCGGGTGGAAGATCCGAGATGTCGCCGGTTTCTGCGGGTATTCGGAGATTCACATTTACGGCCTATTGTCTGGAGCCAGAAAGGCCAAGTTGGCGCGAGCCAAGGTCGAAGCGGCGATCGGAATTCCGCTCTGGGGAGATACCGGATACATCGCGATGAAACCGGTTGGAGAGTGCGGAGCTTTTCCGAAGAACGCAATCATCGTCATTCCGGAATCGACGGCGCGAATTCTGGCGCTGGGATCGTTAGCAAACAGAGACTATCCGACAGAGATCAGTCCAAGCGTGCGACAGGAGGTCAAAAACTGATGTTTTTCAGGCGCCCGAAATTCCCTTCTGAAGCTCCTGTCCGCTGTCTTGGCATTCCATTGACCTTCCGAAGTCACAGCGAGGCGTTGCACAGGGTTTGCACAAGCAATCTATCAACGAAGGGCATTCAATGAGCAGCCCGCTTGTCGGCCATGCCGAAAAATTGCCAGTTCCGCCTGTCGAACTCCTGGCGTTTTCGTTCGGGAATTTTCAATCAGCCAATGGGCAGAAGCATAGATTCTTTGAGATGGACGCCAAAGTCGTGCGCGAAAACTTTCATGATCAAAAGGTCGTAAGGACTGGAACATTAAATTCGGTCCCTATCTACGAGGGATTCTCGGACCGTCCCGATGCGCCAGCGATCGGCTGGGCTCATGATCTGGTCATCGAGAGTAAGAGCATTCGACTGCGACCAAAGTGGGGCAAGAGAGGCTTAGAAGCGATCGAAAACAGGATGTTTGGATTTTATGCCCCGCTATGGTCCTTGCGCACGGAGAATGGGGTACTTCGCCCATTCAAGCTGCTAGCGATTGGGTTGACGAACGTACCCGTCGTGCATTTGGCGCTTCAAGCTGCAAACGACAAACAAGCTACCCCCGAATCCAGAAGGAGTGCGATGGCACAGGCGGTCTCTGACGAACTAGCCGCAATCGATCCGAGCATTGCACCCGTACCGCGCTACGAATTGGCCTGGCGGCGAGCATTGAAAAAAGTTCCAAATATTTTTCAGCAATGAGCACTCCGGATAGCCAGCATCTCATAGCCTTCCGGAACAATGTGCACGCACCCGGGGTCGCGCTAGGAACAGGCTTGGCTGCAAGCCAGGGCAAAATTCCCCAACCTTTTTAAATTATGAGCAAACCAAAAATAGAAAATATTATCAGACGCCTCGCGCTGACAGCTTCTGCGCTGCATCTCTCGATTCAAAAATCGCGGGGCTTTGTAACCGCCGCGAACACGTACGACGCAGCAGTGGCAACGCACGAGCAGTCCGTCACGCGCACCAACGACGTGGCGATCACCGCGCGGCATCTGCTATGGCAGAAAGGCGCGGGCGATGGCACCGTGGCGTTGAGCGCAGGCGTCAACATGCCGCTCGGCACCATCGACAACGTCGAGACCGCCACCGGGCTCAGGCAAAGCGTACTTCTCCTGGGCAAAGGCTCGACCAAGAAGATGGTCGCCAGCGCCGCGATCGCCGCAGGCGTTCGCGTCTTCGCCGCCACAAACGGCAAGGTCGCGGCTTCCGGAACCGTATGCGTGGGCGTGTCGCTCACAGCGTCCGGCGCGGACAACGACATCATCGAGGTCAACGACACCATCGACACGCTGGCCTAATCCTTGAGCACTACCACGAAACTTCTCGAAACTCCTGCCGCGCGCGAGCTCAGCAACGCCTTGGAATCGTTACGGTTCAAGATCAATGATATCGAGTCTATCGAGGTCGCAATCGAGCAAGATGAGGATAGGGACGAGCCTACAAAGAAGCAGCTAGCGGCTCTTCGTGATGCGAAGAGCGCTTTTTCTGAGGCCGCGGAGAGAACCCATGAATCAATTATTGTCTTTAAAGAAGTGTTGTTTTCGGAGGTCAAAAGAGAACGCGAGGCGATAAGAGAACTCTTTGTCACCGAAAACTCGATCTGGTTTAGCGGTGCTGCCGCTGCAATTCTGTTTGAGTCGACAATTCCGGGAGAAGCTTTTCTCTCCTTGGGAAGACGCCTATCTCTTTATGGAGGTCTCCAAGCCGTAGCGGCGTATGCGGCGCGATATCTGAGCGCGGCTGAAACATTTGACCGCTGCGGCACGTTCTTCCCAGAAGAGGAGTGGAGTAAGCGAACAAACAATGTAGGAGAAGCTCACCGCGTGCCGTCTTCTCTCGAACCATCCCTTTCCTAAACTCCGGCCACCATGTTTTTCGTTCAATGCTGGTTGGATTGTTGGGTAAATAGCCTTGCCGCTCTTCAGGGTTTGGGGCGGCAAGGCGCCCAATTTCCTGGAAACAGGTCGTGCGTGAAGGGAGTTGCTAAAAAGCTGCCCGTGCCTTGTTGGTCAAGCGAAACAGGCCTTGCCGCCAGCGGATTCAGGCGGCAAGGCCTCGCCCGATTTTCATGGAATCAAGTTTGTTGAACTATGCGATTCCACGAGACCATTGTTCGCAAGAGGAAGCCGGGAAACCGGCCCATATCGCCAGAGGCCGTTGAAAGAGGACTTGGGGCGTGAGGTAGTATCTCATGCAACCGGAAAAGTTGTTTGTCTCGCGCGATGATTCCCACGGTTCGACAGGCTTATTCACTGCGAGTCAGATTGCGAAGGCAGTAGGCGTGAGCCCTCGCGCGATTCGAGATACGCTTGCCAAGGTCCGGGCGGCGGGCAGGCTTACGCGTGGCGGAAACGAGTGTGCTGGCTATGCCTTTGAATCACTGCCGGATCGGATTCAAGACAAGGTGAGACAGCAGCAGGAGGCTTTAAACTACCGCAGTCCGCAAGCCGTCCTTGCGAGCCCAAAGCCGCAATGGCGGCCGCTCAGCAGGCCATCCGATGAAGCGATCGAATACGCGCACCTTCTCAAGAGAGCCCTGTCGTTCTTTTTGCTCCATCGCAATGATACCGGATTCAAGGCTGGCGAACTGTCCAGGATCGCTTTGCGTGATTACGCGCAGACTTTTGGCCGGGGCGTGGGGAAGCGGCGAGTGGAGCGTCTCGTCAATATGGTCATCCACCGCGATGGCGGCCGCGAGGAATTTAATCGGCTTGAAATCTATTTGCCTCACGAATCCGCTCGGGAAGCGAAATTGAAGCCCGAGAGTCGGGGCGCGAGGGAATTTCCAAGAATCGAGGACGCGATTGAAATCATTCAGGACCTGGCTTCGCCTACGCCGCAGGACCGAGGGGCCATCTGGCGCGCAGCGCTTGAAGAATTCGACGCATGCGCCGAGGAGGGATGGAATCCCAAGGAGGCTAAATCGCTGATTCTGGCCTTCCTCGGGGTGCGGGTGCCGCGCTTGGCAGAGAGTGCAAACGCGCTTCGAATGCAGTTCGAAAGGAAATTGGCGGCGTTCCGGGTTGAAGGAGTTTCCGCACTTTGCGACAGGAGGCGGGAGCGGTCCGGCCGGCGCACTCGAAAAGCGTATGACTGCCCGGAGAGTCTTTCTGAAGATGAGCGTATGTTGGCTGCTTTGGCCAACAGTGTGGGTGGCGGGCTGAGTCAGGCATTTCGAGAGCTGTATATGGGCGTCGAAATTGTTCCCGGACAGAGGATGCAATTCTCCGCGGCGTTTCGCGCCTCATACGGCTTCAATCCTCGGGAAAACAAGAGCTATGTGCCGCAGGGCCTGCGCGACAAACTGCGGCCGCTCTTGAAATCTATCGAGCCGCTCAATCTCGGACCCAAGGCTGCGCGGCTCGCTGCACCCAGCATTCATCGTGATTGGAGCAATGTCTTAGCAGGAGATTGGTTCCAGAGCGATGACGAGACGGCGAACCATTACGTTTGGATCGAGAGCGAAACCGGGGACTACGAATATGACGGTCTTCGCTTCGATGTCCTGCGCCCTCAGATCCTGCCAATGGTAGATATTCGGACTGACTATGTGCTCAGCTTCCTGCTTTTGCCTCAGCCGAACTATAATTCCAGGGCGATTCGGTCGCTAATTCTCAAAACGTGCATGGATGAGAAGTTCGGCTTGCCGTTTTTGGGCTTCTACTTCGAGCAAGGAATTTGGAAGGCGCGTAACATCCAGGCTCTTGTCGAGTGGACTGCGATCGACGATGCCTTTGCACGGTCAGGGCTTGAACTCAAATTGCGCCACGCGACGACGCCCAGGGCAAAGACCGTAGAGCGCATTTTCGCGATGGAGCAGAATATCACGCAGGCGCTTCCTGGATACACCGGCCGCGACGAGCGAAACGATTGTCCCGAGGAAACAAAGCGGTTCAAAGATTCCCTCAAACGAGTTGGCCAGCCCAGAAAGGCGGAAGTAGCGCCATGGGACGGACTGTTGAGCGTCGAGAGGTATCTTGACCAACTACAGCGAGCTTACGAGCGCTTCAACAATGAGCCACAAAATGGCAAGAGGCTGTGTGGGATGAGCCCTGCGGAGGCATGGAAGGAGCTTTCTGGCGGCCGAGCACACTGCGTTGTTCCTGACTCCTTGCGTTACTTGCTCGCCACAGAGCAAAGCGAACAGAGAGTCACGCGAGAGGGCTTGTGCATCCGTATTGGAAAGGCAAAACGCTACTACTACGAGAGCGATCGCCTTGGAACCATGACCGGCGAGCGCGTGATCGTTAGGTGGAATCAAGATCTGCCAGATCATGTCGTTGTGGTGCATCCCAAGTCCGACCCGCAGGCGATGAAACCGTTCGTAGTAAAGCACGCGCCCGAGCTCGCCGCCATGAATGCGGATCAGGACGCCTTCGCTGCGGCCCGGCGCAGCCAAAAAGTTTTCACCGAGCCTGCCCGTTCGCTGTTTCGCGCGTTGAATCACAACTATGGCCGAACACTTCGCAACGAGTTGCTTGGAAATGATCCGCTGAGACAGGCCGGCCATGCTCATAACGCTGTCGAGCGCGAACATATCGAGCTCGCGAATGCGCGGAAGTCAGACGACGCCAAGGCGAGAAAGCTCGCACATCGGGCGGGATTCAATGGCGCGAAGATCCGAGATCACTCGCGAGCGGTCCAGGAACTCGAAGGCTTCGGGGATCTCGAGGCCCGTCTATTAAAACAAGAAGCTGCCAATGAACAAAATCCGTAATCTCGTCAGGACAATTGATCCGGTCAAGGTAGCCGAGAAGCTTGAGGCGGTTCGAAACTTCGTTTTGCCGGAGATATTCGACGAGATCGCTCAAAAGCCTCGCCTTGCCGAGGCGATGTGGTTCCTGGCGTGGGTTTCATTGCCCGAAAACTACCATGGAGGATTGACGCGGTTCGCGGTGGACTTTATTGCCGAGTGCTCGACAGAAATCGGCCCCAGGGATTTGCTGGACAAAGGGCAGAGAGAACTCTCGGAAAAGGAGATCGAGGGGATTCTTGGTGCTTTACCTGAGGATATCGCAGACGAGTTGACTGGCGATAACTCGGCGCGGCGGCTTCTTTGTGGTCTCCTTGACGGAGCTGGCGTCCTTGCTTCTGAAGACGCCAGACAGGTCGAAGCACTGCGAAGGAAGACGCTGTGCAGCCTCTCTTACGAGCGCTTGCACACAGCGTGCATAAATGCTGCAAAAGCCCATCTCGCCGACTTCTTCTTCGAGATTTGCACGAATCCTGAAGCGACCTTCACGGGCAGCATATCTGGCCCAGGTGGAAGGATTCTGGCCTTCTGGCCGCGACTATGGGACTCGTTTTTTGCCTGGCGCGACAGAGACGCAGAAAAGTCCCGGAAAGCGATCGCGGAAACATCAGTAACGCGCGAGATCTTTCGATGGCTTCGGCTCGCCGAGGAGACTCGCAAGGGAATTATGATCGTCGGAAATTCGCGATACGGGAAGACCGAGGCGATTCGCGCGTATGCGTTGATGAATCTCGAAAGGGCTCGATTCATTGAAACGCCAGCATCGGGGGCCGAGGGAGACCTTTTGCGTGAGATCGGCAGGGCGTTAGGCGTGAACCATCGGCTGAACTACCAGGAGCTCAGAACGGCGATCGACTTCGTTTTGAGGCAATCTCGCATCATGCTTATTTTTGACGAAGCGCAGTTCCTTTTCCCGACGCACTTTAGTCGGCGTGGCGATCCTCCGAGGCTCAACTACGTGCGGCGTTCGATCATGGATTTGGGCTTACCAACGGCTTTCATTTACACGCCGCAGAGCTGGAAGCGCGTGGAAAAGAACTATCTGAAGGCAACAGGCTACACCATCGAGCAATTCGAAGGCCGTCTTCTGCGAAGCGAGGTCGTGTTGCCTGACGAGCTCCCGCGGAACGAGATGATCGAGGTAGCAAGAATCCACTTCCCTGAGCTCTCGAACGAGCATCTCGATTACATTGTGCGTGCGTTGCGTGGGATTCTCGGGAGCGTGCTAAGCAGCATTGAGAACGTCTCCCGTCTATCCAGAATTTACGCCACGGAATCAGGACATCTAACGCCCAGAGTCTCGGACATCAAACGTGCCCTGCTCGACGTGGTGCCTGGCACGGAGCCCGACAGCGCGCCGGTGCCGGTTGTGGAATGCAAAACGCCAAGCCGTCGCTCTGCCGTCGCCGGCGCGACTCGGCTGGTTGCTCCGTCGAGCGGCAACCGGCTTTCCGTTGAGGCTCTGAGCGCGATCGGCTGAGTCTCTCGGCAACGACTTTCAAAACTGCAAAAACCCGGCCAAGGGCCGGAGCTGCTTTTTGTTGTCTGGCGACCGCGAACTCGGAATCGCCAAAAGTGCACATCTTTTCGACGAAGATACATTTTCAACCTTCGCGCAAAAGATCAAAAATGCGGAATCAGCCGGAAAAACGTCGAAGAAGGCAGAATTTCAACGACTTAAGAATGTGAGTCGCGCGCGGGTCCGGTCGGGTCGAACAATCCCCGAATGGAACAAATGAATAGCCGGACGAAATTCTGGTGCTCGGATTCCGGGACCAAGCCAGCGTCCCCACTCGCCTCACGGCAAGCAATTGGCTTGCCAGCAAAGCCTGGGCGACCGGTTCAGCTCACGACCTTTAGCATTCCCCCGTCCACAAAATAGGTCGATCCCACAGAGTAGCTTGCCCGATCCGAACAGAGGAAGACGAAAAAACTCGCGAGCTCTTCGGGGGTTCCGAAGCGCGCGATTGGCGCGTGCTCTTTGGCGATTGCGTCGAGATAGGCCTGCCAGTCGCCGCCTTTGTCAGCCGTCAGTTGCTTGGCGGTCTTGATCCAATCCGGAGTCAGGATAAGTCCGGGGTTCACTGTGTTGACCCGGATATTATCCTTGATCAATTCGAGGGAGAGGGTTTTCGAGAACATCATCAAAGCGGCCTTGGTCACGTTGTAGATTGGCTCATACCAAAGCGGTTGAACCGCACAGATGGATGCATTGTGCAGTATGACTCCGCCGCCTCGCTTGCGCATGAAGGGGACCAGTCCTCTCACAAGCCTGACAGCGGCCATTACGTGAAGATCCCAGTAAAATTGCCACTTCTCGTCCGGGGCCTCCATCACGGTCTCGTTGGAGCCAGTACCGGCGTTGTTGATGAGAAGATCTGCTCCCCCGAATGCATCTTGAGTCGCGCTGACGACCTGGGCTATTCCCTCCGCCGTCGCCACGTCGCATGGCACACCAATTGCCTTTACGCCGAATTGTCCGGAGAGACGGGTCGCCTCCTGGTGTAGTCTGTCCTGCTGGCGTGCCACCATCACAAGGTTCACACCCTCTGTCGCAAGACCCTCGGAGATCGCGAGGCCGATGCCGACGCTCGCGCCAGTGATCACTGCGACCTTGCCTCTGAGTCCGAGATCCATATTGCGCCTCTTATGAAGCGTGAGCCGGAGGCGTGGAAGCGAATTCTGCGCGATCGCACCCGGCCTTTGCCTGAAAAGCTTACGTGAACCCTCCATGTTTCTGAGGGGGAATGCCAGACATGTCGTTGGATTGCGTGGAAGGCCGCTTCGGGACTGGCTTGTCGCGTTGCTGGAAAGGAATCAACGAGTGGTAGCGCATGCGGAAAGCAACAAAGTAGCCCAGAAGGAAGCACAGAGTCTGGTCCATTGGCGGACTCATTTTTCGCTTTTGGAGGGCGGCACCTTGATCCGGAACGTGGAACTCCACGATAGCGACAGCTTCGTAGCATGCGCAACGCAGCCATTCTTAGCAACTCTCTGCTACTGGCCGCTGCGCGAAAGCGCCGGGCATAAGTGTCGTTTTCACCACATCAAAAGCGCTAGAGACTGAACAGCTTGACAAGGCGGTTGTCGTCCATTTGGCATTTGTCATGCCCGCTGCTCGCAACAACTTTGATCGTAGTAATTCCACTCAGATGTGCCGGGAGGCTCACTGAAAAGCTATCCTTGCCTTTCTCAAGTCGGGGGTGCGGTGCTAGAAGGTTTCTACTGAGCTTGTCGCAGCTCTCGTAAACCCTCCTGCCGGAGCCGTGCATGGCATAGACATGAACGTGCGGCAAATAAGGAGCGGTATAACCGAAGTTCAGATAGGCTGTGCCTCGAAGCTTGCCGTCATGGGGATCGATACGCACATTTTTTAGTCGCACCGCTGGACTTTCCGACGAAGCCACGATGCGGAGAGTCCCCTGTGGAGGGCTGGCCCCGGCCATCGCCGCAGTGATGAGGAAGATAAGGACCATGGGGAGCGACGTTCTCTTCATACCAAGTGAAACGACGGGTCGCGGAAAATCCCTCACTTCTCGGAGGGAAAGTGCGATAAGATCTCGTTACAGGATGTATGAATAAACGTGATTTCGATGAATTGCTGAGAAGCTACGCCCATAAGCCTCTTCCCACTCCTCCCTCCAATCTGGAGGATGGGTGGCGCAAAATTCGCTGCCGGAGCAATAGGACCGATTGATCCAACTCACCGCTCAGGCCCTTCGCGACACTCCGGACGTGAAGTGACCAACCCGCGGCGTATTGAGCACCTCCAAGAAAGACCCCGATTTGCTCTGGTGCGAGCCATGCAGAGCGGAGACGAGAGCGCGCTCAATGAGTTGATTCGCAAATATCAGGAGCCGCTCTTTCGCTTCATATGGCGCTATGCCGGTGCGGAGCTTCTCGGCGTCAGCGCGAAGACGGTGGAGACCCGAGTCTATCGCGCGCGCAAGCGGCTGGAGAATATGCTGGCCTGACGGAATAGAACGTGAGCCATCGGGTAGGCCGCGTGATGCTGTATGCCATAGGCCTGTTCCTGTCCAAGGTATTACATTTAGTTTGCTAGAACACCCTAAATGAGATCTTGCGTGTCGGCGAAAGGACGTTTACTATCTACTAAGCTTCGGCGTGATAACGATGCTGTCGCCCCTCTATGGCTCTGGATAATCTTACGGCCTTGTTGGCGAGGAAGCCTCTCGATTTCCTGCGGGCCAAGGTGATTAATCCTCCCGGCCTTGACCTTCCGGTGCAAGGTAAGCGGACGATGGACGTTAATGAGCGGAGCCTAAGATTCTTTTCGAAACCTTCGGCAATCCAGGTCGAGGCTCTCGCACAGCGGTTCAAGTCGGTTGAAACGAAGGTCCCGATCGCCTGGATTAGACTCAAGCGGGACCCGATGGCTCCCGGCGCTTACACCTTTGACCTGGAGTCCGCGGAGGATGCCGAGGGCAAGGATGTGGAAGCCCGAATCGGCAGAGCAGACCTGCTGCCGATCTACTATTTGCCATGGCGGCCTGATAGGTTCGTTCGGATGACCATCCCTGCGTACCGGACGGAGAACGTCATGGAATTCGGCAACCCTAAAAACCTCGAACCATTTGGTAAGCAGGCGATATCAACCAAACCCGGTTATCCCAAACTCGATGTCGGTGTCGATCCCTATAACCCTCACCTGTTTTTTACCGCGGCGCTTACGGGTTGCAGTGTGTTTGTGTACGGGGATCCTCGTCAGCCGACAGTGACTCATGTTGGCACTCAGACGGACACGCCGTATGGTGATGACTGCGCGAGTTTCTGGCGGGAGCTATTGCTTGTTGAACGATTCCAACGGCTGCATCACGAGGGGTCCGCGTATGAAGTAAACGTCGACGACTACATGGGCGAAACAGGCTCAGTCTGGGCGTTTCGTCGATGGCTGGCCAGACAGCCTGAGAAATTCACCGTCAAATCGATTACACCGTTTGGATCCGTGTTTGGGATTCGCTACGGTTCTCTTTGGAGCTTTTATCTCCAGGAGTCTGCCTTTATCGATCGGTACCGTGTCGTTCAGAAGACGCGCACGCGGGTGGCAAGAGTCGCCCAACTCCCAGAATTTGATTCTCCCCCGGACTTATGGTACCGCAACGAGTTAGTCGTCGAGAAGGTGGACGTCCACGAAGACGCTGCGACGACCATTCCGCTCTCGGTGCGTCCGTTCTTCCCGCGAGGAGGCGGGACAGCAAGGCTCTGGCGAACGTTCAAGAAGGTCTATGGCTACTGCTAAGGAATCCTTGGCGGACGAGATCTTGTTCGCCTAAATCAGCCCTACGGATTGCGGCTGCCGCGATCACTGAGCGGCATTCAGGGCAACCGCGGCTGAATTTTCCATATGCGTTCGCAGTACTCCTGGATCGAGCGGTCCGATGAGAACTTGCCCATGCGCGCGGTGTTCAGGATAGACTGGCGCGTCCACGCCTGCGGATCCCGCCAAAGAGCGCTCACTCGCTCCTGCGAATCGATGTAACTCTGGTAATCGGCGAGGAGAAGGAAAGGATCGTGATCGAGGAGATTCTCGACGAGAGGGTGGAACAACTCGACGTCGCCGCGGCCAAGTGCTCCGCTCGCAATGAAATCAATGACTTCGCGCAGCGTGGCATTTTGCTCGTAATGATCGCGCGGACGATAGCCGCGCGACTTGATCTCTCCAACCTCGGCGGCGGTGAGACCGAAGAGGAAGAAGTTTTCCGGGCCGACTTCCTCGCGGATTTCGACATTCGCGCCGTCGAGAGTGCCGATGGTTAGCGCTCCGTTGAGCGAAAATTTCATATTGCCCGTGCCGCTGGCTTCCTTGCCTGCGGTGGAAATCTGCTCGGACAAGTCGGCGGCGGGATAGATGAAGTGGGCGTTCTTCACGTTGAAGTCGGGAAAGAAGACGACCTTGAGCCGGTCTCGTACCTCGGGATCGGCGTTCACGGTTTCGCCGACGGCGTTGATGAGTTTGATGATGCGTTTCGCGAGGAAGTAGCCGGGCGCGGCTTTGCCGCCGAAGATGAAGCTGCGCGCGGGCACATCCGCTTGCGGATCTCGCCGCAGCCGCAGATAGAGCGCGAGGATGTGGAGCACGGCGAGATGTTGTCGCTTGTATTCGTGAATGCGCTTCACTTGCACGTCGAAGAGCGATTCCGGCGCGACCGCGATGCCCGTGCGCTCAGCGATGAGCGCAGCGAGCCGCCGCTTGTTAGCAAGTTTTACGTCGCGCCACCGCCTTTGAAACTCCGTGTCGCTAGCCAGGGGTTCGAGCTGGCGGAGCCGGTCCAGGTCGCGCAGCCAGTCATCGCCGATGCGCTCAGTAATGAGCCGGGTGAGGCCGGGGTTGCTGACGGCGATGAAGCGGCGCGGCGTAACTCCGTTCGTCACGTTGCAGAATTTTTCTGGCCACAGATCGGCGAAATCTCGCAGCACGGTCTGTTTGAGCAACTCGGAGTGGAGCTGTGCGACGCCATTGATAGTGTGGCTGCCGACGCACGCGAGATGCGCCATACGCACATAGCGTAGCCCGCTTTCGTCGATGAGCGAAAGGCGCGCGGCGAGGGCATCGTCGCCCGGGAATGCAGTGCTCACTTCATGGAGGAAACGGCGATTAATCTCGAAAACGATTTCGAGATGTCGCGGAAGCAGTGTGCCGAAAAGATCGACCGTCCACTTTTCAAGCGCCTCCGGGAGCAGTGTGTGATTGGTATAGGCGAATGTCGAGCGTGTGATCGCCCACGCTGGCTCCCAGGCGAGCCCGTGGTCGTCAACGAGCAGACGCATCAGCTCGGCGACGGCGACCGCTGGGTGCGTGTCATTGAGCTGCACAGCCCACTTTTCGTGGAAATCCGCGGGCGTGCCGCCGAGCAGCGTATGGACGCGCAGCATGTCTTGGAGCGAGCAACTCGTGAAGAAGAACTGCTGCTTGAGCCGCAGTTCCTTGCCGCGGTGCGCCTCGTCATTCGGATAAAGAACCTTCGTGATCGTTTCCGACGCCACCTTCTCCTCAACCGCGCGATCGTAGTCGCCGTGGTTGAACGCCGCGAAGTCGAACGACTCGACGGCCTCGGCTTTCCACAGTCTCAGGATGTTGCACGTGTTGACGTGATAGCCGAGGATCGGCGTGTCGCAGGCAACACCTTTCACCTCGGTTTCGGGAATCCAGCGGACGCGATATCTGCCGTGCTCGTCTGTCCATGTCTCCGTATGTCCGCCGAATTTCACTCCATACGAGATCTCCGAGCGTGGGATCTCCCATGGGTTGCCGTAGCGCAGCCACTTGTCCGTCACCTCCTGCTGCCAACCGTCGCGGATGACCTGATCGAAAATGCCGAACTCGTAACGGATACTATATCCAACGGCCGGAACTTCGATCGACGCCAGCGAATCGAGGTAACACGACGCAAGCCGTCCGAGCCCTCCGTTTCCGAGCCCTGGCTCTTCCTCCTGTGCGAGGATCTCGTCGAGATCGAAGCCGAGATCGTTCAAGGCCTCACGAGCGAGCTCGGTAATTCCAAGATTGAGCAAGTTGTTGGCAAGGTGCGGTCCTGGCAAGAACTCCGCCGACAGATAGGCGACACGACGCGCATCCGCGCCGCCGTAGTTCTGCATGCTAGAGACGGTGCGCTGGAAGAGGCGGTCGCGGACGGTGAGAGCGAGCGCGACGTAAACATCGTGTTTTGTGGCGAACGCCTCCAGGCGACCGATTCCATAGCAGAGGTTGTCGCGGAACGCCTGCTTGATTTCATCGGAGGTGAGACCGGTTCGGATATTCTCGGGTGAACTCATAGAAGTCATGGCCCCTGCATTAGCGTGGTGGGGTGATTTGATTCCTGTAGCGTGCAGGGTCGGCAAGTCTATTGGCGAGTGGTGAGTTTATGCGAACCGCTCCGGCTGGCCGGTCGTGGCGAGGACCGAGCGCCACCAGCCGCCAGCAGGGTCAAGGCGCTTTGTGTGCGTAGCCAGGAGCTCGATGGGGACATGGATGAAGCGCTCGTGGAGCAAGCCGATGACAATGCCGGTCCTGCCGGCCATCGCCGCGTGAACGGCGTGGCGCGCGAAAAGGTCGCAGAGCAGCGCATCGCCGCAGTTCGTGGGACGGCTCCGAACTTGATAGCTCGGATCGAAATAGCGCACGACGACCGGGATGCCCTCGACTTTGAAATATGTCTCGATGCGCTCGCGCAGGAACAGGCCTATATCTTTCAGCTTCACATTGCCGGAGGCGTCGCGCTCTGCGACATCGGCTTGCAGCAAGTCCTGCCCGGCACCTTCCGCGACCGCGATGACGGCGTGCGAATTCGTGAGCATCCGCTCCTTTAGAGCTGCGAGGAATGCACCGAGCGAAAACCGAACCTCGGGGATGAGTGTAAAGTTCACGTCCTGGCTCGCCACCGTTGCGCCGGCGGCTACAAAACCCGCATGGCGACCCATAAGCTTCACAAGGCCAATACCTCCGGGAACGCTGCGCGCCTCGGTGTGCGCGCAGTCGAGAACGCGCGCGGCCTCCTCGACGGCGGTCAAGAAGCCGAAGGTGCGCGAGACGAAACCGACGTCATTGTCAATGGTCTTTGGCACGCCGACGACCGAGAGCGCGTATCCCCGGCGCTGCGCTTCCTGATAGAGCTTATTTGCCCCACGCTGTGTGCCGTCGCCGCCGACGGTGAACAGAATGTGTACGCCACGGGCAATGAGATTATCAACGGCCCGGCTAGTATCCACCGGACCGCGTGATGAACCAAGGATTGTGCCGCCTTTTTGATGAATGTCCTTTACGAACGCGGGCGTGATGATGACCGGCTCGGCACCGGACGAGGGATCGAGTCCACTGTAACCACCGCGAAAGCCAAGCACGCCGGCGGCGCCGTAGCCATGGTGCAGCTCGAGAAAAAGCGAGCGGATGACATTGTTGAGCCCAGGGCACAAGCCGCCGCACGTCACGATGCCCGCCCGCGTCTGCTTCGGGTCGAAGAAAAGCTTCGCGCGCGGACCGGCCAGCTCGAACTGGAGCCCGGGCTCAGCGCCGGCCTCGATGCGCTCCGGGATGCGCAGATCGTCACTTACGGTATGGCTGAGCCGTGAAGCGAAACGCGGTTCGCCTAGGTTGGGGCAGCTTATCACTGGCTATGCTGCCGGGGCTGCGGCCTTTACCTCGGCGCTTGCGCCTGCGGCGTAGGTCTCGAAATTCTTGTTGAAAAGGTCCGCGAGCTTTTTAGCCGTAGCGTCGTAGGCGGCTTTGTCGGCCCAGCTTTCGCGCGGACGTAGAATCTCCTGCGGCGCACCCGGGACTTCGGTGACGATCTCAAACCCGAACACCTGATCGCGCTCGGTCTTTGCGCGTGCAAGAGCGCCGCTGTGAATGGCGTCGATGATCGCGCGTGTGTTCTTGAGGCTGATGCGCTTGCCTATGCCGTATGCGCCGCCGGCCCAGCCCGTGTTCACAAGCCACACGCGCGCGTTGTGCTTGCGCATCTTTTCCGCAAGCAGTTCAGCGTATTTGCTTGGATGCCACACAAGGAACGGACCGCCGAAGCAGGGCGAAAACGTTGCCTGTGGCTCCGTGACGCCCATCTCGGTGCCGGCGACCTTAGCCGTGTAACCGCTGATAAAGTGATACATCGCGTGCGCCGGCGAAAGCGAACTGACGGGCGGCAGCACGCCGAACGCATCACACGTGAGGAAGATTACGTCGGTGGGATGCCCCGCGATGCAGGGCACCTTCGCGTTTTGAATGAACTCGATGGGATAGGCGCCCCGAGTGTTTTGCGTGATGCTTGTGTCGGTGTAATCGATGTCGTGATCGTCGTCGAGCACCACGTTTTCCAGCACAGCGCCGAAACGCAGCGCTTGAAAGATGTCCGGCTCGCTTTCGGGCGTGAGGTTTATGGCTTTTGCATAGCAGCCGCCTTCGATGTTGAAAATTCCGTCTTCGCTCCAGCAATGCTCATCATCGCCGATGAGATGCCGCTTCGGATCGGCGGAAAGCGTCGTTTTTCCCGTGCCGCTAAGGCCGAAGAGCAGCGAGGAAGCGCCGGTCTCTTTGTCCGCAGTAGCCGAACAGTGCATCGAGAGCACACCGCGCTTCGGCGCCAGGTAGTTCGCGACAGTGAAAACTCCTTTTTTCATCTCGCCCGCGTACTCGGTGCCGAGAATGACTAGCTCCTTGTCCTCGAGGCTGAGATCGATGCTGGTTGTCGAGCCCATGCCGGTTGTCAGGCGGTTTGCTGGGAAAGCGCCCGCGTTGTAGATGACAAAGTCCGGCTTGCCAAAGCTCTCTAACTCCTGCTTCGTCGGACGGATAAGCATCGTGTGCATGAAGAGCGCGTGATACGGTCGCGAGCAGATAACACGGACCTTGATACGATACTTTGAGTCCCAACCCGCAAATCCGTCGAAACAATAAAGACGCTCGCGCGTGTTGAGATAGTCGAGCGCCCGCTGGCGATTGATTTGGAACGTGTGCTCGTCGAGCGGAATATTCACCGCGCCCCACCAGATATCGCTTTCGGATTCCGGATTCTTGACGACGCGCTTGTCCTTTGGCGAGCGCCCGGTCTTCGTGCCGGAATAGGCGACAAGCGCGCCGTTGTCGGCAATGCTCGCATCCTTCTCGAAACGCATCGCGTGCTCGTAGAGTGCGCTGGGCGGAAGGTTGTGGTGGACTTCGGTGACGGTGAGGCTGTGATCGGCGAGGTCGAAGGGCGCAGGAGTCTTGTTCATCGTTCGTAGCGTTCCAAGCAATAGTGGTCGGGACGAGACCGGCAGGCTATCGGACCAAGGTCCTATACGAATACCCGGAACGGAAAATGCCGGTCGCTCTGGCGAGGGGCGGTGTTTTTGCAACCAGACTCCGACCGAACTGCAGTTGGCCGGCCTTGACCGTGCGGCGATTGGCGGCAAGATTGCGCGGAACCCAGGCGATTGTGACTTTGAAATTTTCACGTTTACCGCTCTCGGATCCGCCACCTGGCGGGCTTGTGTTTGTCGTGGACGACGATGAATCTGTTCGCCGAAGCCTCTCGCGTTTGCTTCGTTCGGCACGCCTGCCGGCAGAGACTTTTGGCTCGGCGCAAGCCTATCTCGATCGAGCGATCTACGACCGGCCGTCGTGCCTTGTGCTCGATGTGCGATTGCCAGATCTCGATGGACTCGCACTCCAGCGGGCCCTCGCAGACCGCGAGGAACAGATCGTCTTCATCTCGGGCCACAGCGATGTGCCGATGTGTGCGCAGGCGATGAAGGCGGGCGCGGTCGATTTTCTGACTAAACCCGTGGACGACAAAGCGCTACTCGCCGCCGTTACCCGCGCTCTCGAGCGATCGGCAAAGATTCGTAGAGCGAAGGCGGAAAGAGCCGGGGCCCGCGCGAGGCTCGACAGACTCACGCCGCGCGAGTTCGAAGTGCTGCAGAGGGTCATTGCGGGGTTACTGAACAAACAAATCGCTGCCGAACTCGGCGCGGCTGAAAAGACTGTGAAAATCCATCGCGGCCGGGTGATGGAAAAGATGGGTGTAACGTCCGTGGCGGAACTGGTGCGGCTCGCCCAGGCGGCAGGCGTCGCACCGCCGGTCGCCCCGTATTCATGAAGAGAGTCCGACTGACCTGGAGGGGCTTCGGTAAGAACCTCGCATAGCCCGTCCATGTGCAAGCCAAGTCCTTCAAACTTTCCGGACAGCAGGTCGCGCGCCGATTCTTGTGAGCAGGACGAGGCGCTGCGTATTTGGATGAGGGAAGCAGCGGATCTGAAGGCAGCGCTCGACGAACACGCAATCGTAGCAATTACCGATCCAAAGGGCAGAATTACTTTCGTTAACGACAAGTTTTGCGCGATCTCCGGCTATTCGCGCGAGGAGTTGCTCGGTCAGGATCATCGCATCATCAATTCGGGACATCACTCAAAGGCGTTTTTCATCAACCTCTGGAGGACCATCGCGCGCGGTGGCGTCTGGCGCGGAGAAATTAGAAACCGCGCAAAGGATGGATCGTTCTATTGGGTCGCGACGACCATCGTGCCCTTCCTTAACGAAAATGGGAAGCCGCGCCAGTTCGTAGCGATCCGCGCCGATATCACCGAGCAAAAGCGGATCGAGGCCGAACTCGCGGAGAAATTGCGCTTGCAACAGCTGCTCGCCGAGCTTTCGGCCCGCTTCGCCGGCCTGCCGTCCGGGCAGGTGGATCTTGCGATTGAGGAGACACAGCGTCTTATCGTCGAAACGCTCGGGTTGGATCGCAGCACGCTCTGGCAGATTGTGGAAGGGCAGCCCGGCATGATTCTTACGCATTGCTGGCAGCGACCCGGTTGGCCGCCACTGACGGCGCGGTTTGAAAGGGAGGGCAATCTCCCGTGGGCGCACGCCAAGGTCGCTCGGGGGGAATCCTTCTGGTTCGCGAGCATCCGCGAACTTCCTCCGGAGGCTGCGCGTGATTTTGAAAGCTTCCGCACTTATGGGCCGAAGTCGAACGTCACCATGCCGCTCATAGCGAACGGGCAGGTTTTCGGCGCCCTGGCGTTTGCCACGCTTGGGGAGGAACGGAAATGGCGGGAGGACGAAATCGCGGAGTTAAGATTGGTCGCGCAGATCATTGGCAACGTTCTCGGACGGCAGCGGGCGGAAGACCGCGCCGAACAGGTGCGCACGGAAATTGCGCACAGCACGCGCGCGGCGATGCTCGGCGAATTGGCCGCCGCGCTCGCGCACGAACTGAACCAGCCCCTCACGGCGATCCTCAGCAACGCACAGGCGGCACGGCGGTTCATAGCGGACGAGGCGATCGAGGTGGACGAACTCCGGGCGATTCTCGACGATATCATCCGCGACGACAAACGCGCCGGCAGCGTGATCCACAACCTGCGTGGAATGTTGAACAATGCACCAGTCGCGCCCGAAGCGTGCTGTCTCAACGAGCTCGTGCGCGACGTCGCGGAGTTCGTGAACGGCGAGATGGTCGGACAGAAGATCGAACTGCGCCAAGCGCTCGCGCCGGCCTTGCCGCCGGTTCGAGCGGCGCCCGTGGAGCTGCAGCAGATCCTCGTGAATCTCCTTCTCAACGCGGCGCAGGCGATGAGGGACACCCCGCGAGAGTTGCGTCACATCGAGATCGAGACGCGCGCTCGAGACGGCGTCGTGATCTTGAGTGTCCGCGACCGCGGCTGCGGCATTCCGCCGGAGCGACTGGGCAAAGTCTTCAATCCATTTTACACGACCAAATCCTCCGGACTCGGGATGGGTCTCGCAATTTGCCGCGGCCTTATTGAAGCACGCGGCGGACGCATCGAAGCGCGCAATCACGAAGACGGCGGCGCGACGTTCTCGTTCTCGTTGCCGGCTCTGGTCGAACCCCGAGACACAGAAGGTCCGATAGCTCCAGCGGCCGAATCTTACCGGATCCATCAGGGATGCGATGCGTAGGCGGCGGATTGAATTAGCTGGACTTGTGAATCTCGCTGGGTCAATCGCTGGCAAACAGCTTGAAGGTTATTGCATGCCGCAGAAAACAGATAACACAGTTCCCTTTCCGTCCCGCCCTATCGCCACCCTAATCGCCGCGGCGTTCATCTTCCCCGCTTGCTCGACGCAAGACATCGAGAACCGCCAGCAAGCGCTCAGCGATGTGCAGGCAAACATGATCGAACGGCGCGAGGCCCGCCAATCTGCGCGGGACGAACGCTTCCGCGCCAGCCGCGAGAGCTGGATGGACTAGCAGGCGGTTTTTCCGCTCGTGTTCACCGCGGAGGGCCTGCCAACTTTTTCGGTCATGAAATTACTGCATTCTCGCGTCCTTCTTGCACTCTCTGCAGCGCTCTGGCTCTGCGGCTGCGCCCAATACGCCACCGTCTCGGAAACAAAGCCACAGTTTCGCCCCGCGATCGCTACGAGTGGTGGAGCGCTTACATCCTTCCAGCAAGCGGTCGCCAGGGCAGCCTGGCAGCAAAAGCGCCCTGCGCTTGTCGCCATGGGCGAACTCCTTTCCGCCGCCGACTTGGCAGCACGCCAGCTTGCGCGCAATCCGGCTGACACTGCGGCGCGCGACGCCTACAACTTCGCCGTCGCGCGGGTCTTTGGCACGATCACGCAGGCGGAGCTCGACCCCTGGACCCAGCCGCTCCGCGTGCCGGCGGCGGCCGGGGATTTTATCCTGACAAGCAAGCCTCCCGTCCGCCCTGTCTGGAACCCTGCGCTTTACGATTTCACCCCTGCAGATCAGTTCGACATCCACGGCACCTACGTTACCGAGCACACACGCAAGGAGGGGATCGGTGCGCCGCTCGTGGCCGTCGGCCGCGGGAAGAACAAGGACGCCAAAAAGGACTTTACAATTCCGCGCATCTTTTATGGCGTCACCGCGCTCATTCACTTCGATGGTCGGCGCGCCGTGGTTGCCTTTGAGGATCCGCTCGCCACTGAGCAGGTGACCCTTGGCGGGAGTAGGTTTCCGCTGGCCGCCGATTTCACCGTGCCACTGGCGGTGATGCTCGCGAGTACGAACCCGAAGAAACTCGAGCTCACGCGCCTGCTGCGCCCGGCGAAATACGCCGAGACCGCCCGCATCTCGCGGCTCCAGCCATACGATCCGAACAAGACCGTCGTGCTCGTCGTCCACGGCCTTATGGATTCGCCGGCGACGTGGGCACCGATGATCAACCACCTCCGCGCCAACGAAGAGATCCGGCGCAATTACCAATTCTGGTTTTACAGTTATCCGAGCGGCTACCCGTATCCATACTCCGCAGCGATCCTGCGGCGCGAACTCGACGCGGTGCAAAAGAGATTCCCGCTGCGCAAACCAATGGTCGTCATCGGACACAGCATGGGCGGCTGCATCAGCCGGCTCCTCATTACCGGCACCGGTGACAGACTCTGGATGGAGGTTTTCAAAAAGCCGCCGGGCGATGTGCTGCTCTCGGCGGAGAGCCGGGAAATATTGACCGAGGCATTGATCTTCGGGCACCGGCGGGAGGTGGGCCGTGTCATCTTCATCTCCGCGCCGCTCCAGGGGAGTGATCTTGCGACAAATTGGGTCGGCCGCATTGGCTCCGGCCTCGTCAAGGCGCCCGTCACCCTGCTCAGCGCGGGAAGAGACATGGCGAAGGCGGTAACTTTCCAAACCGGCGACCTGAGGCTAAAGCGCATGCCGAACAGCGTGGACACACTGGCGCCGAACAACCGTTTCGTGAAAGCTATCAACACGATTCCGATCACTCCTGGCGTCCCGTATCACGTCATCTGCGGCGACCGCGGCAAGGGCGGAAACAAAGACCACACTAAGCCCGTGATGTCTGACGGTGTCGTGCCGTACTGGAGCTCGCATCTCGACGGCGCTCGGTCGGAACTGGTCGTTCCTTCCAACCATGCCGCCCATCAGAACCCTAAAGCCATCGCCGAGGTGGAGCGCATCCTCAAACTTCACGCCCAATGAGGACGCCACCGGTTACCTTCCGCCCGCCGGGCGCATGGAAATGATCCGGCGGGGAGCGCAAACCATCGCGGTGGGGCTGGCGTGGCTCCTGGCGGTCGGCTGCGCTGTGTGGGCATTCGGAGCCCTGCACTTCGATTTTCCCGTGGGGAAAGTCGTGGTCGCATGGACATTTGCCGCAGCGGTGATCGCGATCATGGTCTTTGTGCGGGGCACGACGTGGAAGCTCGTTGTGGTGTTTGCCTGCTTTGCTCTCGTCCTTGCTTGGTGGCTCACGCAGAAGGCGCGCAACGACCGCGACTGGCAGCCCGATGTCGCGCAGACGGCGTGGGCGGAACTCAACGCCGACATCGTCACGCTGCACAATGTGCGCAACTGCGATTATCGCACGGAGACGGACTTCACGCCGCGCTGGGAGACGCGCACCGTGCGACTCTCGCAGCTCACCGGGATCGATCTCGCGATCAACTACTGGGGCTCGCCGTGGATGGCGCACCCGATCGCCAGCTTTCAGTTCGCGGACGCGCCGCCCATTTGCTTTTCCATCGAGACGCGCCGGGAAGTCGGTGAAGACTACTCGGCCATCGGAGGTCTCTATCGGCAGTTCGAGTTGGTCTATGTCGTCGCCGATGAGCGTGACGTGATCCGCGTGCGCACGAATTACCGCAATGGCGAGGACGTCTATCTCTACCGCCTCACTGCGCCGCCCGCGAAAGTGCGCGAGCGATTCATGGACTACCTCGCCGCGCTCAACGAATTACACGCGCGCCCGCGCTGGTACAACGCCATTACGACCAACTGCACCACGAGCATCCGCACCCAGCGCGCAGTGGCGGAGCGCGCGCCATGGGACTGGCGCATCCTCATCAACGGCAAGGGCGATGAGTTGCTCTCCGAGCGCCACGCGTTTGCTACGGGCGGGTTGCCATTTGCTGGGCTGAGAAAGCAGGCGCTCGTCAACGCTGCCGCGCAGGCCGCGGACACCGCGCCGGATTTCTCGCGCTGCATCCGCGAAAGGCGCGCCGGATTTTGATTTGGTGAACCTCGGCAGTTCGTCGCGATCCGCGCCGACATCACCGGAGCAAAAGCGGGTCAGCGCAAAGCGCGCGGACTCGGCTAATCTTCCATGGCACCCACCGTATTGGTTTCTTAGTAGACATCTTGCCGCCGGAAAGGTGAACATTGTAATGGGGCAGTCCGCGCTTCGGCTTGCGGATAGGACTTAGGTCCGATAGCCGCGGTGCGCTACGCCTGGGAATATTCGAGCGTCCCAGCCGATGCGGAATTCTCCTGTCCAAGTCTATATCGTGGACGACGAGCCGTCGGTCTGCACCGCTTACGCACGCCTCGTGCGTTCGGCGAGGATGCGACCCCGGACTTTTGAGTCGGTGGAAGAATTCCTGCGCGCCGATTTGTCCGACGAAAATGCGTGCGTGATCTCCGACGTGCGGATGTCCGGCGCCAGCGGGCTCGAACTGCCCGTCCTGCTCGCTCGCGCGGGACGCCATCTGCCGGTGATTTTCGTCACCGCGCACGACACGCGCGAAACACGCGACATTGCGCAGCGAGCAGGCGCGGCCGCATATTTCCGCAAACCCGTGGACGATCAGGCGCTGCTCGATGCGGTCGCGTGGGCCCTCAGTATCAGGTAGTTGGCCTCCATGAATCGCCGATTCGCCATCGCGTGTCGGATTCCGGCGAACGACGCGAATGAATTACGCTGCACGAAAACACGGCACAGCCGTCACGCTCGACAAAGAAGGCTGGCGCTTTCTGCGCGGAAAGGCACCTTGGGCAGGCAAGAATTTTTGATGCAACGCGTTCGTTCTACTGCTTAGTCTGATATTTATGGACTTCTGGGCGGGCTGAAGAACTCCCGCGCCTTGGAGTTCATTTGGACCGACTGGACAACTCTCAAATCGTCCGATAGCGGCAGCGCATAGAGGCGGCGGCGCCTGGTGCGAACTTTGACGAAGGAAAAAATGGTGCTTGGGGCAGCGCTCAAGCCGTGTTCCTCCCAGAGAGCCGCCGCAATGCGAGAATAGCTCCAGCGCTTGGCCTGAGGAATGGAGGCAATTGCAGGGCGTTCGTTGCCTGGCGGAAGGGCAAAGCCGGAAAAACTACGACGCTGCGGGAAGTGCGACGCGGATTGACCGAAGCTGGGCACACTGTCTTTGCCGTCACTCCAACAACGTCGGCGGCACGGGTGTTGCGAAGCGAAGGGTTTGGTCAGCGACGACCGTGGAGGACTTCTTTACACAATGCGGAGAAGCGGGGCGGATTGCAAAACGCGGTCGTGGTGATCTGCGATGAAGCAGGACTGAAGTCTAACCGGCAGGGAGCGGAGCTGCTCCGATTGGCACAAAAGCACAATATGCGCGTGCTGCTCGTGGGGGGACGTGCGCCAACACGTTTCCGTGGAGGCCGGTGATTTCTTGCGTGTGCTTGAAGCGCATAGCACACTTGGACGCTGCCAGGTCGGGGAGATTCAGTCGATAAAAAGCATCCGTTCTCAATCGCGTCATCGCGTGGAAACTACTCGCGGCAGAATTGGCTCGGCACATCTCTACCCGACTAGATCAACGATCGACGTCAGGGATTCGAATCGCGCAACTGCGAAAGCCCCAAGGCCAGCGTATGTAGGCTCGGAGAACCTGAGGTCTGGACCTCCAAACGCATCGCGGCCTGCGAGATCGAGAGATTGTTCTTGCCGCTGCTGCCATCATTTTCTATGCTCACAGCCCAAATCCCGAGCGGATGAAGAGTCCCGTCAACGTCTTCGTCGACATGCTCCGGTCAGGACGGCGCTTGGTCGATAAATTTCTGCCGCCACGCCAGTGGATGGTGCCAGTGATTCTCACTGCGGGGGTTTTCTGTGGGCTTGGGATTGCTATTCTGCACATTTCAAACGCAACCTCGTAGCTCTCTGACGACCCGCGCGCGTGCCTGAATTGTCACATTATGGCGCCGCAATTCGCCACATGGCAGCGCGGCAGCCATGCGCGCGTCGCGACTTGTAACGATTGTCACGTGCCGCACGATAATATTTTCCGCAAGTATTTCTTTAAAGCCATGGACGGATCGCGCCACGCATTTATGTTCACTTTTCACCTCGAGCCGCAGGTCATCCGGGTGCACGAGCCGGGCATTCGCGTGATCCAGGAAAATTGCATGCATTGCCACGAGCACTTGCTGCACGACACACGGCTCTCCGTGGCGACGGGAAAAATGGCGCTGCACGGCGAGGGCAAGCTCTGTTGGGATTGCCACCGCGAAACCCCGCACGGCAGCGTAAACAGCCTCGCATCGGTGCCGCACGCGCGCGTTCCTTTTGTGAGTCCTGTCATGCCCGAATGGCTGACTGCCTTTCTAGAGAAAAAACAAGAGCGTGGGCTGGAACGCGACTCCGGTCCGACAACAAAGTAATAAGGCTATGAGACGCATTTCCGATATCATCAGCGAGAAAGCATGGGTGGGCTGGGCGCTTTTTATCGCCACGCTGGTGGCGGTGTTTCTTATCGGCCTTCTTGGTGCTTCGATCATCGAGCGGCGCCAGGAGGCCTTCCTCACGCAGCACGTCAAACCTCTCCCCGAATGGGAGCCGCGTAACGAAGTGTGGGGCGAAAACTTTCCCCGCGAATTCGAGCGATACGAGATGACGGCGAAGACCGATTTCGCGAGCAAGTATGGCGGCTCGGCGAAGATCGATCTGCTGGAAAGAAATCCGCAGACCGTTGTGATGTGGGCTGGCTACGCCTTTTCGCGCGAATACCTCCAGGCGCGCGGACACTACCACGCGATCACGGATATTCGCGACACATTGCGCACGATGGTTCCTCAACCCGGCACATGCTGGACTTGCAAGAGCACGGACGTACCGCGGTTGATGAATGAGATCGGCGTCGCTGAGTTTTACAAGAAAACGTGGAAGGAACTCGGCCCGCAGGTGGTGAACCACATAGGCTGTCAGGATTGCCACGACCCGAAGACAATGAACCTGCGCATTACTCGGCCGGCGCTTGCCGAGGCCTGGCAGCGGCGCGGGTTGGACATTACAAAGGCCTCGCATCAAGAGATGCGCTCGCTTGTCTGCGCGCAATGCCACGTCGAGTATTACTTCCGGGGCGAGGGCAAATATCTCACTTTCCCATGGGACAACGGCTTCTCCGCCGAAGAGATGGAAGCCTACTACGATGGAGTCGGGCACGTCGATTGGGTGCATGCACTCAGCAAGGCTCCAATGCTCAAGGCGCAGCATCCCGATTACGAAGCGTACCGCACGGGAATTCACGCGGAGCGAGGCGTCTCGTGCGCCGATTGCCACATGCCCTATCGCAACGAGGGCGGCGTGAAATTTACCGATCATCACATCAGCTCGCCGCTCCAAAACATCGCGAACTCCTGTGGGGTTTGTCATCGCGAGAAAGAGGAGACGCTGCGGCAGAACGTTTATGCACGCCAGGAGCGCATCGACCAACTCCGCCGGCTGGCTGAGGACAGCATTACCAAAGCACACATCGAGGCAAAGGCCGCGTGGGACGCGGGCGCGACCGAGGTGGAAATGAAGCCGGCGCTGCAATTGATTCGTCAGGCGCAGTGGCGTTGGGACTGGGTGGCCGCGCACAACGGCATGGGATTCCATTCGCCGCAAGAATGCGCTCGCGTGCTCGGCACGTCCATCGACAAGGCCGGTCTGGCCCGGCTGCAAATCAACCGCATTCTCATGGCGCATGGTGTGATGGATCCGGTACCCATCCCCGATCTCTCGACCAAAGAAAAAGCGCAGGCCTACATCGGGCTCGATATGGCAAAGCTGACACAAGAAAAGGAAGAGTTTCTTCGCACGGTGATTCCGCAATGGGACAAGGAAGCCGCTGAGCGACAGGCGGCAATGGACAAGGCGCCGCCGAAGGAACAGAGCGAATAGCAGAATAAGACCCAATAGGTCGCGCGCGACGAATGGCGGAGCTGTATCGACCGTATCCTCACGGTCAGCGATGAGGACATCGCCGCTACACTTCGCGCCTAAGTGAACATTGACTGGAAGCTTAGCTAGGCCTTAGCTAGGCCGCATTCGCCGTCGATTGAATTTGGCGATTAGGTACAAACGCCAGAGTCATGATCGAGAGCTGGCTCAGCACGAACGTGCCAAGCCAGAATGGCGCGCCGTCCATAAACCCGTAGGAATGGAGTCCGACACCCAGCATGTTAACGCCAAACCACGAAAAGCTTGTGATCACGTTTCCAAAAACCGCGCCCGCCATCAGCGCGCGGTCGCCGACAAGCCGACCCCAGCGAAGGTGCAGGAGCATGGCGTTCCACAGCACGATAAGCAGCGCACCATTTTCCTTGGGGTCCCAGCCCCAAAAGCGTCCCCACGATTGATCGGCCCAGATGCCGCCGAGAATCGTGCCGACAAAGCTGAAGAGGAGCGCAAAGCACGCAACGCCATAAACGCTCCCGACGTTGCTAAGTCCGCGTATCAGTCCCACCGCGGCGAGCGCGCCTGCCACGAAGGTGGCGGAATACCCAATCGTGATCACGACAACGTGCGTCGCCAGCCAGAAGTTTGAATCGAGTACGGCGCGCATGACCTCCACCGTATCGCCTTCCGCGCCGAGGTTGAGGGCGATCACGAGGGTGAGAAAACCGATCATCGCGCCAACAGTTGCGCCAATGCCGGTGCGTTGAATACGCTCAAGAGCGAGGCTCGCTGCGACGGCGGCCCAGCCAACAAAGATCGCCGACGCGTAAAGGCTGGTGACGGGTGGTCGCTCCTGGATATACATACGCAGGAGCAAGCCGATCGTGTGGCCGGCAAACGCCACGAGCAACAGAGCAATCGCCAATGCCCGCAGGGTGCGCGGCCACGCCAGCCACGAAACGCAAAGAGCGAGAAATGCCGCCACATAGAGCGCGGCGCACTTGCCGAAAAGATCGAGCCGATTGAACACCGCTTCGATCTCCGCGCGTCTCGTCGCCTCCGGGAAGTGGGCCTTTAACCAGCTGAGGAGTGAATGGACGTGGCCATTGAACTGCTGACTCGAGTTCGTGGCGAAGCTCTGCACGATGTCGTTGTAAGCTACGACGTGCGGCGGGATGGCGTTATCGCCAAGGCTTCGTGTGAGGCTTTCGCCCAGCGTGAGCCACTCGCCACGCGGCTTGTCCGAATCGGGGTAGGAAATGGGTCGGAAATGGGCAAGATCGGCCGCCGCAGCGTAACGCACGAGCGCTCGCCGGATGTTTGCAATCTGCTCGTCGGTCACCACGCTCGCTGCGTTTTCGCGAATCCTACGCGCGACCGGCTGCAACTCGCGCTCATGGTGCTCCAAGAGCAACCCAAGCGCCTCCGAATCGCCCGCATTCAGGCTGTGCCGAAGCCGCCAGTAGAGCGTCACAGCATAATCGAGCTTCAGCACCGCGCGCTGAAAGTCGCTCCGCTCCTCGCGCCGAAGCTGCCGGGCAGAGTCGGCCTGTTCGCGAAGCGCGACTCCGTGCCTGCGGATGTCATTGAACGACAGGACCCGCTTTGGACCGGGCGGTTGGCCTAGCAATGCAAGCAGATCTGGATGGTGAAGAGCGAAGACAGGATACGAATCGGCAGATTCCGGTCGCGCCAGGAGGGTGAGCAACCATGCCGTCGCATCCAGCCGCTGCCCTTGCGGAGTCGTCAGCTTTTGCTTTCCAGACATTGTCAGCAGCGCACCGCGGGCGAGCGTGCCGAAGCATTTAAGCCGGCCGTCGGCCATCACGGGCAGACTTGCGAACGCGTCAAGGTCCGGTGCGCTGCGGGGAATAAAGTGCCAAAGCCCGGAGGCCAACCACGCGCCCGCAAGAAGCGCGGTTGCTAGGGCAAAGCCTACAGTCGTCGGCGCAGCCGAAACGGCATTTGAGTCGTTTCGACGGCGCGATCGAGCGAGATGCGAGACGAATTGCCAGATCAGCCCGGCGCCCACCATCGCACACGCAACGTACGGCAGCAACCAGCCCGGATTTCGTACGACTTGAAGAATCGAGGTACGGTCGTCGTTTGAAAAGCTTGCCTGGTAAAACGTTTCGCCCGCGTAGCGAAGGGGCTGATTCATCGAGATCACCACCTCACGGTCTTCATTCTTCTGGGGATTCCTCAGACGCACACGGCTCGCGAATCGGCTCGGCACTTCAGTGCCGGGGTGCCGTTCGTGCGTGAACTTGATGAGCTCGATGGAATAGGGCCGGTAGAAACGCTCCAGCCGCATGGCGATCCAATAGCTGCGCCCGTTGTGTTCGAATCTTTGCGGCTCGTCAATCGCGGTGGAAACCATCCAGACGCCAAGCGGGCCGCCTGTCCCGATCAACTCGACCACCGCGCTGACGGTATTGCGCCCGTCGGTCGTGACGTCGCGTGGCTGCTCCATCAAGCGCAGCTTCGCGCCTATGCCACGGTTCGCTAGAGGAGCGCTTGTTTCAGCAAACGAAGTTGGCAAAAACACCCGCGAATTCTGATAGTACCGATGAACCTTTACCCGAAAAGGCAGCGTGTCGTGCTCGATAAGGTTGCCCACAGCGAGCCATTTTTCCGCGATGGACCACACTCGATCGTGCTCGGGTGACGAACTATCCACTATCACGAATTCCGCCTGTCGCGGCGCTTCGCTGTAGAAGCGCAACGCGCCTTCGTCGAGCGTTATTTGCGTTTCGCGTGCGAACAGCCCGGTGATCAGCTCGCTGAGAAGCAGCACAACGAGCCCGCCATGGATTGTGATCAGCGGCGCTTTTTTCCAGGACCAGGTGAAGCGGCTGGCATGCGCGGCAATCAAATTCGCCAGCAAGAGCCCGCCCAGCAGCCAGCCGCCGGGGAAGACAGGCAGCTCGCGCCCGTCGACCGGCACCCAAACTACGAACGTGCGGATGTAGCGGCTCATCACCTCCCAGATGCCAAGCCGCGTCTGAGCTAGAGTTGCCATGAACACCAGCATCATCGACAGCGCCAAAAGCACGACAGTGAGGCGCAACGAACTGAAAAACCGAAGCAGACACAAATTCATTGGCTCCGGAACTCGACCGATTCTAGGACTTCGAGGAATGCGGGCTTCTGCGCGGCGGTCAACGCGTCGCCGCCCGTCATTTTGAAAAACCACGTCTCGTCCGACACCGGCACAATCGCGCCGATAATCCGCTGCCTCTTGTCCGCCGGGTTCCCCTCGTTGACGAAATCGACGATCACAAACTCACGTCCGCCCAGGTTCCGTCGTTCGATAGTTGATTCGAGCTGCTCCGCATCGACAGCATCGAGACCAAGCTGCCCGCGCCAGCGATTGATGTTCGCAAGCAACCCGCCCGACTCATCCGGAAAGCTGGTCACAGAAATATCCACCTTCGCTTCGTCTGCTTCCTGGACGACAAAGCTGGCCTTCCGCATCGGCGCCGGAGGCTGTCGTTGCCAATGTGGAGGCGTCTTCAAACTGATCGCGGGGGTCTGGGCGGAATTCTGCGCCTGCTCCATTCCTTCGCGCACCGCCGCTTTCTGCGGGAAACTTTGTTTTGGTGCTACGTACTCGCGAACGGCCGCCCGCTCGCAACTCGCGACGAACGCCAGCAGCGTCAGCACCAGAAACCGCTTCATTTCATGACGATACTATTGTGAAAACGGGAGATTACGTGGCATGCGCACACACGCGTGGCAGCAACGCGCCATGGGCTTCGAGTTCATCTTTGCTGAGCCGTTGCCAGCGTAGCGATTCCTGCCCGAAGGTTCAACTTGCTGAACACGGCGCTCAGTTGGCCACATACAGAAGAATCAAGCAATCGCTAAAATTGCTTCGGCTTTTCTGCCGCTTGTGGGCAGGCTCACATTTTTCCCGGTTGTGGTGAACACTTCGCGGCTCAATCATCTCGTCATTGCGAATTCATTGCTTCGCTTACGGATCTTAAGGCCTTCCGGCTGCAGACATCGCCGAGATCAGCTCGTTTTCAAAAGTGAGAAGTCTGGAGAAAGGCGAATAGTCGCCCTTCTCGACGACCTGACACTGAAAAATGCGGAAGCACGCTGCATCAATTGGCTCTTGAGGCACTGCCCGATTCCCTACGCATGCGCGCCCTTCGAGATTGAACTTGAATATTCCAAACGCAT
>DATDAL010000066.1:0-84377 GCA_036525415.1 Terrimicrobiaceae bacterium | reverse complement strand
GCAACAGCAGGCGCTTCAAATCACGCCGCTCGTACTGCGGAAGCCGGCAGGCAACCGAGTTGGAACCGACGCACCGCAGATCGCAAACGATGTGCTTTCCTCGAACGGGCAGCCGCTGGAGCCAACGACTCGCGCATTCTTCGAGAGACGATTCGGGCACGACTTCAGGGCTACGCGCATTCATACCGACGCCCTCGCGGCGCAGTCAGCTCGGGCCGTCGAGGCTCGGGCCTATACCGTCGGTCCGCATGTGGTCTTCGGCACAGGCCAGTACGCGTCTGCGACACCCGCGGGAATGCGTTTGTTGGCGCATGAGTTGACACATGTGGTGCAGCAGGAACGCGCGCAGAGGAACTCTTCGGACCTGATGCAGCGCTCACCGCTTGTGTGCTCAGACAAGTTTCCGCAGGAGGATAAGATCTATGGCGGAGAAGCAACCAAGGAAACCATCGGCAAGCGACCCTTGAAGCTGGGCAGCACGGGGAAGGCCGACCCGACGACACTCAATAGTTTCCACACGACAGGCCTGCGTCACTATCCAGAACTGCAAGACATACTTAGAGACAACAATCTTAACTTCGATAGTGACACGCCCTTAGAAGCCAAAGACTGTTCGCCCGGGCCGGGACTTAGATTCGCATATAACCCAGTTGCAAATACGATAGGGCTGGAAGCCGTCGAGTTTTGTCAGAAGGGCGACTATCTTCATTTCAAATTCGTTTGCAAGGCGATTGAGGAAAAGGCACCTGTCGGCGAAGAGCCCTCAATGCGTACAATAACCTTCCGTCAATGGCGGAATGTGATCGCGGTCTCGAATCTGGAAGACTTTGGGTCCGCATCGAAGACGCTCACCGCGCTTGAGAGCGCCCCGGGATATGATGGAGTGACAGGCGCGTTCTCGGCGGATACCGGCAAATTCCTTATGCTTCCTTCCACGAGGGATGAAGCTGTACTCACCCTTGCCTCCGGAACGCCTACGCCAACTGTAAATCGGAACGGCAGCCACCCACTTCTCGCCGAATGTTTGAGGATGGAAGAGAGTGGTTCGCACTCAGCAAAGTACGCGGGATTCGCGATTCCCAAGGGCCCCCGAGTCCCCACGTGGAAGGCGCCCGGCTTAAACATTTCTCTGACTCAAGAAATGGGATTGGGCATTTCGGATCTTGTTCCCCCGGATCTCCAAAGGAGAATCCTGGAAGCGCTGAACGCAGCGGGCATTTTATAAGGTAGCAGAGTCCGCAGAAACATACCTTCATTTAAGTTCAAGCAAGGAGAGAGAAATGGAAGATGTCACCCAGAACGCACCGACGCCAGTCACGCAAACAGCAAAATCGCCCGAACTGCCCGATCGCAAGAAGGCACTTGTGTTTATCAGCCACGATAGTCGCGACGCTAATCTGGCCGAAGCACTAGCAGATCTCTTGCGGGATGTGAGTGGCGGAACCGTGAAGTCTTTCCGTTCCTCGGACAAGAAAGGAACGTCTGGAATTGAATTTGGTGCCCATTGGTACAAGGAAGTCATGTCGCAGCTCGGCGCGGCCACCGACGTCGTAGCCTTACTTACCCAACATAGCCTTGATCGTCCCTGGATTCTTTATGAGGCTGGAGTTGCGTCCGGGAAACTCGACATTAGTGTTCTGGGTGTCGCGTTCGGGGTCGCGCTCGATAAGGTAAGCGTAGGCCCGTTCGGACAGTTTCAAAATTGTGCGGATGATGAGGACTCTCTAACTAAGCTAATCATGCAACTCATTCGGCGAAATCCTGATGCCTCGCCGAGTGAAGCAAAGGTGCGCCAGGAAGTTCGCGACTTTCGTCAAAAGATCCCGATGTTATTGGACACGAAAGAGAAGGAGACGACGCCGAGTGCATCAGGGGCAGAAGAAACGAACATCGCGAAATTGTTCGAAGAGGTTAAGCTCATGGTGCGGGAACTTCCAGAGCGTGTTGACGATCGCGTCCGCTCGATCTTGCGCGTGGTGAAGATTGGAGAAGTTCATTTTCCCAAGGCCGCTCCTGGAGCTTACGAGTTCTATGACGGAAAGCATTTAGGGCCCCGAAAGATCTATGTCCCTGTCACCTTTGATTCCCTCTTTACAAAGGCACCCAAGGTGAATGCCAGTTTGCAAAAGATCGATCTAGGCGATGTCAAAGCAAACATAAGCCGGATATCTGTCAGAGCTGAGAATATTCGCGTGGACGGCTTTGATTTGTGTTTCGAGACATGGCTGGACAGCCAGATCTACGACGCAGTTGCCACATGGATCGCCGTCGGCGAGTGATCCCAGCCCGATTGACCGACGGGCGCAACAGGAACGGCTTCGGAGCGAATCGACTTTTTTTTACTGGACAAGGGAAACGCGTGCATTTTTTTTGCCAAGTTGGTGTCGTGCGGTATTCCGTTGGCCATTGGACGACGTTACTCGGTTTCCGAACATCGTGATTTGAAGGTGGGAGCGGACTGCGGTACGTTTTACACGCAAAATCGCCTTTCCGCTCCGATGAGGTCACTCCAGCTTCCTTCCCGGCACGCGAATTCGCACCGTCCTTCGCCAATCTTTTCTGGGTCGGCCGCGCCTCAACGCATCATCGTCGCCCTCAAGCCGACGCCATTCATGCCCATCGTTCGGGCCAAACTCCGGATTGGTGATCCGAACGACGCCTACGAGCAGGAAGCCGATCGTGTTGTCGATCAGGTGATGAGGATACCTGAGCCGGAGCCCGCGATGAAGTCGACAACCGATTCTCTTGAGGGCGTCGATACGCTGCGACCTAAGTGCGCCTTTTGCACCGGAGGCGAACAACTTTGCCCGGAATCCGAAGACGAGTTGCAGCGCCAACCGAATGACAACGAGGCTGACCTTCAGCTTAAAGCGACAGCGGGCCAAACGCCGAGTCTGCCTCCGCCTTGCGAAGCGAATATTCGCTCGCTGCGCGGCCGGTGCGAACCACTTACTGCGTCGCAGCGCGATTTCTTCGAGCCGGGCTTTGGAATGGACTTCTCGGCGGTGCGGGTTCACACGGGGCCGGACGCGGACGAACTGGCCCGATCGCTCAACGCTCGCGCGTTTACTGTTGGAAGCGAAATCGTGTTCGACCGGTCCGAGTTCAATCCCGGGTTATCGGCGGGTCTCAATTTGCTAGCGCACGAGTTGACGCATGTAGCCCAGCAGGGGTATGCGACACCGATGCGTCAGGGTTGGACCGAGAAGGAAGAAGCTCAGCAAGCGCAAACCGTTGCACCCAGTGGTCGTTTTGCTGCATTCCAAATCGCCAGTCTGGAGAGAGAGCCGACAAACCCGATGGAAGCCCTTCAGATTCGAGATCAGCCAGACGGTATCGTGAGCCCAATGCCACAAACAGGAGCTTCGATCGTCCTGCGGCAAGAGGTGAGCGAAAAGGAGAACTCGACAGCCAAAGGCGGAACTCCCAGTCCGGTTCCATCAGATTTTACATTCTACGAGACGACGATCCATGATGCGGATACCCTTCCCCCAGATTTGCGCAGCAAGTTGAAAGCCTATTTCTTGATAACCTATGAAGCTCAGGAATTTTACATGTTCACTGAGAACATCCCGGGTTATGATCTCTCTGAGAAAGAGTCCATCCAGGACGAAATGGAATACCTTAAGAACCTCGGCTACCTAGTGGTATACATTGAGCACGCAACCGAGAATGATATCACCAACGCTTTCGCGGATCCTCAGGCCGCGATGATATTTACAACAGGGCACGGTGATCCGCCGGGAATCATAAGGACAACGAACAAAGAGTTCGTCGAGCCAGAAGAGCTGACAATCCCACCGGATTCGAATCTAACGCAGGTGATACTGGGGCACTGTCATATCGGCGACCAATATGAGAAATGGAAACAGGTGCTTCCGGAGGATGCGCGTTTCACGGCATGGACGGGAAAAACGAGCACCAGAGAGTCGGTTCAATTCAATTCCGGTGGAGGTTTCAGCGATCGGCAATGGGGTTCACTGATGAGCCGCGTCAAGTCCCTGGCCCAACTCGAGAACCAAGAGGGCGAAATATACCGGGTGACGGAAAAGGGCGAGACGACAGTCATCAAGAGCTGGGAGACGGGCGAGGTGATCTCAGAATAGCGTTTAGAGCAAGCCCTGAAGGCAAATCCCGATATTTGCCTAATTCTAACGATGGACCAAGTCGCCACACGACACATGGCTCCAGGCAGTTACGGGATGGTGAAGTCTTTGACCACCGCCATGTGCTGCATATTGGTCGCACTGCTATCGCTTTGCTGTGCAGGCGCAATGGCATCGAGCGGGCTAAAGACCCGAGTATCGACGACCAGCCCTGTGGAGAACGTGCTGCTTCCGACCTGCGTCGCGACCTGTCGGGAATGGAGCTCCGCATCGGCTAGCACCCAGTCATAAGGTTTACGGCGGTTCCCATTTGTGTCTTGGTCGCCGCCTTGGTCCTTCGGATGGGGGCCCGCTGTTTGGAATACCTCCCCCAGCTTGCCGATGCATGGCTCGGCGCGGTTCGACGTATTGAAATCACCGCCAAGCACCAGGTAGTCCTGCTCGGGAATGTTTGCCCGGATTCGCCGCACAAGTTCTTCCGCCTGTTTGCGGCGAATATCGCGCTCGCCGCCCGCTTTCAAGTGCACGCTGACCGCCCAGAGATGCCGCCCGTTGGGCAACTTGACTTTCGCCCAGGCGAAGTCGCGATTGATCTGAGTCGGATCGTCCCACTCGCCCTCTGCCACGATGGGATACCGGCTCACAATTCCATTCGGAATTCCGACGCCCTCTTCTTTTGCGAACTCATAGTTCGGCCCGAAGGTCCGTGCCACCCATTGCTGCGTGCTCGTTCCGGCATTAAATTCCTGTATTAATACGACGTCTGGCTCGAGCCCTTTTAGAATCCGCGCTCCCGCGCCTTCGAGGTTGCTGTGATTCGCGTTGTCAGACGAATAAGACTGCTCGCTACCGGAAGTCAGGTTGGCCGCTACGATGCGGACTTTCACAGCGTTGGCCGGGAGGCTGGTCGGGGTCTTGCTAACGCTCTTGGTGACGTCCCTATTCCCCTGGAATTGATGCGTTACTCTTGCGACATTGTGCGCGCATCCGCTCCAAACGGTCATGCTGCACAAGATAAGAAACGGCGCGATACTTCTCTTCGTGAATACTAACATCTCTTTTTGAGCTTATCTTTGCTTGTTTGTTGTTTCTAGTCATCTCACATCGAGCAGCCCGGGTGCCGCGCTTCAATGCGTTACGAGGCTCTATATATTGCGTACCTTACAAGTCAATCTTATCCAAGACGGCGATTCGGAAACATTTGAAAGTAAAAAAGCAATTGCCAGGAAGCAAGCGCTGCAGTAGATATTAGTGGGTGCTAACGTACAGAATCAGTTAATGACATTGTGTTAGCATTTAGAAAGGACGTTATGCCGCAGTTCGAGGCCTATCACGGTAAGGACGGTCAATTTCATCAGAAGCGTTTTGACTTCCTCGCGCCCAACGGCTGGCGGATGATCTCGTTGAGTGTGCACGGCGATCCATCGGGCCCCCGATACTCGGTCGTCTGGGTCAAGGAGCCTTCGCCGAGTTACGTAGCGGTTCACGACTTGGCGGTCAGCAAGTACCAGAAGTGGTTTGACGAACAGAAGGGGAAGGGTTTCGCGCCGGTTCTGGTTACCGCAACCGGAGCCGGAGCGGATGCGATAGTGGCGGCAGTCTTTGAGAAGGGGCTCAAGAGAGGATGGGTCGCCAAACACGGACTGGTGAGCGGCTCTGACGAGGACCCGAGCACCATCGAATTCTGGTGCAGGAGAGCGAGACGCGACGGGATGGTGTTACGTTCGGGGTCGATCTATGGATCCTTCTCGCACCGGCTCTACATCGCCGTCTGGCATGAAGATGCCGAGGCGCACTGGAACTGGCGTACTTCGGAGACCGCGAGCACTTACCAAACGTGGTTCAACACATTTCGGGACGTTCCGCTAAGGCCTGGATTTGTAACTCTTTCGGACTATCAGTTGTATTTTGCCGCATTCAAAGATGACTCCATCGGGGAGTGGCACGCCCGCCATAACATGACAGGCGACGGATATCAGAAGGAATTCGACGATTTCAAGGAGAAGGGCTTCTACCCGGTCTGCGTACAGGGCGGCGGCGCAGGAGCGAAGACGCGCTACGCGGCTATTTTCGCGAGGACACATACACCGCTCCCCCGCAAATGGACAGTTCGCGGAACGGGGTTGGCGAAGTTTGATGCCGCCATCAAGCAGTTCATGCTGGCCAACGGCGTTCGCGCCGGCCAGCTGAGCATCGCGAAGAATGGGGTGCTCAAGGCACAACGGGCCTACACATGGGCCGATGAAGGATATCCGATCACCGAGACGACTCATCTGATGCGGGTGGCAAGCCTGAGCAAGATGTTCACCGCGGCCTGCATCCAGAAGCTTTACGACGAAAAGACGCTCAGCGAGGGCACGAAGGTTTTCGCCAAACTGGGCATTACCAAGAAGGCCCTCAACTCCCAGACGGTCGACGTTCGGGTCAACGACATTACGGTGGAACACTTGGTGGACCACGAAGGCGGCTGGGACAGCACCACTGTTGGCGATTGGGTGTTCAGAATGAGGAAAATCGCCAATGACCTTGGGCTTAGCGGTCCTGCAGTCAAGTTCGACCTGGTCCGGTACATCTACGGAGAACCGCTTCAGTTCAAGCCCGGGTCGAAATCGCAATACTCAAACATTGGCTATACGACGCTCGCCCAACTTGTGGAGAAGGTTAGCGGGCAAAAATATGAGACGTATCTGCGCGGTGCCATCCTGCAACCGGACGGAATTACGGAGGTGCGGTTGGCGCGAACGTTACGCAGCCAGAAACTGGCGAACGAGGTTCTCTACGATGATCCCAATGTCGGCTTGTCCGCCGCCGAGCCAACCAAGGAGAAGCGCACTGCCTATTGCTACGGCGGCGAAGGCTGGACGACGGAGGCGATGGATGGGAGCGGCGGGCTTTGCGCAACGGCCAATGCGCTGGTTCAGTTCATCCGGTTGCACGCCGTGTGGGGGCGGGGCGGCCGCATGGCCGGTGCTGCCCGTACGGGTAGCATGGCCGGTGTGAGCAGCCGCGCAGAATCCCGGACAGGAGACGTGGATTTCGCGTTCATCTTTAACACACGGCACCTGCTGAAAATGCCGGTAGATGACCTCGCGACAAAGCTGAACAGTCTACTGGATTCAGCAGGCCTGTAGGAAGGCGGGCGGACGTAGAGGAGCCGTACCGAGAGTCCACCTCCCTCATCTCCGTGAGCACATCACGCCATTCTGGGGACCGCTTGTGGCGCTGCGAAAGCCCAATTGACTATTGGAAGGCCACACCGCAAATTCGATCTCCGAAGCCACCACGCTGGATCTTGTACCTGGGCTGTGCTGATTTGGCGTGCCATGCAAGGCTGACTTGAAGGGTAACCCCCAATCGTCGAGCGGAGAGCGAAGTCCCGTCGCGCGGTATGTCCACCGTGCTAGAAACGGCCGGACAAGCTACAGCGCGCTTGTCATCCGGAAGGTTTCTGTCTCGCCTGCCTATAACCCGGCAAATCGTCGGCGAGACGAATCCAGTCCAATCGATCCTCAACCCACGTGTGGTCGGCCGGCGTCACCGTCTCGGGCCGGTCGAAGCTGCACACGGTAACATCGATTTCTTCAGAATCCGGTTCGGTGAAGAACGTCAACGGAGTGCCGCAGTGCGAACAGAAAGAGCGCACGCGACCAGCCCAGCTCAACTCATTCGGCTGTTCTCTCAGAAAGCGAAAGTGGTCCCGGCGGAATGATGCCCACGTGACAAACGGTGCACCGCTGCTTCGTCGGCAATCCGAACAGTGGCAATGCGTGACGTTGTAAGGCACTCCGGTTACCTCGTAGCGCACTGAGCCGCACAGGCAACCGCCGCAAATGACATTTGGGTGCATGGATGCGAATTGTGGGAACATTGTGCCCAACTGGACAGCGAATTGTGGATCCGTGCACCGCTTTGGACGGGCGCTGATCGCGCGGGCCCAGCCATGCCATTTCACGCCACTCTTGCAGTCGTCGACGAACCCCGGGGAGCGAGGCGTCCGAAACGACCGCGCGTGACTGTCGCAAAAGCAGCGCGGACAATGAAATGCGGGCTTATTCGACGCAACGGAACGTCGGGCGCACAGCAAGTAGCACTCAAACACGATTTGAAAGTTGCAGGCCGCCGCGACGAGTGTCAGCGGCGGCCTGCTGTTCCCCCCAGAACGACCCAGAATTCAACGAAAATGATTTCGCCAACTCCGTTCATCTAATTACAAAGGTATTCGAAGCGCCGAGTTTCATAGTTTCTCGCTCCGTGATTTTGAAAAAAACCTGAAACTCGGTCTTTCAAACGCCTTTGTAATTAAATGACCGGAGCGAACAGCGACTTTGGGGAACAAGTTGGGGGTGCTCTGTCGAGCAAGTCGATGTTCGCCGAGGCCGAAACTCGATCATCAGCTTCGACCGGAGCCCGTGCGGGAAAATACCGACAAACCGCTGGACTGCGTGGGCTCGCTCAAACACCGTCATGGAGAGCAGTCTGGCGAGACATCGAGACGAGCCCGCGAAATCAAAGAATCATTGCCAGAGAACCCGCCACTGCAGTATGAATCTCTCGCTAAACAGGAATAACTTAATTTAATTCGATCGATTGTTGGCTGGCGCGCAGGGATACAATAATGCGAGCAGGAAGGCCACTAATAATCGTTCCCTTAGAAAGGAAAATTGCGCCCATGTCGGTTGTCGTTGCTTATCCGGTCGAAGTAAAGCGGTATCAGGTCTTCGCTATGAGAGACAGGGCTGAGATTCTTTTGGAAGGCGTGGAAGGTCCTGAGCAAGTCGGCAGTGATCCGAATGCTAACATTAGACGTGTCGGACGAATCACTTTCGGCGATCCAAATCCCATTAGCGACAAGGATTTTATTACAAGAGGCGGCTTTCTTCAAATGGACAGGTCACTGGAATTCTTCTCAGGTATTTTAGACTTACTGCGCAATGAAAAACCCCTCTTCCTCAGCGGAGACGGGACTCTATCGACATCCTTAAAGCCCACGAGTGAAGAAGGCTGAGTTTAATGCCTCTTGGGTATTTTCAACGTCACGCAAGAGTCACTCCTCAGCAATCATCGAATGCGACAAGACTCGAATCTCTCGGTTGCAGTTTGCAATTTCCGCTTCCAGGATGGCTATGCGCCGCCGGCGAGATTTGTCGTCGGCAGAATCTACAGTTGACTGATTGTTTTCGGCATCGAGGAGGTCAATTTCATCTATTGCTGCGATGATCGCGTTTCGCAAGTGATTGATTTTCGCGTCAGCAAGGTTACGACGTCGGAGGTCTTCTTCGGCGAGGAACTTTCTGTCTTCTATCTGCATCCTGCGTGCTATTGCGGCATCGAAAGCAGCCTCCCGTTCCTCCGCATGAGCAAGCGCGGCATTTCGTTGGCCCAGTTCGGTTGTGGCAAATTCTGGATCGATTTCGAATCTCAGGCCTTTTGTCTCGACCAAGAGCTTTCCCGCGCGCTCCTCGATCACTTTGACTGCCGATCCTTCAGCAACGCCATAGAGACCCTCTTCAGTAGCAGCAACCACGCGCCGCAAGAGGTAAAGAGTTTCGTAGGACGGCTGTTCAGGAGCTGGAGTCGCTACTCCCGACCCTTCGAGCGGAACCTGCGGTCTGCCGCAAGCGGATACACTCAGAATACCCGCGAGGAGCAAGATGCGCGTTTGCATCGCAGCACAGTTCCAACAAGAATGTACCCAGCTTGCGCTGACGAGCAAGCGGTCCTAGCGCGGCGGAATGGTCGTGACCAAAGCCTCCCAAGCCAACTTACGGCCAAAGCCAAAGGAGATTTCCGGTCGGCCTGAGGCCGCGATATGACACCTTCCTGGAAAGTTTGGCGCTCATCGGGAAGCCGAGGCCTACGGTCGCGCACATGGCGACTACAGGGACCTTCTCGCTTCAGAGGTTACGCGCCGCGGAGGCCGCGAGTCCCAATCAGCGCCTCGTGGATGAGCTATACCTCATTCCGCCATACGTGGTCAGGGGATCGGCGGAGTAAGCTATGGCGCGCTGTCCGCGAGATAACGTGAGCAACGGACCTGCCAGCGCCTCACGGGTTCGTCGCCGGAGATGAGCTCACTCTTCATCAGCCATAGCAGCCAGGACAATGCAGCTGCCCGCCACATGCTGGAGAAGCTTGGCGAGCACGGTTATGTGGCCATCTTTTTGGACGTCGATCCCGATTACGGGATAGCGGCCGGCAAGGAATGGGAAAGGGCGCTCTATCACCATTTGGCTGTCTGCCGAGCCGTCATCGCGCTTTGCAGTGCTGCCTTCATGCGGTCGCGCTGGTGTTTTGCTGAAGTGGTGCAGGCTAAGGCGCTTGGAAAGGAGATTTTTCCTGTTAAGATCGAGCCTTGTGACCCGCACGATCTCCTTGCCTCCCGACAGGTCATTGATCTGAGCGAAGGCGAGAAAGCCTGGGCACGGCTTTGGGCTGGCCTACGGCAGGCAGGGTTGGACCCGAATGATTCCTTCGACTGGGATGTTACACGACCTCCATACCCAGGATTCGATTTTTTCGGGGTCAAAGATGCCTGGGTGTATTTCGGGCGAGATAAGGAAACCAAGAAAGCACTGGAAATCCTGAACCAGATGCGGCGACACGGCGAGAAAAGCTTAGCGTTGGTTCTCGGTGCTTCCGGCTGCGGCAAGTCGTCGCTGTTGCGCGCGGGCATCGTCGCTCGACTTCACAAGGATGTGGAGCGATGGTTTGTGGTCCCGCCATTCCGCCCTCGAGGACAGCCGTTAACAGAGTTCGCCAAGGCGATCGCCGAGGGTTGCCGTGCGGTGGTGCCGTTGGGATGGGAGCATCTGCTCAACTGTTGGCTCAGGAGCAGTGCGGAGGAAATCATTGAAGAGGTTGACTCGGCGACCTCGCGCACCGCGGCTCGCGAAGCCGCAGCACTGCTTGTCGTGGACCAACTCGAGGAGCTCGTTCTTGAGAGTTCTTCGGATCGGATGGAGAGGGAAGCAGGACAACAACGCCACCTGTTTCTCAAGGTACTAGCCAAGCTTGCTTGCAATCCCGGCGGGCGCATCTATGTCATCGGCAGTTTGCGCTCCGATCGGCTCGGCGCGTTCCAAACCCACCCGCTGCTGCCAGGCGTTCCGTTCGAGACGATTCAAGTCGGCCCCATGCCTCGGGAGAACTTCGGACAGATCATCGCGGGACCGGCAGAGCGCGCAGGAGTCCGTTTGGAGCCCGGACTCGTCGAGCGCATGATCGCCCATGCGGCCTCTGATGATGCGCTCCCGCTTCTCGCCTTTACACTCTTCCGGATGCACAAGAAGTGCGTCCAGCTACATCAGGAGTTCGGGGTGCAGATGCGCTTCACGCACGCCATCTACGATGAGGTGGGCGGCATTGAACGCGTCGTCGAAGATGCCTTGCATAGCATTCCCCGACTGAAAGAGATTTCCCCCAATCTCGAAAGGGATTTGCGTTCGGCCTTTCTCCAATTGGCGCAGATCAACGAGGACGGCAAACATATCCGCCGCATCGCTCGCACCGAAGAGTTTCCGGCGACAGTGCCGCATCTTTTGGAGGGCTTTGTCGAGGCGCGTCTCCTCGCACGCGATCGCGAGGAATGGGAGGTCGTTCACGAATCGCTGTTCCGTGTCTGGGAGAAACTTCGAGGCTGGCTGGAGGAGAGCCGCGAAATAATGCTTTGGGAACAACGAATACGCGGTGAAGTGAAAGATTGGAGAAGAAAAGGCAGCCCAGCCAATTTGCTTCTGCGCGAAGGGCGCCTCGCAGAAGCCCAAACTATGCTGGCCCGGAGCGCCGGGCAACTCAACCCGGAAATCGAGAAGTTCATCGTCGAAAGCTCTCAACTGCGAGACCGCGAGGAGGAGCAAAAACGCGAGATGGAGCGCGACCTTCGCATGGCCCAACAAGCTCGTGCAGACGAAGCGGAAAAGAGGCAGCAGGAGGCGGAAAAGAGGCAGCAAGCGGAGGCGAAGGCGGCAAAATCGCTGCGCCGGCTTGCTTTTGTCCTTGCCGCAGTCGCGCTCGCCGCGGCGGCGGCTGCCTTCTTCGGATATTGGCAGAAAACCGAAGCTCGGCGCGCGGCCAGCCAGGCGCACGTTTCCCTTGCACGGCAGTTGAAGGAATCCGGCAACAACGCGCAGGCGATGGCTCACCTGGCTAAGGCACTGAAACTGAACTACAAAAACGATGAGGCTACAGCTCTGACAGGGGCGATGCTCGCTCAAAACAACTGGCCTCTTTCCATAGGCGGCCCCATCCTGCATTTCTTAGTCATCAGTTTTGCGCAATTCGACCCCGATGGCCAAGGGGTGCCGGCCGGCTTGTTCGATAAAATCGCGGGATTGGGGAAGCCTGGCAAGCCGGTCGGCGAGAAACATGATGCTTTGGTCCACTCTGCCCAGTTCAGCCCAGATGGCCAGCGAGTGGTAACGGGTTCTCTGGATAAAACGGCGAGGTTGTGGGACGCTGCGACTGGCGAACCGATCGGAGAATCGATGAAACACGACGGCCCGGTCAATTCCGCTCGATTCAGCCCGGATGGCCAGCGAGTGGTAACTGCCTCGTGGGATAAAACAGCGAAGCTGTGGGACGCCACGACCGGTAAACAAATCGGCGAATCGATGGAACACGACGGCCCGGTCAATTCTGCTCGGTTCAGCCCGGATGGTCAGCGAGTGGTAACAGCTTCGAGGGATAAAACAGCGAGACTGTGGGACACTACGGCCCAAAAACCGATCGGAGAATCGATGAAACATGACGGCCCAGTCGATTCTGCCCAGTTCAGCGCGGACGGACTGCGTGTCGTGACGTGCTCGGATAAAGAAGCCAAGCTGTGGCACGGCGCGACCGGCGAGCGGATCGGAGAATCGATGAAGCACGATGGTCGGGTTAATTCTGCTAAATTTAGTCCGGACGGCCGCCGTGTCGTGACCGCATCCGCAGACAAAACAGCGCGGCTGTGGGATTCGGTAACCGGCAAGCCGATCGGCGGGCCCATGAGACACGACGGTGAAGTCGCTTTTGCGCACTTCAGTCCGGACAGCCAGCGGGTGGTGACCATTTCGAGGGATAATACGGCGCGGCTGTGGAAGGCAACGACAGGTATAGCGATTGACACGCCGATGAGGCATGACGGCCAGATAATTTCTGCGCGGTTTAGCCCAGATGGCCAGCGCGTCGTAACGGCTTCGTTGGACAAAAGAGCGAGGCTCTGGGATGCCATGACCGGCAAACCAATCGCCGAACCCATGGAGCATGATAACAGCGTCCTTTCTGCAGAGTTCAGCTCGGACGGCCAATGGGTGGTCACGGCGGCGAGCGATAATACGTTGCGGAAATGGGATGGATCGCCTACGAAACCATTTAGCGAGCCACTAAAGCATGGATATGGGGTTTCGTCCGCGCAGTTCAGTCCGGAAGGCTATCGGGTGGTGACCATTGCGCTGGATAATGCGGCACGGCTGTGGGACGCAGCGGGCAACGCGATTGGGCCGCCGATGAAGCATAAGAGCAGGATACTTTCGACGCAGTTTAGTGCGGATGGGCAGCGAGTGGTGACCGCTTCCTCGGATAATGCAGCGAGGCTGTGGGACGGAAAGACCGGCGAACCAATCGGAGAATCGATGAATCACGACGGCCCGGTGAATTGCGCTCAGTTCAGCCCGGGTGGCCAACGCATAGTTACCGCCTCAGAGGATCATACGGCACGAATCTGGGAGTCGGCGGTCAACCAAGCAGTTGGGGCACCTTTGATGCACAAGGATAAGGTTTTTTCGGCGCAGTTTTGCCATGACGGGCAACGAGTGGTGACCGCTTCGCTGGATGAGTCTGCCCGTCTGTGGGACGCGGCGACTGGAAAACCGATCGGAGAATCGATGAATCACGACGGCCCAGTTGTTTCTGCCCAGTTCAGTCCCGATGGCCAGCGCGTCGTGACAGCTTCCTCAGACAAGACAGCGAGGATGTGGGAGGGGAAAACCGGCACGCCGATTGGAAAGTCTATGAGCCACAACAGCCAGGTTGTTTCCGCACGGTTCAGTCCGGACGGCCGATGCGTCATCACGGCTTCCTCAAACAACACGGCTAGGCTATGGGATGGGAATACTGCTAAACGGATCGGAGAACCAATGAAGCACGGCGGTAAGGTTAGTTCCGCTGAGTTTAGTCCGGACGGCCGACTCGTCGTGACGGCTTGCTCAGATGGAACAGCGAGGATGTGGCATGGCAAGACCGGCAAGCCGATCGGTGATCCCGTGCAGCACCAGGATGAAGTAACATCTGCGCGGTTCAGTCCGGACGGTCAGCGCATTGCGACCGCTTCGCTGGATCACACGGCGCAGCTGTGGGATATTCCGACAGTCACTACAAAGGACACCCCCGAAGATGTACTGCTCCTCGGCGATTTGGCTGAAGCCATGGCCGGCGTGGCTCTACCGGATCCGGGGGAGGCGGATATAATTCAGGTGCTGAGCGCGAGCGAAGTCAACACAAGGCGCGAGAAAATATACGCAAGACTCGGGACGAAATCCTCGGAGCTGACACCGCTGCAGCGTTACCTGAAGTGGAGCGTCACGCAGAGGAAAGGTCGGACCATTTCACCTTTCTCTCCAACCGCATTTGTCGAATGGATTGAACACACCATCGACGAAGGAACACTCGCCGATTTGCGGGCCGCAATGAAGGCGGATCCAGCAAATGCCCGTCTGGCAGCCCAACTTGGTAGGCGGCTTGCAGATCAAAAAGAGCTGGCTGAAGCCGATTTTCAGATTCATCGCGCCGCGAAGCTTGCGCCGGCCGACACAGAGATCATCAAACTATGCACCGAAATAGAAAACTTACTGCAACCCAGCGCTGAGTGACCGATTCTAAGGGCCGACAAGGTAGAAGGGGTTTGCATTGGATTTGAAGTGATACATAAGCCCATGATTCGAAGCGAATACTTTGTTCCTCTTGTGTGGGGCTCGCAGGTCTACGCAGTTTGGGATCGCTCCATCGGTAACGATGGGTCTGAGTGCTGGAAAATTTCTAGCCATTTCACTTGTGTGAGCTTCCCGTTTTACGAACTTAGCGTAAGCGCGATGCTATGAAGACCGCGAGTGCTGTCCTTTTGTTGATCGCGCTCTTGATGACGGCGGAAGCTGACCTTTTGGTGACCTGGGTGGTCGAGACATCTGGAGAAAACGATCACTGCATCGTCAAACTGAAAGAGGGCAAATGCCGCGTCGATTATGCGGATTGGAGCTTCCTCACGGACTCTGCGAGCGGCAGATTCACCGGTGTGGATCACCGTTCAAAAACCTATCTTCAGGTTAGCGGCTCGCACGCGCAGACCCTCTTGGAAACCCTCCTGGGGCACCTTACCGGTAGTCCCGGTAGCAAGGTGACCGCTTTCAAATCGACCGGCGTAACGCAAGAAATCAACGGCTACGAAGCCAAAGAGGTCGCTGGGAGCTCCTTCGGAATCCGAATGAGCGTGTTTATAGCAAGTGATTCGGTTCGCGAAGACCAACTGGAGAAGGCAATGCAAGGCTTGACCAGCGGGCCTGCCTTCGACACGTTGCGACCCCTCGTCGTAGGGCTGGACAATATGCCGGGACTGCCAATTCGAATCGTAATTGAGGCACCTTGGCTAACATTTACTGCCACCTTGGAGTCTTTGAAGGAGACAAGTCTAGACGACCTGGACTTCGCTATTCCGCCCGACTATAGCTTAAGCTCGCGATTGTGACCTCCTGCACGATCGCTCCATAGGAGAGCTTCCCGTCACAAAGGACTCACGAGGTCGATCATCCCGCGCGAACCGCCCTCCGGCGCTGTCCTCTTCACTCGTCCGGCGCGAACTGCGGGCTTAGCATTTTAACCGGTAAGGCCAACTCGTGCCGGCGTCGACCCGTCGATCTGGGCCAAACCCTTCATGAGACCGGCAAATGCTACTTGATGAGCGGTTCGACCATGGCGAGAGCTCTTCTGTAGAGGGGATGCTGACCGCCGCGGCTCAGTTCGATGACAAGGATGTCGGAAGTTTCACTTTTTCCTGCAGGAACAAGCATCATCGTGTCGGAAATTCCTGCACAGTCGATGCGGGCGTGGAAGTACTCAGAACCGGGCTCGCGGGTAATTTCGAGAGTGGAATCGCTGCATTCGAAAACGCACCGGCCGACGGCAGGACCGTCGATCACTCGAACCTCGAAGTCGATGAGAGCCCCGGCTGGCGAAATGAAACGTTCGCTTCCGTTCGACGACTGCAATTTCCAGCCCAATTGCGCGGCGAGCCATCCGAGAAGCAGAAGGCCGGTGGTATGCTTGAAGCAGGAGATTGAAACACGTTGGATCTTGTCGATGCGCGCAAGCGCGCAGGAATGGTCAAAAAGCTGCGCGAGGGCGAAGCGCGCGCCCACAAGGCGAGTCCAATTCAGGTCACAGAGGATGGTGCGGATTTCGGTGAGAGTTCGGATTTTTTGAACCAAACTGAATTGTGCGGCGGGATCATCCCAATCCGCGCTGTCGTAAATCAAGCGATCCACCCATCCCCAGAGCTTCTTATCCAGAGGTTCGCAGAAATTTCCCTGCCACCAAAAATAGAGAGGAAGATCTGAATCCAGATGGGAAAACACAATATTTGGGAGTGCGGTTACCATCTCCCCATCGAGCTGGAAGGTGATCTGCTCGGAACAAATTTGCCGCTCGCCTTTGCCCGCGAGATGGCAGTGGGCGCTGATCCAGGCTTTGGCTTCCTCTTGGGGTCCGTCGGGATTGGCGAAGATAAGAAGTGCACGGCAGGCGTGCTGACTGGCGATTTGCGAAATGAGGCTGGTATTGGCCGGGACCGACTCCGCGCTTTCTGTGTAAATAGCAAGATTAATCAGGGAAGCGCGGGTCTTGGTGTCGCCGATTTCCTCCCAAAGTTTGCCCAATTCTCTATCGATCCTTCCTATCTCGACGGGGAGGCCGGGTTCGATCGGTGCTTGCGCGGCAGGGCTCATAGACGTCTCCAAGTCCCGCCATGGCGTTTGATCAACTCGTCGGCTTCGGTCGGTCCCCAGGTTCCCGCCCCGTAAAGGGCGAGATCCTCGGAGTCGTTGTCCCATTCGGCTCGAATCGCATCGACGAATTTCCACGCTTCCTCGACTTCGTCGCGACGCGCGAAAAGCGTGGCATCTCCGCTCATGGCATCGAGCAAAAGGCGTTCATAAGCTTCCGGGGTCGCCTTGCCAAAACTCGTTCCGTAGTGAAAGTCCATTTTTACCGGTTCGATCCGCAGGCTGGAACCCGGCATCTTCGCGCTCATCCGCAGGGCAACGCCTTCGTCTGGTTGAATGCGAATGACAAGGGCATTGGAGTCGATTGTTTGCCCTTCGGCGTTGAACAACACGGGAGGCGCGGCCTTGAATTGGATGGCGATCTCTGTGCTGGCCTTCGGCAGACGTTTTCCCACCCGAACAAAGAATGGCACGCCCGCCCAACGCCAGTTGTCGATGGTGATGTGGAGGGCAACGTAGGTATCCGTAACCGATTCCGGGTCGATATTTTGCTCATCTCGGTAGGCGGGTACACGCTTTCCGTTGATGGTGCCGGCCCCGTACTGGGCCCGGACAACGTGTTTTCGCACATATTCGCCCGTGATGGGTCGCAGGGACTTCAGCACCTTGACCTTTTCGTCGCGTATGGCGTCCGCATCAAGACCCGCGGGCGGCTCCATCGCGGTGAGGCACAGAAGCTGGAGCAAGTGGTTTTGCACCATGTCGCGCAGAGCACCCGCCTTGTCGTAGTAGCCTGCTCGGCCCTCGACGCCCAGCGGTTCGCTCGCGGTGATTTGAACATGATCGATATAGCGCGAGTTCCAGAGTTGTTCGAAAATGGCATTAGCAAAGCGCATCACCATAATGTTCTGCGCGGTTTCCTTGCCAAGATAGTGATCGATGCGGAAGGTATCCTTTTCAGAGAAGGCTTCCTTGACGAGTTCGTTGAGTCGTTGAGCGCTGGGCAGGTCGGTTCCGAAAGGCTTTTCGACGATGACACGTGCCCAGCTACCGGGCTGCGCACGGTTGAGACGGCTCTTGCGCAGGTTCTCAAGGATCACTGGAAACTGGTCGGGGCCGGCGGAAAGATAATAGAGACGGTTGCCGCGCGTGCCACGCCGGGCATCCAACTCATCGAGTCGCTTTGCCAGGGATTGGTACCCCTCCAAAACGTGAAACTCGCTTCGATGATAAAAGATCGAAGAGGCGAACCCCGTCCAAACCTGATCGTTGACCGCCTGACGCGAGAACTTTCGAGCAGCTTCTTCGAGCTCCTTGCGGAAGACCTCGTCACTCTTCTCGCGGCGCGCGAAGCCAACCACGCTTACGGCAGGCGGAAGCGCGCCATCGGCGGCAAGATTGCAGAGCGCGGGAACAAGCTTACGATGGGTCAGATCGCCGGTGGCTCCGAAGATGACCACGGCACAGGGTTGTGGCATCGCTCGGCTCGATAAACCCTCTCGGAGAGGATTGACTTCTTTTGTGTCAGGCATTGGTTATCAATAGTCGAAGGCAAGACTCATGCCAACGCGCAAGGCAAATGAATTTATCGATGCTTTCAAAGATCGCGCAAGAAGAGGTCCACGCTGCGCTTCAGAGCCTTCCCCCGGAAATTCGCACACAGGTGCGAAGGGTGCCCGTATTTTTGGAGTGCCGGCCGGACGCCGAGGATATCGCTCAAGGCGTTGAGCCTGACACGCTGGGGCTTTACGAGGAAGGCGTACCGGAAGCGCCTGCTCCACGCATCCGGCTTTGGCTGAAAAATCTCTGGGATTTCGCGGAGGACGACGCTGCTGTTTTCCGGGCGGAAGTTCGTACCACGCTGTTTCACGAAATCGGGCATCTTCTCGGCTGGGACGAACAAGACGTCCAGGAGCGCGGGCTTGGATGACGCGGAGCTGAGAGGAGAGAAACGGGGCAGGTTTAGCCGCCGCGAAACTTCTGTTCCGAATTTTCGCCTCCTTGGTCGTATTGGCCGGCACGGTAGAGTGCGGCGTAGGCGCCTGCATTTGCGAGAAGTTCGGGGCCGGTGCCCTGCTCTGCGATGCCCCCGCCCTCGAGAACCACGATGCGCCCTAGTGAATGAATGGTGGCTAGGCGATGGGTGATGATGAGCGTCGTGCGTCCGCGCATGAGTTCCGATATGGTCTCCATAATGGCATGCTCGGTGCCCGGATCCAGCGCGCTGGTCGGCTCGTCGAGCAGGAGGATAGGAGCGTCCTTGAGAAAAGCCCGCGCAATGCCGATGCGCTGGCGCTGGCCAACGCTCAGGTGGCTCCCGCGCTCACCCACCGCGCTTCCAAATCCCTGCGGCATTTTCATGATGAAGTCGTAGGCCTGTGCGCGTTTGGCGGCTTCAACGATCTGTTGATCTGTCGCCGCGGAGGAGCCGTAGGCGATGTTTTCCTTGATGGTCGTGGAAAACAGCACCGTATCCTGCAAAACCATCCCGATTTGTGCCCGAAGGGATTTCTTCGTCAGCTCGCGCAGATTGCGACCATCGAGAAAGACGCCGCCGGCAGTCGGATCATAGAATCGCGGCACGAGACTCAACAGCGTGCTCTTGCCCGCTCCGGTGCCACCGACAAATGCAACGCTTTCCCCGTGCGCGATCGAGAGGTTGATATCTTTCAAGATCAGGCGTTCCCGGGAATAGCCAAAGCTGACGTTGCGTAACTCGATATCGCCTCGCGCCTTGGCAATTGGTTTTGCATTCGGGGCGTCCGGCACGTCGTCCTCGCGATCCAGCACTTCGAAGCAGCGCGCTGAGCCCGCGGCCGCGCCCTCGAGCGCCCAGGCCGTATAGCTGAGTTGTTCGAGCGGCTGGTAAAGCATTAGCAGGTAGGTGGCAAAGACCGTGAGATCGCCCAGCGTCAGAGCCCCGGCCAGGACCTGCCGCGCGCCGACGTAATACATGAGGGCGGTTCCAGCGGCCATGAGCGTGCCCACGACAAGCGAGCTGACGATGGAGGTGATGTTGAAACGCAAGCCGGCTTCGAGGCTAAGCGCGGCGCGCTTGCGAAATTGCCGGATTTCGAAGGATTCGCGACCAAAGGCATGAACCATCCGAATCTGGCTGATGCCCTCCTGCGTAAGGGCGAGCAAGTCGCTCTCGCGCTCCTGAATGGTCGTGGATTGCCGCCGAACCCGATCGGCGAAATAGGCGATGGCCGACGTGACGAACGGCAGCACGGCAAGCGACGTCAGCGCCAGGGGCCAGTTCATCCAGACCATGATGCCAAAGGTCCAGACCAGCATGACAATGGAACTGAGAATGGTAGCGAATCCCTTGTTGTAAATGGTCTGGATGCTCTGCGAATCGTATGCGACGCGGAAACTCGAGTCCGAACTGCGCCGCGCATCGTGATACTTGAGCGGGAGCGACTGCAGACATGCATACAGATCGGTGCGCAGGCGCAGAAGGGCTTTGAGACCGACTCGAATAAAGAGGTAATTTGCCGCAAGGTTGATCAGGCCTCCCAGCAAACTTATCACGACGAGGAACAGGCACAGCCAGAGCGCGACCTGGGCAGGAGCCGCAGCGGCGCCAAACCAATATGCTATGAATCCCCGCGCCTCCTCCGTGCCATGCGCCGAATCTGAAGGCAGCACTCCATCGACGATGTACTTGAATGGCCAGGGCTTGAGAGAATTGACCACGATTGCTGCAAACGTAAGGATGACGCCTACCAGCGTCGGCCAGAGATATGGCCGGAAGTAGCGAAACGCTCGGACGTAGATGGACACGGACTTCCGTTGCTACCCTAAGCGTGGCATGTTTTCAACGGGATTGCGCGAGCCCACACGAAGCCGTAACAACATAGTGTCAATGCAAGCCCCTCAGAGCGCCCCGATTCGTACGATGGTCGCGCGGGTTTCCCTCGACGACATCGTCATCTACGCCAATGGCGCTCTCGCGGAGTATTTGGGAGCTTCGAAAAGGAACCTCATCGGTTCATCGTTGGACGATGTGGCGCTGCTCTGCAGCGGTGAGGTCTCCTCCTGCTTTGCCCGTCCCGAAACCGGGCGCACAAGTAACCGGCTCGTCATGGACGGTGATGGCAGAGTTTTCGAGGCGCAGCTGTACTCCGACGGGGGCATTCTCGACATCGTGCTGGACGATGTCGCGTCGCCCGATGCCCTTGGCAGCGAGTTGAGGAAGTCGAGCGGGGCGCCGCTGGAATCACTAAGCGAGGAGGAGCTTCGCACCGTGCGCCATCCCGAGCGGAGGTACCTCACTGTCACCTACACGCAGCTTCATGGCTTGGGGCAACTCGCCAGCCGACTCGCCCCAATGGAGGTGAAATTGATGGTGGATTCCTTTGTGGAGGAAGCGTGCGAGGCAGTGCGGCAAACCGGCTGTACTGTGGGCGAGACGGCACGAGACGCCGTGCTCGGGATCTATGGAGCGCCGCGCTATTACGCCGATCATCCGCTGCGCGCGATTCTCTCAGCTTGCGATCAGATTCAGAAGACGTCACAGCTCCACGCCGGCCTTTATCGCGAAGGAAAAGAGCTGCCTCCTTGCTCGTGCGGGGTCTGGACGGGAGACACACTGGTGGGCATACTGGGAACTTCGATTTGGCAACGCTACACCGCCGTCGGCGCCTCCGTCGATCTTGCGTCGAAACTCTGTCGGCTCGCGCGTCCCGGAGAAACGGTGCTTCCAGAGCACACACTGACGCACATGCTGCGGACGCTGCCGGAGGGCTGGCAGCACATTCGCGCTGAAAGCCAGCACGCGCCCGACCTGAGTGACGTCGATTGGACCCGCGAGGAAATCACTCCTGTTCCGGAACACTTGAGCAAGGTCGTCTATCTTGTAGGACGCGGGGTTCAAGAAAACGCCGACCGTACCGAGTTGTATTTCGACTATCTTTGGTCATTGCGCGTTCACGGCAGAGACCAGCCAACACCCATTCTGCGCGTGGTGCGGCCTGCGCTGGTGGGTGATTCCTTCGAACTGAGCGAGGACAACGTTGTCACGAATCAGGCCACGCAGGCGCTGGGAAGATACAAGCTCATTGAGGTCATTGGGACCGGAGGGATGGGGACGGTATGGCGGGGCGTCGATCGTTTTGGAAACGCTCTGGCAATTAAGATCTTACATACCAGTCAGACAGTGACCGAGGCACAGCTCAAACGCTTTCGGCGCGAAGCGGAAATTATGGCCCGGCTGCCACATCGCAACATATGCCGCGTGTATGAAATGAACGAATTCGATGGCATTCAATATCTCGCCATGGAGTTCGTGGACGGTCTCCCGCTGTCCGATCTCTTGTACGAAGGCGTTTTGAACGAACCCGAGGATACGACGGCGAGAGAAATCGACTTGCGCGCCCTCATTCATTCCTTGCGTTCACGGAGGTCCGGTCAGAATGAAGTCGCCGAGGGGGCGGAACCTCCCCCGCGTGCGAAGAAAACTCGAATCCTTCCTATCGAGCAAACACTGAGCCTTGTCATCAAAGTTTGCGATGCGATCCAGTTCGCTCATGAACACGGGGTGCTCCACCGGGACCTTAAGCCCGGAAACATCCTGCTTCGCGAAGACGGCGAGCCTCTTGTCGCCGACTTCGGTTTGGCGAAATTGAAGAGCAGCGAGGCTTCGCACTCGTTGTCGGTCACCGGTCACGTCGTCGGCACCCTTGAGAATATGGCGCCGGAACAGGCAGAGTCCAGTAAAGACGTGGACGAACGTGCGGACGTCTACAGCATCGGCACGATACTTTACCAGATGCTCACCGGACGCCGACATTTCGAGGCTACGGGCAACATCGTGAAGGATGCTCAAGCCCTAAAGACGCACGAACCGGTCCGCCCGCGTGCCTTGAACCCGCAGATTCATCCCGACCTCGAGATCATCACACTCAAGGCCCTACGGACCGTCCCTGCCGAGCGGTACCGCAGTGTGGCCGCCCTAAGAGCAGACATCGATCACTACAGGCGCGGAGAGGTTATTAGCGCCAAGCCGGTCTCGCCTTTGGATCTCGTGAAAAAATTGGTGTTGCGCAACAAGTTGGTCTCCGCCGTGAGTGCGACGTCAATACTCGTCATAGTTTGCGGCGCGCTGATCTCCATCTACTTTCTCAACTTGAGGCTCAAGGAGGCGAATGAGCAGTACCTACTTGTTGAGCGAGCGCTTCAAGTCGCTGGCCAGAAGGAGCAGGAGGCCATGAAGACGGCGGAGTTAGCCAGAGTTGAACAAGCACGCGCCGAAGACGCCCTGGCTGAGATGCAGCGCGCAGTGAGCACCTCGAAAGAGGAGCATGAAGACAAAAAACAGGAGACCGCCGAAATACAAGTCGCAAGCAAAAGTCCCGAAGAGGATGAGCGCCTCGCGGATCAAACGGGTGAGGCACCTAAAGAACAGAGCGAAACCATAGAGACGGTGATCGAAACCTCTCCTCCTCCATCCAAAGCCGAGGCCGCCGTCCCGACCGACGCCATTTCTGGGACGGAGCAGGCGGGCCGGCAGGCTATGATCGAAGCCAACCGGATCTTCAATTCCGATCTCTCGCAAGGCGAATTGCGGCGGCTCGACAAGGCCCCCGACGAAGTCGTTCACCGCTTGGTGCGAGCGATGGACAGTGTCTCTCGCGCTCTAACCGAGCAGCTTGATCTGGGAGCCGCCTGGATGCTCAAGGGGCGACTACACATGGCATTGATGGAGTTCGATGCGGCGATCGAGAGCTTTCGACAAGCCGTGAAGATTGGCGTAACCAGCGCCTCGAACGAGAGCGATTCTGCGGCGGAGACGCTCGAGTTGCTGGTGGACATCGCCCGCGCCGGTCCGGACAAACTCGCAAAGGCAGCGCAGGCTCTTCAGGCGTCCTCGCTGCCCCAGAACCAAGCAACCGGAAGCATTCTGCAATTCCTGAATGGAAGGCCGGCCCTCCGCAAAGCCTCCTCCAATGCTCCTCGCCCTCTTCGCCGCGAGATGACAGGCAACGAAGTCGCCCTCACTCTGATCGAGCGGAACGGCGCCGACACGCGCGTATTCGTCAGGACTTCTTCCGATGGGCGCGTGGATTTGACAGTTTGGGGTTCAGCAAACGTGGGAGACCTCAGGCCACTGCGCGATCTCGATCTCTCGGGGCTCGCAGTGATAGGCGCGCGAGCACTCGATTGGCAAACCATTCTTTCCCTGCCTATCGAATCGTTGGATTTTGCGAAATGCCCGATTGAAAGCTTTCCGCAGCCGCAGCGCGGCTTTCTTCGCGTTCGTTCGCTCAAGCTGGCCGGCTCGGAAGTCGCCAGCGTGGAGTTCGCTCGGAGCATGCCCCTTCTCGAAACGCTGGATCTTTCCTCGACTCATGTCACCGATCTTTCGCCGCTCGTGGCGTGTCGCAGTCTCCGCCGTCTCGATCTCGCAGGACTAAATCCGGTAAACCCGCGCACTTTGACGAAGCTGCCGATCGAGTCATTGACAGTGAGTCCGATGCTCATCACAGACAGGCAGGGGCTGAACTCGCTGCGTTTTCATCGCACCCTTAGAGTTCTGCGCTCCCCCGATGACTCTCCCGACCAGACTGCAAGCGAATTTTGGCGCAAGCTCGACAGCGGCGCCTATAACCAAGTGCGGTAAGATTCGCAATTTTAGCAGCCGATCGCACTTCGCCCCCCAAACGGTAAATCGGGATAAAAATTCTCCAGAGAAATCGGGTGGCCGCTTCGATCGGCTCCGCGGAAATTTATCGGCGATTTTGAACAAAGCGCGGTCGTGGCACGTCTAAACTTCGAATCTCATTATTCCGGACAGTCATGAAAAATCCTTACCGCAAAATTAACCGGAAGCGTTACTCATTGGGTGATCTCGTCAGCATTGTTTCTTCTTGTGCCCGCGACAGCCGTGAAACTCTTGCTGCTCTGGTAGATCTCTTTGAGAGCGGCCGCGTGCGGCTGGAGAATCATGGGCGCTTGAAACGTGTCCGTGTAGGTGCTTAGAGCGCCTTCCCCCTTTTCAACCACGTCCGGCGCGATACCTTTCGCGCATGGTTCAAGTCTCAGTTGAGTACGAAGGCGATCTACACTGCCTCTCCATTCACGGTCCATCCCAGGCGGCATTGTCAACAGATGCCCCAAAAGACAACCTTGGAAGGGGAGATGGATTCAGCCCGACAGATCTGACAGCGACTTCCCTGGGCGTTTGTATGCTCACAACCATGGCTATCACGGCGGCGAAGAGATCGCTTGATGTCGAACTCTTGGGCGCCAGAGCGACAGTGAGAAAGCACATGACCGCAACGGCCCCGCGACGAATCCAGAAGATCGAGGTGAACGTCGAAATTCCACTTCCCGGTTCGCATTCTGCTCGCGAGACGCTCGAAGAGGCCGCTCTAAACTGTCCCGTCGCATTGAGTCTGCACCCTGATATCGAGAAGGCGGTGTCCTTTTCCTGGATGCGGTAGCAGCCTGACAGCGAATTTCGTTCTCGCCCGGGCGGTATTTACAAACCGGGGTTCGATTTTTGGGTGCGGCAGGCTCTCTGGCAGATTTTGGTTGGCCTTCTTTGCTCCTCCTTCATTACGCTCGCCGGGTGATTGACCGCTACTCCCTGCCTCAGATGCGCTCGCTCTGGAGTGAGCCGCGCAAGCTCGAAATCTGGCTCGAAATCGAAATCCTCGCCTGCGAAGCCATGGGGGAACTGGGCTCAATCCCGAAGGAAGATGCTGCCGCCATTCGCAGAAAGGCAGCTTTCAAAATTGAAAACGTTCACGAGATCGAGAAGCGCACCAATCATGATGTTATCGCATTTCTTGAGGATGTCGCATCCCATGTAGGTCCCTCCTCTCGCTGGATTCACCAGGGACTTACCTCCTCCGATCTCCTCGATACGACGCTAGCAGTGCAGATGAATTCGTCTTGTGCGATTCTGCTGGACGATCTGAACCACCTGCGCGATGCAATCGCTCGGCGCGCAATCGAACACAAGTTCACGCCGATGATTGGCCGCAGCCACGGCATTCATGCCGAGCCGATCAGCTTTGGATTGAAGTTGGCGCTGATGTTTGACGAGTTCTCACGCGCGACGCAGCGCCTCGTTCAGATGCGCGAGCGCATTCGCGTGGGAAAGATCAGCGGCGCCGTTGGCACTCACGCGCACCTGGATCCGCGAGTGGAAAAATTTGTCTGTGAAAAGCTCGGGCTGAGGGCCGCGGCACTCTCCACGCAAATTATTCAGCGAGACCGTCATGCCGAATTCATGACGGTCCTCGCGCTCATCGCAAGCTCGGTTGATCGATGGGCGACCGAGTTCCGCCACCTTCAGCGCACCGAGGTTCTCGAGGTCGAGGAGTACTTTGCCGCCGGACAGAAGGGCAGCTCCGCGATGCCGCACAAACGCAATCCGATCACCAGCGAGCGCTTGAGTGGCCTCGCTCGGATCATTCGCGGAAATGCGGTCGCCGCCCTGGAGAATGTCGCCCTCTGGCATGAACGCGACATCAGCCACAGTTCTGTCGAGCGCATCATTCTGCCGGACTCTTGCACCCTGCTGGATTACATGCTGGTGACTTTGCGCAAACTTATTGAGGGATTGCAAATTTATCCCGAAAATATGAAGCGCAACATGGAGATCACCCACGGACTTTACGCGAGTCAGTCGGTGCTCCTCATGCTTACCGAGAGAGGACTCGATCGCAAGGACGCTTACGAAGCCGTTCAGCGCGCCGCCATGAAAACCTGGAAAGGAGGAGGAAGCTTCTCCGAGAACCTTGCCGCTGAACCTACGGTGGCGAAATACCTGACCGAGCAGGATATCGCGGACGCTTGCTCATCCGACCGTCACTTTCGCCATGTCGAAGAAAAGTTTCAAGCGGTCGGAATTGTCGGGTGACTGGAACACGCTGCCGCTGCGTGGTATCGGCTGGATTTCCTCGCCTATTTTGTCGCAGTCAGCTGTTTGACGACCGTCGTCAGGTAAACGGGCTCGGGATGCTTGTCGCGCCACTTCGTGATCTCGCGTTTTTCAACGACGCGGAATCCGTAGCGTTCGAAAACCTTGGCTCCGCGACGGGATTCGAAGGTGACCACCTGTCCAAACACGGCCTTTTCGCCTTTCTCACGCAGGTAGTCAAAATACGCGTTTATCATTGCACCGGTTCCGGCGACGCTCTGTGCCTCAGGCAGCACATTGAAATGAAAGTGCGCCGTGCGTCGCGGGGCTGCTGGCACTTCGCGCCAGGAGTTGCGGAGAATCCAGCCGATTAAGTCGCGCGTGGCCCTGTTGTAACCTGGATAGCGGCTCATGCCTTTGAGAAAGAGCCGGATGTTCTGAAAAAAACTGTGGATTTGCTGCCGAAAAGGTCTTCGCGACCCAAGAAGGTAGCCTACCACCCGGCCGTTATGCTCCAGCACGAAGCAGGACTCCGGCTCGACGTCTGTGTAGTAGGTTGTGAGGTAATCGGCGAAGAGCTCGCGGTCTTCGAAAACGGGGTCGATTGGCTTGCCAAGAAATCCTGTCTGGCAGCAAAGAAATCGGACGGCCTCGCGGTCGCAGGGCTTGAACTTTCGAACAAGGATTCCGGGAGGTGCGTGCATAATGTTAGTTAAAGCCGCAAATGGCTGTCGGTAAATCGAAAAGAAGACCCCTCACCAGCTGGCAGCCGGATCACCTATTTCGTGAAGCGGGAGATCACGTCCTCATAAATGGAAAAAAGCCGCCGGAAGACGATCTTCCATGAATAGTGTTCCCGCGCGGCGATGCTGGCTTGCAAACCGCTCTCGCGGAGGTCCTCGCTGAACTTTGCCTCGATGGCGTCTGCCAACGAATCCGGCGTATTTTCGGCCGCCCAATGCCGTTGATTGGAAAAAATGATGCGGTCCATGTAACTGCCCCGGATGCCAACGACCGGGGTGCCGCAGGCTTGGCTCTCGAGAGTAACAAGTCCAAAAGTCTCCTGAATGCCCGGATGAACGAACAAATCGGACGATCGATAAACTGTCGCAAGTTCGGCGGGTTCTCTGCAATATTGCAACCAGGTGACGCATTGGGTCTCTTGGCGCAGTCGCACGAGAGCTGACCGCAACGCACCGTCGCCGATGGTCAGAAGATGGTATTTCTGCGGGGCTTTTCGATGAAGGATCTCAAAAGCATCGAAAAGCGTGCGAACGTTCTTTTCCGAAGCCAATCGCCCGACATACAGGAGAAGCCGGCGTCCTTCTGGAATTCGAAGCTCACGCCGGAACGAGGCGGAAGGAGCGCCATTGGGACGAAAAACATCGGCGTCCACCCCGAGGTCGATGCTCTCGACACGTTCGACGCCCCATTCCCGCAGGAGAGCGGCGAGAGTGGGGCTCGGAACGAATGTGCGTTCCAGCCTGTTGTAGAGGGTTTTCACGTAGCGACGGCTCACGTCCTCCGCGATCGCAATGGCGAGTTGGCCAAAATATTTCGCCACCGATCTGATGTAGGCTTCCGGAAAATGAGAGTGATAAAATCCGACGACCGGGATATCCAAGCCGCGACCTGAGGCGATGGCTTTCCACGCCAGTTGATAAGGGTCGCCAGATTCGATGATGTCCGGCTTTTCCTTCTCAAGCACCTCTTCGACCAGATGAAGCTTCAGCAGTGCTCGGTAGCGCGACGTTCGTGAAACGAGCGGCGAAGCAATTGTGTAAACGCGAGAGACTTGGTCGCCGCAAGATTCTGTCCTCTCGCCAGGAACGACAAGGATGTGCTGGCAATCCGGGCGCGCACTGCGCACGTAGGCCACCTTCTGCTCCACGTAACGCCGCACCCCGCCGCTGACAGGGGAATAGAATTGCGTGAGATCGCAGATTTTCAAAACAACGAGTTATGTGATCGGAGCAAATGCCGACAATAGAACTCCGAAAGGGATCTTTCGATTCCGTCGGTTGTGACGACGGTCTGCTTGAAAGGGAGGCAGTGGGTTACTCCTGTTCCGCCAACCAGCGCTCGGCGTCAATCGCGGCGGCACATCCCTCGCCGGCGGCGGTGACGGCCTGGCGGTAGACATGGTCGGCGACGTCTCCGGCGGCGAATACGCCCGGAAGGTTGGTATGGGTGCCGTTTCGCTGGATCAGGTACCCGTTTTCGTCCATTTCCAGCTTATTGCGAAAGGGAGTGGTATTCGGCACGTGGCCGATGGCGACAAACACACATTTGACATCAAGTTCACTGCTGTCACCCGATACTGTATTCTTCAGTTTCACGCCACGGACTTCGCCGGACGCGTCCGTGAGGTATTCCGTGATGACGCTATCCCAAATGGGCTCTATCTTTGGGTTTGCCAGCATGCGATCGGCCATGATCTTCGAGGCGCGCAAAGCCCTACGACGATGGACAAGGTAAACCTTTGAGGCAAAGCGCGTAAGAAAGATCGCCTCCTCACACGCGGAATCTCCGCCCCCTACGACACAAACGGGCACGTTGCGGTAAAATGCGCCGTCACAGGTCGCACACGAGGTCAAGCCATGGCCGATCAGCTCTTGCTCGCGATCGACACCCAGATAGCGGGGAGACGCGCCGCTGGCAACGATCAGTGCCTTGGTCTCTCGCCACTCACCATCCACCTTGAGCCGGCTGTAGGTTTTCGCGTGTTCGAAATCCTCAACCGTACCATATTCGAACCGGGCCCCAAACTTCTCGGCTTGCTGGTGCATCCGCATGATAAGCTCGGGCCCATCTACACCTTCCGGAAAGCCGGGGTAATTCTCGACCGCCGTGGTCGTTGTGAGCTGGCCTCCGGGTTGCCGGCCTTCAAGGACGAGGGGCGAAAGATTGGCGCGGGCGGCATAAATGGCGCCGGTCAACCCGGCGCACCCCGTTCCAACGATGATCACATTTTCCATATGGCGAGGGAATAAACACGAACCTGACAGCGTGCAAAACAAAGATTCTCAAGGGGTGTTCTTGAGCAGGATTTGCGTGCCACAGCGGGCGGCCGGAGCGAGGGACACGCCGAGGAGCTCCCGCCAACCCTCAAGCCTGCCTTCCTCCGTGATGAAGACTGCCGGCGCTGCGGAGTTCCAATAGGCAACGAACTCAGAAATTGTCAGAAATCGATCGCGCCCTATTCCGAACTTGCGAACGATAAAGTCTTCGTCCGGGTCTTGATCAAGGAGGATAATGGGCGAGTCACTGTAAAAAAGCAGGCTGCTCCCCGTATCGATTCCGCCGTCGTAAACGATCGGTGCACCGCTATTGATATACCGCATTACCGCCGCGAGCGAAAAATAAGGCGAAACCAGGGATGTTCCGCTTACCGCACCCAAATTCAGGCAAATCCCAGAGGCGGCAATTGCGGCCAGCTTAAGCTTGGAGCGCTGGAAGGCGAGCGCGAGCAGCGCAAAGAAAAGCGCCCCACCAAGCGCGAACCCTGCTGTGGTTCGCAGGCTCGTCCACACCGCGTCATCGAAATTGATGATTGTCGTCCAAGCAGTCGCTCGCTCGGCGAGTGCTGCGGTATTGGATGCGTGTGTGGTAACAGGATTCGCCTGGGACCAAGCGAGACCGGCGCCAAGGAGGATCGCAAGGAGGAGAACCAAGGTTTGCATGCCTGTGCGTTCCAGCACCCATGCGACAGCGAGAGCAAGGGCCGGCCACATCGACATCGCGTAATAGTCTTGTCGTTGTCCGGCAAGTAGCACCGAGCCTAACACGACAGCCATCCAGGCGATGACAACCAGTGCGGGTAACTTCGGGGTGCCACAGGGTCGCCGGCGGAAGCTGCGAGCGATGACTGGCGCTGCACCGATGATTGCCAGCGACCAGGGAAAAAGCCATCCCAGGTGGAGGAGAAGGAACTGCCACCGTGGCACATTTGTATAGGACGTTGCCGGCGTGCTCGCTCCAAAGAGATGGCCAAACTGCTCGGCTGCGAGGAGATTGTGAAGATAGCCTGGGAAGCGAAATTCCACGTACAAGTACCAAGGAACATTGACTATCGCAAAAAGCAGCGCGCCCTGCCAGGATACCAGTCCGCGAAGGCTTCGGCGGGCTGGTCCCCAGAAAACGGCGGCGATCCCGACAATGGCAAGCGGGTAGAGCAAGCCATGCCATCCTTTGGTAAAACTGGCCAGCGACGCGAAAAACCAAAAACCAAAGAACCACTTGCTGCGATGCGCGGCATGATCTGCCCCGCGCAATACGCAGTAGAGTGCCGCCGCGATGAATGCCGAAAACATCGGTTCCGGCATGACGATTCGCCCGAGGGTGAAGGTCCCAATCGATGTCAGCAAGATGAGGCCCGCAAGAAACCCCCGCCAATTGCCACCCATGTGCGCGCCGATGAGAAATGTCACCGCCACCCAGGCCGTCACGGCAAGCGCGTTGGGCAAGCGCGCGGCGAACTCGTTGACGCCAAAAATCTTCATTGAGGCCGCAAGCGTCCAGTAGAGAAGAGGCGGTTTGACAAGGCGGGGAATTCCATCGTTTTCGGGAATCAACCAGGAACCCCTTCGCGCCATTACTTTCGCGGCCCCGCCGTATTGGCCGTCGGTCTCGTTGTACAGGTCGCCCCAGCCAGCTGTGCCGAGAGTAAGCGCGGCTGCCAATGCGATCAAGAGAGGCAGCTGCCATCGCCCGTGAGGGTTCACGGGGAAAAGGAAAAGGATTCGGCGAATTTGGACGGTAGGCGCACTGGACGGCCCTCAGGCATTTGGACCAAAGCCAACGCCTGACGGCATGTGACTAGCAAGCAATTGTCTGAGGGACGAACAATCTCGAAGCCGACCCAAAAGCGAGCACCAGAGGATTCGGTGACCTGGCCGTTGACAGAGATGACGTCGCCAAGGAGGGCGGGCCTCCTGTAGTCGATCTCGGTGCGCACAACGACGGGGTGAATTTTTGTTCGCAAAATCTCCTGAAAGCTCATGCCCATAAGCAGTGCCAACTGCGTGCGCGCCGTTTCAATGAAGCGAAGGTACGCAATGTTATGCACAACGCCGCTGGCATCGGTATCGAAATACATGACGCAGACTTCGGTCGAGATCCGCAAGCGATCAGGGCTTTCCATCAGGCGGATAATGGGCTCGGAAGCCGCCGTCTCAAGCCGAATTATTGTACGCTGGGACGGGCAACCGAAATCTCTTGTTTGAGCTGCTTAATTTGTTGGTCCACGTCCGAATCGGGAATCACGGAAAAGGCTGCCTCGTATTTCGCAAGCGCTTCGGATTTCTTGCTGGAATCAGCCAGCAGCTTTGCCTCGTCGCGCAAGCGCGTAAATTGCTCGATCTTTCCAACCGCCTGGCGTCTGAGCTCGGAGACGACGCGCTTTGTTTCCGGTCCAAACAGCTCTGTGTTTTGTGCGAGGTCGTCTAGAATATCCTTAGCCTCAATGTAGCGTTTCTCCTCCAAAATCCCCTTGAGCCTCTTGAACTCTCCTGCTGCCGTGCTGACGGCGGCAGATTGGCGAGCGGCGATCGCCAGCGGACCGGGAGGATTGGCAGCGAGAAAACGTGCGAGCCTAGCGCTCGCAACGGAAATCTGCTCTTCGAGCTCCGATGAAACTTGGGGCGGCGCCTCGCCGCCGCCGAACATTGCGAGCTCGCGTTCGAAGGATTTGGAGATCTTTTCGGCCTCGCCGGACGCGGCTCTGACTGTGGCGAGACCCGAATCCCAGGTCCTGACGCACGCCGCGCTTTTCGCATCTTCGTCGGGACGGAGTACTTTGAGCTCATTGAGGGCGCCTTCCGCATCAGCCAGCGATGTGCCGGATTGACTGAGTATAGCAAGAAGCTCGCTTCGCTTCTCCGCCCGGACGAGCGCTTCGAATTGCGCAGAGATCTCCACAGCAATCCTCTTTGCATCGGAGTTCGTTTCCGCAAGCTCCTTGAGGCCGATGAATTTCGGATCGCCCTCCAGGTCGAGGCTGCTGGGCGGTTTGGCACGGACGATATCCGCCTTCAAGAGGGCCGCGAGCTTGATAGCCCTGCTTTTCTCAAACATCTGCTTCGGCACCCAGGACCCCTCGGTCTTTACCTTGCCGGAATCGTATTGCGCAAGCTCCTCGTTGAGCTTCCGAAGGGAAGGATCCAGATAGGTACGTGAAGCCGGAAACTTGGCAACAACCGCTTTGATTTCCTCGATCCTCGAGACCAACGCTTTGCGATCCTGCGCAGTCACGATCTCCCTGAGCCGTTGGACGTCGGGATAAATGACGAGCTTGACAATCCGGGCAACGGGAACCTGGCGCCGATCCTCGTTCTTTGTGCGGAACTCATAGTAACCCACGCCCGATGTGCCATCAGCCGTGCGATTAATGAAAGCCTGGAATTCGAGCACCGTCGCCTCGGCCTCCTTCGACCATGGCTGTGGCTTGACAAGAACCACTCCCGGACGCTCCTGAATGCTAAAGCCATCGCCCGGCTGGCTCTGGAGCGTCACAGCTGTCAAATGCAGCAAGATGGCCGCGCAGGCGTGAGTTATGCGTGGAAAAGACATCATAACTTGGTCAAGCTTATTGGCAATCCCCTGCTCCTCGCAACGGGATTTCTCGTGAAGGTCTGGAAAGCCTGGCCTCAGGCAGTGTTCATCGTAAGAGGAATCTTGACTCGCCGCTTCGCCGCGACTGCGGTTACTGGGGAGCTTGCTGGGCGCCTGCGCGCGTCATGGGATGCGGAATGTCAGCAATCACGGTATCGAATGAAATCTCCACCTCTCGCTCCATGCCGAGAACCTCGAGCAGAACGGCAACGCGTTCTCGCGCGGGCATCACGCGACTGACCACCGCGCGCAGCCCGCGAAATGGTCCCGCTATCACGTTGACCTCTTCGCCGACTTCGATGCCGGGCTGAATGACGATTGTTTCCCGGTCCTCCACGGCATTGCGAAGCTCGCCGATGATCTCGGACGAGACACGCGCGGGTGCTTCTCCAAAACTGACAATCTTCACCACGCCGCGCGTCGCCCGGATTTGCCGGCATTGCGAGATATACCGAAATCGGGCGAATACATAGCCCGGAAACATCGCTTCGGTCACCCAGAGTTTCCCGGAACGGCGCGCTCGCTCAAAGCGCACAAAGGGACAAAATACTTCGACGGCATTCTCCACCTTGAGAAAGCCGCTCGTCAGCCTCTCGTTCCGAGGTTTCGTTCGAAGGCAATACCATTCAAGTTCATCTGTCATGTCGTTGCATGCATAGTAAGCCTGTTCCCAGACCGATTCGAGCGGAAAGGGAAGGATATTGTGTGGCGGAATTGTCACAATAAGCGGGTTGAATGCAATCACCGTTGTGAACAGTTTGTGAACAATCCAAAGCCCCATGAAGTATTACAGAACCGGTTGGATTTCCGACGTGCATCTGGGTACGCGAGGGTGCAACGCTGCGGCTCTTCTGAATTTTTTGCGGGAGGCAGAGTTTGAAACACTCTACATTGTAGGGGATTTGATCGATATCTGGGCATTGCGGCGAGCCATCTACTGGCCGCAGGAACACAATGACGTCCTTCAGAAGCTGCTGCGCAAGGGCCGCAAGGGCACAGAGATCATCTATGTCACAGGAAACCACGATGAGTTTCTCGACCGTTTCTGGGGACACTACGGAAACATGGCTCTTCAAAAGCATGCCGTTCACCTTACCGCGGATGGCCGCCGCCTCCTAGTGATGCACGGGGATGAGCTCGATACCGTGGTGCAAAATCTCGGCTGGCTCGCACACCTTGGAGATCTCGGATATAGGCTCCTGATGCGCTGCAACGGCCTGGTTCACTTTTTCCGGCGTGGATTCGGTCTCGGATACTGGTCGCTCAGTGCCTATGTGAAGGCCGAAGTGAAAAACGTTGTCAGCTTTATCGGCCGATTCGAAGAAGCTGTCGTGCGCTATGCCCGAGACTTTGAGGTCGACGGTGTGCTCTGTGGACATATCCACACCGCCGCCGTTCGAGAGCTTAATGGTGTCGCCTACTACAACGCGGGGGATTGGGTGGAAAGCTGCACGGCCATCGTCGAGCACTACGATGGATCACTGCAACTGCTCTACCTCGCCGAGCAAGCCGCACCTGAGAGTTCGACTTCCGCAGGATCTGTCACGAAGCCTCTGCCGCTAAACCGCTCGCTCTGACGATCCGCCGCAGAACCTGCGAGGCGTGACGCAATGCTTAGATTGCAAAATTTCGGCATCCGATAAGACGGAGTCCTTCAAGAGTGAGGGTTGGCGAAACTGCTGAAAAGAGCCCGGTGCTTCCAGCGATGAGTCTTGCATCGCCGCCGGTCGCGATGAGATACGGACGGGATTTGGAAGGAATCTCCTTCATGATTTGGCGAAGGATCTCGGCAACCAGCCCCCTGTAACCATGAATGGCGCCGGAGCGCATTGCCTCCGCAGTGCTCCGTCCGATGGCCCGGCGCGGTTCGCGAAGAACGACACGCGGAAGGAGGGCCGTGCGATTGTGCAGGTAATCTGTCATCGCGTTGAGACCGGGCGCGATGACACCTCCGGCATAATCGCCATTTGCCGCTACGACGTCGAAAGTAACCGCCGTGCCAAAATCGACCACAATTGCAGGAGAGCCGTAGAGCGCGCCAGCCGCTACGGCGTTTGCCAGCCTATCGGCGCCGATCGTTTCAGGCTTTGGATAATCAATCCCGACGCCGAGAGCAATCTCGTGACTCACAAAACAAATCGGCGGCGGAAGAATCTTCTCCATAAGCGCATCGCGGGAGGGGACTACGGAGGCAACGACCGCATGTTTCGCCTCTCGCCCGCTCAGCGCGGCGCGCAACGATTTCGTGGTCAGTTCCCTGGTTGGTAAGCGGAACACACGGCCGATCCGATCGCGGCTGGAGTACGCGACTTTTGTGAATGAGTTGCTGATGTCCACAAGGACAAAATCCGCAGCGGACATCAACCGAGATTTCCTTCCGGACCCGTGCTTAGCCATACCGGCGCTCAGCATCGCGGAAACCGGAGCTCGCGTCCCTTCAACGCTTAAATACAAGCGCGCGCTTGCCTTTTTCGCCTCGTCCCGGTTGTTCCTCGTAGGCTCCGGCGGCGAGAGCCAGATCTGCCTCTTCGCTGGGCAAGAACGGCTTGAATCGATGCTTGTCGATGGCCTTCATGTAGGCTTCGAGTGGCGAAGCGACTCCCGAGACCAGTTTCTCCCAAATCGCGTCGTCCATGAATTGCATGCCTTCGCTCTTGCCTCCGACAATCACGTCCTGAAGCTTCTGGGTTGCCCCTTCGCGAATGATTGCCGACACAGCGCTGTTTGATATGAGGATTTCATTGACTGCAACGCGACCAGCGCCGTCGGCCCTTTTCAAAAGAAGCTGAGCGACCACGCCGCGCAGCGATGTTGCGAGCATTGTGCGCACCTGCGCCTGCTGATCGACCGGGAAGACATCAATCATCCGATCCACCGTCTTGCGCGAGTTGTTGGTGTGAAGGGTGCCGAAGACGAGGAGTCCGGTCTCCGCAGCGGTTAGCGCCAGAGAAATCGTTTCAAGATCGCGCATCTCACCGACGAGGACGATGTCGGCATCTTGTCGAAGCGCTGCTTTCAAAGCCGCGGGAAAGCTGACCGAATGCTCGGGAACTTCCCGCTGCGTGATAATACTCTTTTTATTACGGTGAACAAATTCTATCGGCTCTTCGATGGTGACAATATGGCGTGAGAAAGTGGTGTTAATGTAATCCATCAACGCCGCGAGGGTCGTGCTCTTTCCGGAACCGGTGGGGCCGGTAACCAAGACGATGCCACCCCGCATCTCGCCAAAGCTCTTGATGATCTTTGGAACCCCAAGGTCCTCGAGGCTTTTGATCGTGGTGGGGATATTCCGAAAGACGGCACCGTAGCCGTTGGTCTGCCTGAGATAATTGACGCGAAAACGATTCTCTTCGTCCATCTCGTAGGCAAAATCGAGATCCCCGGTCTCTTCGAATCTTTGCCAGCGAGTCGCAGAACAGATTTCGCTGAGCATGAATGACATCTCTTCGAAGGTGAGCAACTCCTCGCGAATTGGGAGAATTTCGCCATGGCGGCGGATCTTTGGGGGCTGGCCCTGCGCCAAATGCAGGTCCGAACCTCCGGACTCAAGAAGAACGCGAAAGAAAAGATCGATGTAGGCCATCAGTGCTTCATCTGCAGTGCTTGTCTCATGAGCGACTTGTTCTCCGCCCGGTAAATCGCCTCTTCCACGGTAATGAGTCCGGCTTGACAGAGCTGGAGGATGGAATCGTCCATCAATTGCATTCCTTGTTTCTTGCCCGTTTGAATTACTCCAGGGAGCATGAAGGTCTTGCCGTCGCGAATGAGGTTTCCCACCGCCGGGTTGTTCATGAGAATTTCCATGGCCAGGCATCTGCCGGTACCATCGGCACGCGGTACGAGCTGCTGACTGATGACGCCGCGAAGAGATTCGCTCACCATTACGCGGATCTGATCACGCTGGTCGGTAGGGAATACATCCAGCACGCGGTCCAGCGTGCGAGCCGCATTGCTCGTATGAAGAGTGCCAAGAACGAGATGACCAGTTTCAGAAGCGGTGATTGCAAGCGAGATTGTCTCCAGGTCGCGCATTTCACCCACCATGATGACGTCGGGGTCCTCGCGCAACGCCCCACGAAGCGCGGCAGAGAACGAGACTGTGTGCGTGTGAACCTCACGTTGAGTGACATGGCAACTCTTTGAGGAAATGATGTATTCTATCGGGTCCTCGAGAGTGATGATGTGATCGCGCCGGGTCAAATTGACTTCCTCGACCAACGCAGCAAGCGTCGTGCTCTTGCCGCTGCCCACGGAGCCCGTCACAAGTACCAGTCCATTATGATACTGTGTAAGCAGCTTGAGCTGCGGCGGCAGGCCAAGCTCGGCCATTGTCCTCACCTGGTTATTGATGATGCGAAAAGTGAGATCGTAGCCCAGTCGTTGCTTCACGATGCAAGCGCGGAAACGACCGAACGAGTTCGAGTAGGCAAAGTCGACATCACCTCGGTCGGCAATCGTCTGCCACTGGGCGCCCGTCAGAAAACTCGCGGCCAGCCGCTCGGTGTCCGCGGCCGTCAAGACGGGCGCTTGGAGCCAGATGGGTTCGAGGGCGCCAAATCTTCTCCATGTGGGACGAGAGTGTACTGCGAGATGGATGTCTGACGCTCCGGACTCCCTTCCAATCATGAGGTATTGATCCACGTGATCGAGCAGGGAAGCGCCACTTTCCCCTACGACTTCGATTCTGGATTCATTACCGGTATTGGAACTCACGATCAGAGGAGGATAATCCGCCCGAAAGGGTAGATCTAGAAATTGCGAGAAACCGCTGGCTCCAAGCGCGAGCTGCGGAACCGCCGGCTTATTTTAGACGTTTCTTTACCATGTCAGCGAAGCGTCGTCCCGCGTAAACAGCAAACGCGGGTTTGATTACCGGGATGGCAAATCGAATCAAGCCGATGAGCAGGGCGATCAAACCGAACCGACGCTTCTTTTTTTCCACTTTGACAACGGGCGGGCCATTCGACTCGACGCTCTTTGTAACTACGCGGGTTCGTGTTTTCGGCCCGGCGAAGAACCAACCAAGTGCGGTTGCGCCGCTTAGCCACGCGTAGGGCTTTCGACGAACGAGGTCGTTGATCTTGGTTTTGAGATCCAATTCGGCGCGAAGGTCCGCACACCCCTTAACAACTGCCGCGCGACTGCTAGTCAGCTCGGCAAGAATTTCCTCTTTCGTCATTCTTTAAGTTTTTTCAATGCTTCGAAATCCCTCTTTAACTCCGCCGCGGTGGCCTTGAAGACAGGTGTGCGAAGGTAATTCCTGATCAGAATCGCGCAGACCGCGACTGCGACGAGATGCAGCACGGCGAGACCAAGCAGAATCCAAATCCAGGCAACGCCGAACACGATCGCGAGCAAAAACACGACAAAAAACAAGCCAAGCAAGTAGCCAAAGAATCCAAGAACGACACCGGCGATGAGCAACACCAGCAGACGCAAACCCACGAAGGCAGCCTCCTTGGATTCGAGGCCGGCGAGCTGCAGAAGCCCCTGGACATGCCCTCCGAAGGAGCCCGCAAATCGCAACAGCTCAGGTACCACCCCATGTGGCGTCTCCCGCGCGTCGGCGGAAGGCGATAATACAGTCTCCGCCATTCTTGCTTATGTTAGCGGCGAAAGATCACCCCAAGCACAAAGCCGACGCCAAGCGCAATCCCAAGGGCCTTCAGTGGATACGCCTTTATGTAGCTCTCCGCCTCGCTCTGGAAATTTTGAGCTTTCAAGGTCGCGTCAGTCCAACTCGATTGGGCCCGGTCTTTGTAGTCCTCTGCGACTGACTTGGCCTGACCGCGGAACTCTCCATATTTCGCAGCGGCGGCCTCCGAAACGTCCTTGGCCGCAGCCGTCAAATGTTCGCGGCTGGTCTCAAAAGCGGACTGCGCCTGTTTCTTAACGGTTTCACTGACGGCCTTAGTGGCTTCGCTCGCTGCGGTGATCGCCTGCTTGGCGTGCTCGGCGCCGCTTTCCAACTTCACGTGCGCAACGTCGGTTTGTTCTTCGTTGTTTGTCTCGGACATATGCCTATTGAGATTTTGAAGCCAGTCTGCCAAAAGCTCACATCTTGGCAAGCTTGATCCCCGCTATTGTCGTGGTACACAAAATCATGTAGCCAGTGATACATGAAGGCTGCCTCCTCCTTCGCGCCCGGCCGGGTCGAACTTCTCGGCAACCATACTGACTACAACAGCGGTGTGGTCCTCTCCGCGGCCCTAAATCTCGGAGTCTCGGCCCACAGCCGCCTGCGCAGTGACACCAGAATCGTTCTCACCAGCGAGGGCATTTCCGGGATAGTGGCCGCCGATTTGGACAAACTTGCCGCCAACGACAGTTGGGCCGACTACCCTTTAGGGGTGGTCAAAGTGCTCAAGGACTGCGGTTACCCTATCACGGGATTCGAGGCGGATTTTTCGAGCAACCTTCCGCTCGGTGCCGGCCTGTCGAGCTCCGCGGCCATCGAGGTCTGTATGGCTGTGTTGTTGACACGGCTTTTTGAGTTTCAAGTGCCGCCCCTCGATCTAGCCCGGTTATGCCGCAAGGCAGAGAATGACTTTGTTGGCGTGAGTTGCGGCTTGCTCGACCAGGTGTCATCGATCTTCGGCAAAAAAGAGCATGCCATCTTTCTCGATTGCCGTGCCGAGACCGTCGAAAACGTGCCCTTTCCTCCCGGCGTTGGCCTGCTCATCGTGCACTCAGGCGTCAAGCACGCTCTTTCTGGTGGCGAGTACAACGAACGCCGTGCCCAATGCTTCGAAGCGGCCCAGATTCTCGGTGTGCCCGCTCTTCGCGACGCTACGAGCGAGCAGCTTGCCGCCGCAAGAATGCCCGACATCGTGAGGCGGCGCGCTGCACACATTACCGGCGAAAACGAACGTGTTTTCAAAGCGATCGAGCACTTGAAGCACCATGACGCAGCCGCTTTTGGGAAACTCATGTCTGACTCGCACCGCAGTTCAATCGAGAACTTCGAGAATAGCACGCCGGAGCTTGACGCCTTGGTCGAGATAGCGTGCGCCCAGGAAGGCGTGTACGGCGCACGGCTCACCGGCGGAGGCTTCGGCGGAGCCATCGTGGCGCTGGTGGTAATAGACTCGACCGAAAAGATCGCCAAGGCCGTCGAGGCAGAATACTTCGAGAAAACCGGCCACAACGGCAAGGCCTATCGCTGCTTCATCGGAGACGGCGCTATCCTACACTAACTTCCTGGGTATCGCTTTTCCTCCCATTCTGCCGGGATGCTGTGGCTCTCGGAGGGTCTACGCCCCGCGCCCCTTCAGCTTGCAATTTTCGATTGCGGGAATTCCGCATGGCGATAGAGTTCGCCGGATGGTTCTGGCGCGACTCGCTATTTTGGGGCGCAGTCTTCATGTCGTTCGCCTCATGATGTGCAGCGTCAAAGGGAATGGAGGGATCAATATTGGAGGCGCATCCGAACACACAATAGACTGAAAATAAACAACTTTGCCAGAGTAGCTCAGGGGTAGAGCAGGGGACTCATAATTGGCTCAGCGTCGATTTAAGGGCTTTTCGTTGCTTGAAAATCCTGGACCGGAGAACCTGATTAATTCGGTATTTGCGAGGTGCCTGGTCCATCTTCACAGTCAGCAAGGGCATCCTCATACATCTTGTGATTGTCGCACAGAAGTAGAACATGAAGGCGTCACGAGCCTACAGGTCACGTAAATTAAGGCTCGAAGGGAACATGGGGGAGCGTTTTGAGCATCCCGCTTGCCGACTAACCCCGTTCAGTTAATCACATCAGCAGACACTTTGCCCAACGAGTCCGAGCTTTTCGAGAAACTTGAAACCTGACTCGATCTGCTCATCGGTTACATTCCAGGAAAGCTTCTTGGCCTCTCGCGCTACGCTCTCCGGTGTCATCGGTTCTTTTGCATCGCGTAAAATCCAATGCGCCTTTGCGGCAATGCTCAAATCCATATAGTCTAACCCGACCGTCAGTTGATTGAGTTCTCGTGCAACTTCTGTAACCTGTTTGGCCTCATCGGGATGATGTTGCACGATCCACTTGATGGCGGCATTTGCCGCTGCAGTTAGCTCGTATTCGGATTTGCGCACTTCAAACCCGGCAGCGTTGTAAGCGCCAAAGTTCTGTACGTCTTCGCGAATCAGCCCATAGTTCTTCAGCTTGGTGATGTCGTTGGAAACGGTCCCTGAATACGGGCCGTAGTAGTACGCGTTGTGTCGAAAACCGAGATCTACACTGTGGCGGTGCTTAAGCAACTCGGCCAGGAAGTATAGCCGCTTTTGCAGCATGGTCTTGCCTTCGACCTTTTTGCCGAAAGCATCGATTGCGAGCAGAATGATATTGCGTGTGAGAATCGCCATTGATGAAGTGCAGGATAGGTTAGGTGTCAAGAGAGGTAGCGGTTCCCCCAATATTTAGAGACCGCTGAAGATCAAATCGGGCTCGGAGCGATCTGACCATGAAGTCCGTCGTCTCTTCGCGGAGCTTTCGCTTTTTCAGCTCATCGCGCAGATCGCATGGAGCATAACATTCCAGAAACTCCTCGTTGAACCCGACGTTGATTGATTCAAAGAGCTTGGAGCGCGTTTCAAATAGCTCCGGGCCTTGCGGCGTATCTACTTTAATCGGATCTTCATCGTTTCGCGACTGTTTTCTGACGGACTGAATGCTGTAGAAGTGGACGATTACGTGTTGATTATCGACGGCGGCCCCCAGTTACTTTGACAATTCTGTCGCGACCTCCTTCTCCAGATCGTCCCGGATCTGTGGGAACTCTTCAGGAAGGGCTGTCTGAACGAGACTGCCTTCAAACTGCTGATGGCCGATCGGTATCCGAAAAACGAGCTTCCAAAGTTGTCGATTCACCAATCGACGAAACATCCCACCGCTCTTTGAGTTTTCGTATTCCGGCTTGAGAAGCTCGACAGTAAGCCTCTGATCATCCCAATCTAAATAGTTGGAAATGTACTCGTCCGTGTCTCGATAACGGTAAAGCGCATCCAATGGTTTGATTTTATCGACTTCTACTGCCAAGCGAATGGCTCGCACAAGCATCTGATCCGTTATCAGTCTCACCTTATGACGATAGACCTGTGTCGTGAGATAGTATTTAGCCAGAACGAATTGCTCCAAGGCGTGGACGCCATTCTCCGTCACCATCAGGCGACAGTCGCTATTCTCGCGGCCACCGCACAGTGTTTGATGAAGCTGATCGATATCATAGAGGCCGTAGGTTACGCCGCAGAAGCGACTGTCTCTCAGAAGATAGTCTTGTTTGTCGGCATCCAGCGGTCCCGAAATGATATCCCGGTGAATACGCTCATTCATGCCGCTCTTCAGAAGCTGCATTACCTCCTCACGATCGCGTTGAGAAAGAGCCGGAGATAGTTGTGGATGCTGAAGGATGATCTTTTGCGTGATCATCTCATGAATTTTCTCTTTCTTTCCAGCGGCCTTTTCCAGACCCGGTTCAGAAAGCGCATCCAAAACTGATTCCGAGACATGTGAAAAAGGCCCGTGGCCGAGATCGTGTAAAAGGGCAGCGAGGCGAACTACTCGAGTGTGGTCGTCATCGACCCGAAGTCTTTCACACATCCGACCAGCGACTTCGGTCACGCCAAGCGTGTGGTCAAATCGGGTATGAAGCGCGCCTGGATACACCATGAAAGCCATAGCGAGCTGGTGAACCCGTCGGAGGCGCTGGAAAACCGGAGTGTCCACAAGATCGCATTCGCGCCCTCGCAGTCGAATGAATCCGTGAATAGGATCACGAACCTCGCGCGCCTGACTCATTGGGAGGGGAATCCCGGTGCGCAAAGCACGGAAAAACTGGGCAGCTCGCCCATACGGCTAAGTGGTTCTGTCGGGTTCGCGTGCTGGAGAGTTGTGGCAGCCTTCAGGGAGTAGCAATCGTGCCAATTGAAGGCGTGAAAAAAATTCTTCATTCGCTCATGCCACTAGCCCTTATCACTCATTCTTGCTTGCAGTTGCGAGAAGATTCTAGTCCTCGCCAAGAGACGAGACATCATCCGAGGGAGAGCACTCTCCTTGCGAGAGGTCGCGCCACGTTTTCCCAGCTTAAGGGCGAAATGGGATCTTCGTCCCCTGCTCCTGAGGTGAGTCTACAGATAAAGAAGGCATCGAATTCGATTCGATGTTCTACAATGAGTGCTACTTCGCCCTGGTGGCAGCGCACTCTTGCGCGCCATCATGACACCGGGATCTAGACAATAAGCCGATCTTCAATTCGAATCTAGGAAAGCTCGGATTCTCCATGGGCTTACTCACAGCTTTCTCGGCTCGCTCCCCGCCTTTGGCCAAATCCTCGATCCGTTTGTTCAGGTCGGAGAGATCTCCGCCGAACGTTATGGTTACATCTGACATATCATGCCTCCTGATTCCAAGCCGCGTCCTGTGCCTAAGACTCCACCAAGGGAAGAACTCCGGGCCGGCTTCCGCTCGAATCTCGAATGAGGCGCGCAACCTTTCGCGCCATTCTTTCGTCGAAGATAAACGCCTTCCCGACTCGAACGGGTTTCACTTTGCCCGAATGCACTTGGCGTAAAACCGCCGAAATTGGAACCCGAAGATCTCTGCTCAACTCGCTTGCAGTCAATAAACGCGACATGTGAGATGTAACGCGTCAAATCACATTTGACTGTCTTGAAAGACTGGCATCGCCTTTCAGCCTCTGCTTTTCTGAACAAATAGAGATGGTGTTTATCAGCTATAGTCACGCCGATGAGGATTGGTGTAAGCGATTCTTGGTGATGGCGAAACCGTTGCAGAGATACGCTGAGATATCGGTATGGTCCGACACCAACATCGGGCCCGGCAAGCCATGGCCGTCCGAAATTCGCAAGGCGTTAGACGAGGCAAGCGTTGCGGTGCTCTTGGTTAGCGACAATTTTCTCGCTTCGGACTTCATCGCCAACGAGGAACTGCCCTATATTTTAAAGGCAAGGAGAGAGCGCGCCCTTGAGGTTCTTTGGATTCCACTATCTCCTAGTTATTTTCAGTTGACTCCGCTTGCAACCATCCAAGCGGTTATCGCTCCATCGAAACCCTTAAACAGTATGGTTGAATTCGGATATAAAGCGGCCTTCTGTGAGCTTTGCCAGAGGATCGACCAGGTCGTAAAAGAGGCGGAGACCCCGATTATCAACAGGACGCTCAATGGTCGCAGACTGCAGCGGGTGCAGCGTAAGTTGCAGGTTCTTGCAAAACCAGCAAAGCGCGAAACCGAGGTGCTGCTTTATTGCGGCGACAACAAATGGTATACGCAGTCGCGAATAGCGAAAGGATCAATGACAAGCGATTGCTGGATTGGTGACGAGAAGCACACGAAGCGCGGAGACACGTTTAAGATCTTAGCCATCACTCGGCAGGGGCGGCTGTCGCCAGGGACTAGCCATCTCAATATTCCCGTGCATCGCACAAGATCAGAGAAAGTTACGATAATACGTGACTGACCAAGGGGGGTCCGGATCTGCCGCAAGGGAAGTTTGGGCTACGACCCGGCTGAAACTGGATCGAAGAGAATCATTGACTTGAGCGGAGGACCGGCGCTAAGCGACGACGCGTGCGGGTTGCTTTCTATTGTGCTGGGATCAAAATATGCCCCATTCATAGCGCAAATCAGGGGAAGGTAACTGTAATGCGCGAAAGACCGAGAGGGAAAGGCAAGAGCACGGGACGTTTCCGGCGTTCTAGATTGGCAACAGCTGAGCCAGATGCATTGCATCCCCGAATAGAGCGATCTCCCACTCCGCCTCATCCTCAGATGAAATCTTCTTTCGCAGGCGAATGTGGCCAAAACGCCCCGGGACCAACTGAACACACTTGGCGGTCTCGCGAACGGTCTTTTCGACTGTCCTGTCGCGATCACGAAATTTGGCGGGCGCGGGGGACGCGGTGACGTACGCGCGAGTCGTCCTTTTTAGGATTCGCCGGCAATCCTCAGGGGACGGCAGGCGGGTTCTTCCGTTGACGTAGGGAGTTGTGACGGCGGGCAAGGCGGGGCGAAGGAGTTTGCTCCAGACCTCGTCGTGATCAGCATTTGCAGATCCATGATGCGGAATCTTGTAAAGCTCGTGTAGCTCGCGACCCGCATTGCCGTCCACGACGGCCAACCATCCGAAAGCTCGGTCCGCACGACATTGAAGATCACCGCCAAGGAGAATGTAAATACCTGCAATTCGGATCGAAAGAACAACACAAGCATGATTATTTTCAATACATGGAATACGTCGTCTCAACTTATCGCTTTCCCCCATCAGCATCGACAAGCGAGCGATCGCAGCTACTTCGGCGGCATTAGACGGCGAGAGAGCACGCACTTCCGCCGATGGTGATGACGCGCGCTCCCAGATCAGTTTACCCTCGGACGCAAAGACCGGCGTTGGATAACGTGAGTCCTTCGCGCGCTGGCCTAATTCATCTATGATCTGAGCAAATTCATCCACTCCAGAGCCGCCGGGAAGGAAACCGCTTAGCCGCCATGATCCGACGAGGGCTGAGAACTCGTTTGAGCGCATGATAGAAGAACAGACGAACTTTGCCGCGCTCGCGCTCCGGAATAGTTGCGCCAGTCCGCTTACATGGTCGTCATCCCAGTGCGTGGCAAGCACGACCCGTAGCATCGTCTCGGGATCTATGCAGATCGCATTAAGGTACGAAAGCGCGATGGGATCGCGAGTTGCTGGATCGATGCAAGAGTCGATAGCGATCCAATCGCCTAGCCCGAGGTGGACCAGAATACATTCTCCATACCCAGGGCCGAAAATCGAAATCTCCACTTCTCCCTCGGTGGGAGGCAGATAGGCGTCATTCCCACGCGATTCCACACACGATATCACGAATCTTCTGCTCGGATTGCCGCACTTCTTCTGAGGAGGCGGAACGAATTCGTCGCACGTAGAGAATTGATTGACGTTTCCGCGTCCCGCCCTCGTCCGAGTAGCCGATAGTCCAAACGATTGGCGTGCCTTCGAGAGCGATAAGTTGGTCCGACTCCGAAAGCTCTCCGATATCGAACTCTGCCTCAATGGCCGGGTAATCGAGCGGATGCTCCCATAGCCGAGCCCAAAACGTGTCACTTTCGCGACGGAAGATTATCCCGTCGTACTTCCGGAGGCAGCCGAACGATTCGTGGAAACTCTGCCGATCGATGTGTGCTCTAGGGCCAGTCATTCCACCGGCCAGCGGCATGCTATCGAGCCTCGGAGATTCACCCTCAAGGTCCTCAGCGACTCGGATAAGTCCATCAAAGAAACGAATTGCATCGGCCCTTCCAAGCGTTCCCTTCTCAGACTCGGCGACATCGAGGGTCTGCGGCAGAAGCAGCCACTCCCCCTGCCGCGAAACCGCACGTTCCTCCTCCAGTTCTTCACGGAACTTCCAGAAGTCGTCGATCCACTTCGCTTTTGGCTGCATGGTTGATTCACTTTGGTCACTCATTCGGTTTTGATTTTTTGGAAGATCTGATCGGCAACTCTTCTCGCCTGCTCACATGCTTTATTCCACTCCGCAAGTATGAAATCCCTCACTCCGCTGGCACCACCCATGTGTTGAGAGGCCTTAGGTACATCATAGTGAGTATTGGCATGAACGAAAAAGCCCGGTTTGCAGCGGTCGGATGGTCCCACGGTTACATTGGTTTCGCCGGGGAAAACGCCTCCACGAGGCGCCTTAATCGTAAGTGACTGCATCCCCGGTTCCGGAAACAGATCATTCCATATAACATTCTTTGGTGCAAGTGTGTTGCCAATCTTGTGCCAGTAGGCAACAGTTTGGACCCGGTAGTGTACTTGGGGGTTGATTCCGCAGGCACGGACTGGTGTGTGTGGTAGCAACCTCAGGATCGCCGTAGCGAGATCGTGGATCTTCTCCGTGAACGCGACATTTGGGGTGCTCAACGTGAGACGATCCGTCACGCAGACCGCCCGAACTCCGCCGAATTGCACGTCAGTTATCTGCGAACTCACCATCTTCACCTTGGCTTCATCCGCTTCATTCTCTCCGACTAGTTCCTGACGGAGAAACCATTGTGGATGGAAAATGGCGGGATTAAATGAACCGACAAGCACCACGTCTAGACTTTCGGATTCGGGTGTGCGGACAGCGGCTGGCATAGTGGTTCTAGCACCTTTTTATCTCGCCCTAACTGATCCGTCCATCGGTTCATTTCAATGTGTTTGGAGTCAATTCTGCAAACTTTTTTCGCTGGATGTGCCCTCTCCGCAAGTAGCAAGGGCCGCGCATCAACGCTGTAGTGACGGTCAGTTTCCAACCCCCTGTCATCCTTCGAGCCTCATAAATAAAGGCTCTGCGAGCCGAATGACGGAGATGACGGACTTTCTGAGGTTCGGCCGTGAAATATAGATCATGCAATTGCCACTGCGATAGGACTCAAGCCGATTGTCAGTCGCGCGGCCGCCTTCTTGCGGTGGTCATCGAGCAGGTGGCCGTAAACTTTACCGACGAGAATCCCCCCATCCTTGTGTCCGAGCCAGGCGGCAATTGTCATGAAGTCGGGCCGGCCAGAACGCAAAACGATCATAGTGAATCAGGAAGCGGCCGCCGCTGGGTGTGGCACGATCCGAGGCGAGAATACAAGACGTGCAGCCATTGCTTTCTTGTGCTCATCGGCGAGATGACCGTAGGTTTTCGCCACAAGAATCCCCCCGTCGAGATGGCCTAGCCATCGCGCGATGGTCATGTAATCGATCCCCGCCATTACGCATCGGCTGGCGAAGTGATGGCGCAGATCGTGGAGGTGAGCATGCGGGAGATTAGCGAGAACCCGGCACTCATACCAGACCTTGTGAGGATTCTGCCAATGGTCATGCTCCGCGCAATCTCCCCGACGCGGCGAAGGAAATATCCATTCCGAGTCTGGCGCACGTCGGGAAAGCATATCGCGAAGATGCCCTTCGAGATCTGGATTGAAATCTAACTCCCTGGCTTCTCGGTTCTTGGCTTGGCCATCGCGGCCGATATGCAGTTTAGCGGCGGCGAAATCCACATCCTGCCAACGCAGGCGGAGCGCTTCCATCTCTCGAGCGCCGCTGTACGCCAAGAGCTTGATCAGATCCGAGAGTTGCTGTCCATTCGCGCCAGCTTCAGCGGAGCGCTCGATAAGCCTCTGCACATCGTCGCTGCGGATGAACTCTCGCTTCGGAGTTCGGTAGCGAAGCAACTTGACGCCGGCGGTTGGGAGGGCGCGTTCGGTCAGAAGGCCCTTGTCCGCGAAGTGTCGCAGGAGGTTGCGGAAGACCGACAGATGAATGTTTCTGGTGCGGCGGGTGCGGCCGCCTTCGAGAACTGTTTCAAGGTAGGCCGTTACGTGTGGCTTGCTGATTCGGTCGAGTTGTATATCTCCGACATAGCTCAGCCAGCGCCCAAGGATCAGCTCTTCCTTTCGCACTGTAGAAAGCTTTTTAGGAGCGTCCAAAATCGAATCTTTACCGATGGCGAGGCTGCTTTTTCGCCGGGCGTCATCCTGTTCGGCCAATCGGCGATGGTGGCCGATATATTCGCTGATAGCCACAGAGAGCGCTGGCTTGCGCCCGCGGAGAGGCAAAGCGTCGCCATGGCGCCGGCTATGCAATACCTGGGCGCGTGCGTCCATTGCTTCAGAAAGACTGGCAACCGGTTGCCCATTTTTTTGGAGCGGAACCCGGCGAGCTGAGCGCTCGCCCTGAACCCGGAATTGAAGGTAAAAGCGTCCGTTTCGTTGCCAGAGGCCGCGAACTTTCCTATTGCGGGAATCCCGCACGGCAATAAACTGCGGAGCGTGGTTTCGGCTTACTCTATTTTCCGACTCCATCTTTCCAACGGTCCTTTCATTGCCTTTCACAGCATTAAAGTAGAACAGATCGTAGAAACGGTGGCGAGAAAAAAGAGTTCTTGCTTGTATTTCACGATGATCATAAACAACTTTGCCAGAGTAGCTCAGGGGTAGAGCAGGGGACTCATAAGCCCTTGGTCGGGGGTTCAAATCCCTCCTCTGGCAGGCCCCTTGCAACTCTCAACGCCCCACTTTCAACTCTCAACTTTTTCTCATGGCCAATATCAAATCCGCAGCAAAACGAGCCCGGCAGGGTGTAGCGCGGCGCACACGCAACGCCAGTGTCCTGAGCGCCCTTAAGTCCGAACAGAAGAAACTACGCGCGGCTGTCGCCGCGGGGAAGCTCGATGAGGCAAGGGCCAAATATGTGAAGGTCTCCTCCGCACTCGACAAGGCTGCCAAGCGCGGCATCATTCATAAGAACAGCGCCGATCGGCGGAAGGGCGCACTCAATCGCGCGCTGAAGCCTTCATAAGGCATCGGAGCCCGCACTCGAAAGAGGCGGCCTGTCTGACAAAAGCGGGGGCAAGCAAAGCAGTGCTTAGGCGCCACCTCAGGTGCGTTCGCGCCCTGAAACCGTCTTTTTTTTTGCCAGGGCCTTGGCCAGCGCGGCAATGTGGGAGGGCGTGGTGCCGCAGCAGCCGCCAATGATCCTGCCGCCGCGTGAGGCGATTTGAGCGCCTATCTCCGCGAAGTTTTCGGGAGACGCTTCATAGAGGTAGCGGCCTTGAGAATAGCGGGGTCGTCCGGCGTTAGGAAAAGCAGCTACTGGAGGCTCTATCTGGGTTAACTGTCTGATGAGCCGGAGTGCTACCTGCGGACCGTTGACGCAATTGATGCCGAGGATCTCTGCCTGGGCTTGCTGAAGTTTACCAAAAGCGTCACCCAGAGACATGCCGTTGGGAAGCTGCCCTTCCTCGTTCGGAGTCAGAGAACAGATCGCCGGACAGTGATGAAGCGAATGTTTCACTCCAAGGGCAATAAGCAGCTCATCGAGATCCTGAAAGGTCTCAAGGATGATCAGATCGACGCCGCCATCGAGCAGAACGCCCATCTGCACCCGGAAACAATCCTCCCGATCGATGCCTTGCTCGGCGGCTTGCCCGGAGGTAAGGCCCAGCGGCCCAATGCTCCCTGCGACAAAGGCTCCCCTCGCCGCTTGCCTCGCAAGCTGCGCAGCGTGCCAGTTGATCTCGTTGACGCGATTTTCAAGCCCGTGACGGGCCAGGCGCACCGCGTTCGCGCCGAAGGAATTGGTTCCTATGATGCGTGCGCCAGCCCCAACATAAGCCTCATGAATTTCGCGAATCAACTCGGGCCGACTGAGGCACAGTTCCTCAAAGCATTGATGTACCGGCACGCCGTGTTCCATGAGGAGTGTTCCCATGGCGCCGTCTCCACAAAGCGGATGATCCTCGATTTCCTCGAGCAAATTCATCGCTGATTGTTTTCAGTCAATCTTGAGCGCTGCTATTGCTGCCATCACGCGGTCGCTGATGCGCTGATAGGTCTCGCGGGTAGCGGGTGTAAGCTCCTCCGGGGTGAAACGGAGAGGTTCGCCGATCACGATGGTAATCTTCGTGAGGCGCAGGGCGCGTGACCCCTTCGGAAACGCATGATAAGCGCCGAATATGCGCATCGGCAGGACCGGAGCAAGAGTCTTTGCGATCACGAGCCCGATGCCCGCGCGTGCCGGCTGAAGGTTTCCATCCCTCGATCGCGTTCCCTCCGGAAAAAGGACGATACCGTTTCCCTCGCGGACTTTCTTGATGACCTCGCGCAAGGCGGACATATCATTGCCCTCACGCTCGACAGGAATCACGTTCATAGCAGGAAACAGAGGACCGAAAAACGGCCATTCCAGTAAGTTCTTCCGTGCGAGATAGTATACGGCGCGACGCGAGCAAATTCCGGCGAGCGGTGGATCAAAGTAGCTCGAGTGATTGACGGCAAGAATCAGCGGACCTTCCTCAATCATGCGCTCGGGATGCACAACGCGCAGCGAAAAAAAGCACCGGGCGAAGAACTTCGACAGGGTGTAGAAGATGTTATAGACGATACTCACCGCTGGAGGCTAGGCAGGCCCTTCTCCTTAAGGTGCCGGATAATCTCGTCCACAACACGATCCACTGTGAGATTGGTGCTGTCGATGAAGAGCGCGCCGCGGGCGATCGTCAGAGGCGCATTTGGACGCGAGGAATCGATGCGGTCGCGCACCGCGATCTCGTCGTCCTGACCCTCCGCGTTTCTGCGACGCTGGCGGACCTCTTGCGACGCGTCGATGTAGAACTTATAGGGTGTGTCGGGATAAACCATCGAGCCAATGTCGCGACCTTCCACGACTACGTCCCGCTGGCAGGCGAGCTCGCGCAGATGATTTGTCAACCTTTCACGCACCGCCGGCACGAGCGAGACCGGTGAAACGGAGCGATTGACGTCGTCGTCGCGGAGATGCGGCGTTGCATTGACACCAGCGATTCGAAGAAAGGCTTCGTTGTTTTCGAAGCCTGATGCGAGCGGACTCTCGGCAACCAACGCGGTCACCTGATCGACTGAGGTTGGATCCGCATTGCGGCGCAGGATCCACCAGGTTATCGCACGATAGAACGCGCCGGAATCCACATAGGAATAACCGAGCCGCAACGAAACTTCCCTCGCTGCGCTGCTCTTTCCGGAGGCGGCCGGGCCATCAATGGCGACTACCGTCTTCATTGGTCAGAGGATTTCTGCGAGCGATTCCAGGCAGTCAGCGAAGAAATGACCGGAGTGGGATGCCAACGCGCGCTGCCGCCTCTTTGAAGGCGCGCCAGGATCGATTCAAATTGGGGGTACGAAGTCTGCACACACGCCGTATCTTCGATAACGGTTGTGCCCGACGCAAAGAGACCGGCAATCGCAAAGGCCATAGCGATCCGATGATCGCCGTAGCTCGGCAGCTTGGCGCCATGGAGCGTACTCCCCCCGTAAATGGTTAGACCGTCTTCGGCCTCATCGACCCTCACCCCCATGAGTTTGAGGTTCGAGGCAATCGCGGCGATACGGTCGGTCTCCTTTACACGGAGCTCCTTCGCATCGCGAATTATCGTTCGACCTTCAGCAAGCGCGCCGGCGACGGCTAGCACGGGAATCTCATCAATGACGTTTGGTATTTCATCGCCTTCGATGATCGTTCCGCTGAGCCGTTCACCCTGAATGTCGATCGCCCCGCACGGTTCTCCTTCTTCGATGTTCTCCACGATCTCGCGGACTCGTGCGCCCATCCGAACAAGGACGTCGAAAATGCCGGTGCGCGTGGGATTGAGACCGACGTTCCTGACCAGCAGACGGGATCCAGGCTGCCCGGCGGCGGCGACTAGCCAGAACGCGGCACTGGAAATGTCGCCCGGCACAGCGAAATCACGAGACTCGATCTGCTGATGGCCAAGCATCGAAATCCTGCATTCCTTTGGCCTCCGATGACGATCGGCGCGGATTTCTTCCCGCCGGAGGCTGACAAGAAAATACTCGAGCATGCGCTCCGTGTGGTCGCGGCTTGGAGCGGGCTCGATGACGTGGGTGACGCCGGTCGCGTGGAGACCGGCAAGCAGAATGGCGCTCTTGACTTGCGCGCTCGCGATGGGCGTGTGGTACGTGATCGCGTGAAGCGGGACGCCGTGGATCACAAGCGGCGGAGCATCGTTTGCGCCCAAGGCGCTGATCTTTGCGCCCATCTGCGTCAGCGGCTCGATGATTCGCCGCATCGGTCGCCTTGAAAGCGAGGCGTCGCCGACCAGTCGCGAAGTGAACGGTTGTGCGGCAAGAATACCGGACAGCAAGCGCATCGTTGTGCCGGAGTTTCCGCAGTCGATCTCCTGTTCTGGCGCGGTGAGCTTGCCGTGGGAACCTATTACGACGACGAGACCGGGTTCAGGATTCTCGATGGTCACTCCGAGTTGCTGGAATGCTCGCGCCGTGCACAAACAGTCTGCGCCTTCGAGAAAATTTGTGATCTTGCACACGCCGTTCGAAAGCGCAGCGAGCATTATCGCTCGATGCGAGATGCTCTTGTCGCCAGGCACGGTGATTTCGGTCTCTAGCCTAAGCGCTCGTCTGACGCGAAAAACATCCGTGCTCATGTCAAATCTTCGCGGATGGCCTTGGCGCGCTCAAGAAACAACTCCAGGGCCGCTGCGTCACGGGATAAAATGCTTTGCTTCATCTTTTCTAAAGCGGTCGAAAAATCCTCCAATCCCGCAAGCAATCCGGCGTAGTTCTCGAGAAAGATTTCCCGCCACATGGCGGGCGATCCTGCGGCGATGCGAGTTGTGTCACGGTATCCGCCGCCTGCAAGGGCGCCCGCATCCGGCACACGCAGGCTGATGGCGTTTACGAGGGCGGCGGCGACCGCGTGCGGGAGGTGGCTGACGCGCGCGACGCATTCGTCGTGTTCCTCAGGCGGCATCTCCAAAACACGGCAGCCCACAATCTCCCAAAGATCGCGAACCGCCCGTCTTGACGTGGGCAAGGATTCCGTAGTCGGAGTAACAATGCAAACGGCCTTTTCGAACAGATTGGCCCGCGCAGCATCCAATCCGCTCTGCTCCGAGCCCGCCATCGGATGAGAACCAACAAACCGCCCACCTAGGATCGCTTCAAGGCGTCGGACGACTCCCGCTTTGACGCTTCCGACATCAGTGACCGTCGCACCGCTGCATAGCGTCGGCGCAATTTTCTCGGCCAGAGGTTGCATGGCGCCAAGCGGAGTGCAGAGAACACAGAGGTCGGCTCCGCTGGCTGTCCCGGCCGCGTCACAAGAGACAGAGGGAAAGCACTTGAGCGCTCTTTCCGCCGATTGCTGAGAACGAGCCCAAAGGCGCAGATTCCACTCCGGCCGCAATTCTTGCAAAGCCAGCGCCAGCGAACCGCCAATCAGCCCCGGGCCGAAGATGGCGACCGTGCTCAGGGGACAAGGAAAATTTTATTCGTGTAGGGGCACTTGACCTCGGTGCCGGGAGGGAATCCGCGCACATCAACATACCCGGCGTAAGGCGCGTGCGGGCTCGTAACGAAGCCGGACTTTCCGGGAACCGGAGTACCATAAGGAATGTCACGCGTCGGGGCAGTCGCAGAGGTGGTCTCGGGAGTCGGGCTCGGTGCAACGTCTTCCGGTGTCGCTTCCGGTGTCGGCTTGGAACTTGGGGTCGGAGTGGGTGTCGCGCCCGCGAACTGGGTTTGGGTGGACTGGGTCCCCTGATAACCGAACCGGTTTTGGCCGGAAGATCTTTGCAAACTCGTTTCGCTCCCGCTTTGGCAGGCTGCAAGCACGATTAACAGTGCGGTGGCGGTGACGATCCAAGGCGAAGATTTCATAGCAATGGTTTTCTTAAAAACGCATGATTGAAGGCCAACTTGCAATGCAAATCTTGCCAGATCGAGGAGAGAAGAGGTCGCCCTTATTGCCCGCTGAGGGCTGGCTTCAGCAGCCACCCACCCGCCGCAGCTCCGAGAAGGACGGCCTGATTCATGGTAATTGGCCCGGTTGATTCGACAAGGTAGCCCTCCGGAATGCGGGTCTGTTTGTAAATGATAGGCTGGAGATGCTTGGCGATGGTCTCCGTTTGTGGCAGCTTGGATCCGTCGACGATGGCGCTCGCACCCGGCACTACCGCAGCTCCAAAAACAATTATTTGCCGCAGCGTCGGAAATCCACGCTCAAAAAGCACCTTGCTGTCCGCGTAGCCGAACACTTCATTTGCCGCACCATACGCCGAGAGAGCAGACGCAAAGGCCGGAGATTTTTCGAGGGTCTCGCCCGACTTAAAAGCCTGAAGGGAACGATTCAGTTCCCCTGGATTGACGCCCAAGATCAGAAATCCCTCGACGAGAGCAAGGGTGGGATTCGCGAAGGCAGTTTGAAGCGACGGGAAGCTGAAATAGCGAATTCCTTCCAATTCGGTAACACTCGCCTCCGGAAACACGGCACGCCACTCCTGCACTGACTCCTCTGCCTTTGCCGGATCTTTGATCTGGACGGCGATAATCCCCGTGGGCCTCATTTGCTGCGGCGCCCAGGAAACAGAAACCGCGCAGTTCGGCCCGAAGGCCTCGGGTATCAGCTGCGGGAGTCTGGTGCCTTGGATTCTCGGAGCACTCATGAGTCGGGTGGCGATCGCATTCGATGTTGCGGTGAATATTTGAGAGAAGTTGCTTACGAACTCGAAGTACGCCGCCGTTTCATTTGAAGTGAACTTCATGGCGGCGTGGTCGAGGGAGCCGACATCCGGCGGATTCCTACGCAGCACAAAGATGTCATCGCGCAGATTGGCCTCATCGAATTTTGTGGTCGCTCCAACGGCTTCAACCTTTCTCAGTTGCTCGACCTGCGGAGCGATAGGCTGCTCTCCCATGGACGACCCGACTTCCAGCAGGGTCTCCAGGACGCTCCGAGGCTGGCAGAATAAGAGCAGATCCGCATCGCCCACCAGCTTACCGAAAACTTCCTTGTAACGCGGGCTATCCGCGAGACTTCCCTCCTTCTTTCGGCCGGCGGCACGATCAATAGCGTCCTTGAGGGCGGGGAGATTGTTGGAAAGGAATCCCCATTGGCCCTGGCTCGCGTTGTAAAGGGTGAAACCCTGGTGATCGCTCGATACGATCTCAACGCCGTGGTATTTCTCGCGTCGAACTTCCGAGGCGGGGCCTCCACGGGAGAGCTCCCCGCGCAGGCGCGCGATGGCCGGGTCGTGCCCGCTCTTCCCGCCCCAAAATTGGACACCAACCAGCAACGCCGACTCCTTCGAGCTAAGCGAAACAACGGCGGCAAAGATACGTCCGGGCTTGAGTTTCCACAAAATTCCCGCCGCCTCATCTCCGCCGCGGTCTTTCGCAAGATATTGAAGAGGCCTCTCCAGGAAGGCTCTCATTTCCGGTTCGGCCCCAATCTTGGCGAGGGTCGTCTTCGGCCAGCGAGAGGCGCTACGTGGAAGATCGGGAAGGCTTGCCAGAGCGACCGTCTCGGCTGGCAGGAGCGCAGCCGCGTCCGCCGGGCCTGCCGAGCGCATTATCCAGACAGCGGAAGCCGTTATAAGGGCCAGGACAATAAGAAGAATGACGAAGATTTTTTTCATCGGAGATGTCGCCGCGACCCAAATGGTGAGAGCGCGAGACTATCGAGTGGAAGACAAGCTAATTAAGGCAAAGTCATTGACGCAGCAAGCCCTGCGGAGCCCAGGGCGAAGGCGTCGGAATACGAGCTTTTCACTCTCGATCCCCTCGCCCAACGGTGCAGGAGCGCATACGCCTGAAGGCAGAGTTTCTCTAGCCGGACTTCGGAGTCGGAAAAAACGAGGGAGGATTCGGATTGGCGGCCTCGGGTTGCAGGGATTTCCGCAGTTCCGTGGAGCCTTTTGGCGCGTTTCCATCGTCGTTGCCAGCCTGTTTGGGCGACGGATGCATTTCGCAGCCGAGGCCTCCGAGGCACAAGGCCAACCCGAAGGTGAATAGTAGGATTTTCATTCGAGAATCTCGATGCTCGCCTTGAGGCCGCGCCTGTGAGCAGCGGCGTTCAACAGGGTGCGGATCGCTTGAATGGTATGACCACCCTTGCCAATGATTCTTGGCACGTCGCTCTTGCGCGTGGCGAGGTGAAAGATCACCTTCTCGGGTAATTCGGTCTTCGAAAGAACAATCTCGTCTGGAAATTCAACGAGTTGGCCGATGACGAAGCGAAGAAACTCTTCCACGCGTCACAACCCGCTCAAGCGCTGGTTTTTTTTCGAGCTTTGGTAATGATGCTGCCGACGGTCTGCGAGGGCCGGGCGCCCACACCCACCCAATAATCGGCCCGCTCAAGCTGGAGGGTGAAATTTTCGCCCTTTTTCTTCGGGTCGTACGTTCCGATGATCTCGATAAATTTTCCGTCGCGTGGCTTGCGCTGGTCAGCGACCACGATCTTGTAATAGGGGCTGTTGCGAGCGCCTTCGCGCCGGAGTCGGATTGCCACTGCCATATTTGGTTTTGCGTAAGTTGGTGGTGAAAGCGTCCTCTAGCGGAGCACGATCAGCTTAGTCCTGGTATGCCGGCCCGGCGAGCCTGGGCCATTAGTTTCTTCATTTGTCCCGCCTTCTTCATCATCTTGCGCATCTGGTTGAAGCGCAGGAGGAGGTTGTTCACCTCGGTAACGGTGGAGCCGCTTCCGCGGGCGACCCTCTGGCGACGGCGCGCGTTCAGGATATCTGGACGTGCCCGTTCCTTTGGGGTCATGGAGAGGATGATCGCCTCCACCCGTTTGAGCTGCTTCTCGTCAATCGAGGAATCTTTTAGTTTATCCATGCCCGGCAGCATGCCAAGCACATTTTCAATCGGTCCCATCCGCCGGAGCACCTTGAACTGCTGGAGAAAATCGTCCAAGTCGAAGGAAGCTGTCCGCATTTTCTCTTCCATACGACGGGCGTCCTCCTCGGTAATGGCTTCGGCGGCCTTTTCGACAAGGCTGATGACATCTCCCATGCCGAGAATTCGCCCCGCGAGACGTTGGGGGTAGAAAGGCTCGAATTGATCGATTTTTTCCCCGACGCCGGCGAACTTGATGGGCTGTTTGGTCACCTCCCGCAGAGAAAGAGCGGCTCCACCCCGCGCGTCGCCGTCGAGTTTGGTGAGGATAATGCCGGTGAGGCCGAGCGCGTCGTGAAAACGCTCGGCGACGCTGACGGCCTGCTGTCCGGTAGCCGAGTCACAGACGAGGAGCACCTCTTGCGGAACGAGGAGGTCCTTGAGCTGCTTGAGCTCCTCCAAGAGAGGCTCGTCGATTTCCTGGCGCCCGGCAGTGTCATAGATCTGAACATTTCCGCCCTCCTGTTCGCACCAAGTCGCGGCTTCCCGACCTGCGCGAAGAACGTCTGTGTCGCCGGGATTTGGCTGGAAAACCCGGACGCCGATCTGTTCGCCAAGGGTGGCAAGCTGCTTAATGGCTGCCGGACGTTGAAGGTCGCAGGCGACGAGAAGGGGCGACTTGCCTTGAGATTTCAACAATCGAGCAAGCTTGGCAGACGAGGTGGTCTTGCCCGCTCCGTTGAGGCCCACGACGAGGATTCGGCCCGGCTTCGCGAGGTTCAGCGGCGCGGAATCCCCGCCAAGCAACGCAGTGAGTTCATCGTGAAAGATTTTGACGATTTGCTGGCCGGGCGTGACGCTGCGCAGAACATCTTCTCCGAGCGCTTTGCTCTTGACGCGCGCAATGAAATCCTTGGCGACTCGAAAATGGACGTCAGCTTCCAGAAGAGCCATCCGGACCTCGCGCAAAGCATCCGAGATATTCTGCTCGCTGATGCGCCCATGTCCGCGGAGGTCTTTGAAAATGTCCTGCAGTTTGTCAGAAAGCCTGGAAAACATAGAGAATCGTGGCGGGGCCAAAGGGTTACGCGTCCGTGCACGGAGACAAGGACCGCCCACCTCGGGCCGTGGTATTTATACTCGCGATTCGCCAGGAATCAATGGAGTGCCGCCTTTTCGGCGCCAAGGCCGGTATTTGCGCGAACAGCAAGTTCCGTGAACTGCTCCTCGGCGCTTGGCTCTCGAGTGAGAAGCGTGCCAAGAATCGCGGCGAGGAAACCGACGGGAATGCTGACAATGCCAGGGTTGGTCAGCGGAAACAACGGTGCGGCCTGAATGAGGTGGCGCTTGGCGGCGGCGACATCGGCGGCGTCGATGCCCATGATCGAAGGACTGAGAATAATGAGAAGGATACTGGAAGCGAGACCCGCGGCCAGTCCGCAAACCGCACCAGCGGTTGTAAAGCGGCGCCAAAAAATGCTGAGTACGATCACAGGGAGATTTGCGCTGGCGGCGACGGCGAAGGCCAAGCCGACGAGAAAGGCCACGTTGATTGTCTGAAGCTGGATCGCGAGGAAAATCGCCAGGGCACCAACGACGAAAGCAGTAATTCGAGCGACGCGAACCTCCTCCCCCGGCGCTCGTTCCCTTCCGTGATGAATGACGTTTGTGTAGAAATCGTGAGCGAAGGAAGTGCTCGCTGAGATCGTCAAGCCGGCAACCACCGCGAGGATTGTCGCGAAAGCCACAGCAGAAATGAAGGCGAAGAAGATTTCTCCGCCCAAAGCCTGTGCGAGGAGCGGAGCAGCCATGTTGTCGTTAGGCTTGCCATCGACGACGATGCGATCGGGCGTGAGAATTGTGGCCGCGCCAAAACCAAGAAAGGTCGTCATGATGTAGAAAAGACCTATGATAAGCATCGCCCAAACGACAGAGATGCGGGCGGTCTTGGCGTCCGGCACCGTATAGAACCGGACCAGGATGTGTGGCAGGCCGGCTGTGCCAAAGACAAGCGCGAGGCCGAGCGAAACGAGATCGAGCGGCCCCCAGCCGTTTGTCACGGCCGCGCCGAACTTCAAACCGGGCTCGAGGAAATTTTTCGTAACCTCCTCGCCTTTGACGTGATAGGTGACGTGCGAGATGGCTTCGAAGAACTTTGCGAAGCTAAATCCAAAGTGGCCCATTACCAGAATGCTAAGCAGAAGACTGCCGGCCATGAGTAGAACCGCTTTGATGATCTGCACCCATGTCGTGGCGAGCATTCCGCCGAAGACAACGTAGATAATCATTAGTACGCCAACGCCGATCACAGCGGCATTAAAGCTGATTCCCGGAAGCAGCAGCTTGACCAAAGCTCCTGCGCCAACCATCTGGGCGATCATATAGAAAGTGGAGACTGTAATCGTGCTCAGAGAGGCCATCGCGCGTACTGGACGTTGCTTGAGGCGGTACGCGAGCAGGTCCGCCATCGTGTATTTTCCCGCGTTTCGGAGCGGCTCGGCGACAATGAGCAACACAGTAAGGTAGGCAACGAGCCAACCGACCGAATACATGAAGCCGTCATATCCGAAAAAGGCGATCATGCCCGAAATCCCGAGAAAACTAGCCGCGCTCATATAGTCACCTGCCACTGCCAGGCCGTTCTGCCAGCCGGTAATTCGCCGGCTGGCCGCGAAGTAAGCGCTGGAGCCTGAAGATTTTCGCGCGCTGAAGTATGTGATGACGAGGGTCGCTGCAACGAAGGCGAGGAACATCGAGAGTGCCGTGTGGCTCTGAGCGGGGGGTGCCGCGGCAAGAAGCGAGACTCCAAGAGAGGTCGTCATTTGCATTTCGCAGCTGCTAGCGCTTGGCGAATTTGGCGACAAGCCGGGCCGCTTGGCGGTCCCAGCCCGCAGCGGCACCGACGTAAAGGAAGGCGACGATCCACGCCATGAAAAACTGCGAAAGCGCGAAGAGATAGGCCAGGTTCACTTCGCCAACAACCTTCCGTTCCATGAACCTTGGAAACCAACCCACTAAAATGGGCAGGGTAAAGTAGTAGATAACAAAGAACAGCGTGGCGGGAATAATGAATCGCGCCTTCGAGGCGAGCAGATGCGTGAAACCCGCATCGGCAGCGACGGCATCCCAATCCGTCGCGTTTCTCTCTTCGGCAGCCGTCAATTCGTGAGGCGGCCTGGCGCCCGCGCGCCCCAGTGGAGCGACATCCGTCGGCGCTGCGGATTCGGGCGTAGGGTCGGAGGCGTTCGGGGCCGGCATGAATCCGGAGACTAAACAAAACTCCTGCAATGTCGAGGTTTCGGTCTTCGAATCTTCGCCCGAGGAGCGAAGTTTGTTTTTCTTTTTCGAGAGCAATATTGGCAGTTGGTCGGATGGCCGTTCCGCGGCAAGGTAACCCTTTCGAGTAAAGTGGTCGCCATAAGTCCGACGGGCTGCTAGAGGATTTTCAGCCGCGAGAGATCCTGGGAGTCGACAATTCCGATCGGCTGTTGCGCCCCATCGACGACGACAATGTCGTCGATCCGGTGTTTCTGCAAGATGTGGAGGACCTCCGCGGCGAGCTTGTCGGCCGATATGGTGATGGGATTGCGTGTCATGAAATCGCCCACCGGGCAGGTACCGATGTCCGGCGTCTGCGGAAAATACCGGGCAAAATCGCCGTGCGTGAAAATTCCTTGCAGGATGCCCGCCGCATCGACGACTACAGCGGCGCCTGCCCGACGAGATGTCATCCGCTTGATGACCTCCACAATGGGGGTCTCCGGTAAGACTTTGGTCAATTGATCCTCTCCCCGCATGATCTGATGAACCTTTAGAAGCAAGGTGCGCCCAAGCCGGCCGGCCGGGTGGTAACGAGCAAAATCCTCCTTGTCAAAGCCCCGCGCTTCCAGCAGGACCATCGCTAGCGCGTCGCCAAGAACCAGCATGGCGGTCGTGCTGGATGTGGGCGCAAGATTTAGCGGACAGGCCTCCTGCGTGACCCGAACGTCGAGCACGGCATCCGAAGCCTTCGCAAGCGTCGAGTCCAATGCACCGGTGATGGCGATCTTCTTCACATCGAATCGAGCCAGCGCGGGAAGGATGTTGATCAATTCATCGGTTTCTCCGCTGTAGCTCAGGGCAAGGACGACGTCCCCGTCACTTACGACGCCGAGGTCCCCGTGAAGCGCATTCAGAGAATTCAGAACAACGGCTGGTGAGCCCGTGCTGGTCAACGTGGCCGCGATCTTATCTCCGACGTGCCCGCTCTTTCCCACGCCCACAACCACAACCTTTCCGCGGCTTTCAACAGTCGACTTAATGAGCTTGACGGCCCTTTCAAATTCGCAATTCAGCCGCTCCGCCACGGCGCGCACTTCGGCCAGTTCGATTTCAACCACCTTGCGCGCCCGGGAGAGATAATCCATGCTCCTGATTTTTAAAGCGCAAGCACTGTGATTCAATAGCGAATAAGACATCGGAAACGGTGACACAAGAATTTCGTTCGAGTGCTCGCGCTCCGACTCGATTTTCCAGGCTGTTTTCAAACCCGAAGGAAGACTCCTGCGGTGCTGAACCAAGTGAGACCGACTTCCAGGCGTCAGCCTCTTGCAACAGGCAGGCGAGATGGTATTGGTAAAGCATGAGCAAGGCCTTGATAACTTTTGTGATCGGGCTGCTACTCGGCGGCTCACTTCCTGCGCAGGAGTTTATTGCTCCTGATCAAGAACGCCGCGAGATCGTCCCGGTCGAAGCTCTCCCGCAGAGACCGACTATCGAGGGAATCGTGAAGGAGGTCTTCACGAAAAAGCCTTGGCAGGTTGTGAACCCGGCTGCCCCACCTGAATATGGAAGCGGTCAGAAGATGGTCTCCAAAGACTTCGGCGGCGGCACGCCATTTCATTCCGCGGGACTGGTTGTCGCAAGCGTTGAGTGGTGAGTTTCGACGACGTGAGGACCGCCATACCTCGCGCGGCTGAAAGCGATGGCAAGCCCACCGCCGTCGGTCGCGCTTCTTTGCGCGACATTTCTCAAACCGGAGATGTTGCACATCTACCGCCACATCTGCGGGTTGAGATCGTTTAGGCCTTTCGTCATTGCGCAAAAGCGCGAGGGAGACTGGAACGTCGATCGCATTGAGATCGTCAAGCGATCACCAGCGAGGTTTATCGCGCGTGCTTCGGAGAAGCGCTCCGGTCGACCGTGGCAGGTTTCGAAAGCGGAGGCTTCGCGCATCGTGTCGCTCATTGAGCGCGAGGACTGCGCGCTGTTTCACGTATTTTTTGGCAATGTTGCCGTCCATCTGCTCCCGGTCCTTCGGCGATGTCCCGTTCCTATCGTTGTGTCCTTTCACGGCTCCGATGTGGCGGGATCCATGGCCTCTGCGAGTTATTCGGATGCGATCACCGAACTTTTTAGGCTCGCGACGCTCGTGCCGTGTCGCTCACAACAACTTGCCTCCACGGTCGTGCGCCTGGGTTGCCCGGAGATCAAGACCCGCCTTATGCGCACCGTGCTTCCGGATCTTCGATTCGTCCAGCGAAGCCCGCCCATGGACGGAGCATGGCAGATCGTGCAAGCGGCGCGATTGGTCCCCAAGAAGGGCCTTCTCACGGCCTTGCGCGCCTTCGCAGCCTTTGCCCGACAGTATACGCGAGCAACCTTTGTGATCGCCGGCGACGGCCCCATGGAAGGAGAGCTACGCAAACTGGCAGCCGACCTTGGAGTCGCTCGTCGCGTCCATTTCTCGGGCTTCCTTTCTCAGCGGGCGTTGCAGGACCTCTTTTTGAACTCGCACATTTTCCTCCATCCAAGCGAGACCGCCGGGGGGGACGTTGAGGGCGTTCCCAACGCGATGCTGGAAGCGATGGCGAGTGGACTCCCCGTCGCCTCAACGCGTCACGGCGGCATTCCGGAGGTGATAGAGCATGGGAAAAACGGGTTGCTTTGCATTGAAGGGGACGTTGAGGGAGTGACTTCGGCCCTCCTGCAGCTCGCGAGCGATCCCATACTTTACCGAGAGCTCGCTCAGCAAGCATCCAATTCGGTTCGCGAGCAGTTCTCGGAAGAGCGCCAGGTCGCCGCCATTGAGGAGATCTATAAAGACGCAATTCTCGCGCATTCTGGCCAAGCGCCTGCTAAGTCTCTCTTATGAGCCTCGAACACCTTTTCGAATCCAACCGAAAATGGGCCAAAGAAATGACGAGCCAGGAGCCCGAGTTCTTCAACAAACTCGTGGACGTCCAGACGCCCAAGTATCTCTGGATCGGTTGTTCGGATAGCCGCGTACCCGCAAACGAGATTCTCGGATTGAAGCCGGGCGAGGTTTTCGTCCATCGAAACGTGGCCAACGTTGTCAATCATACGGATTTCAACTGCCTGTCGGTCATTCAATACGCTGTGAGCGTCCTGCAAGTGGAGCACATCATGGTTGTGGGCCACTATGGGTGCGGCGGCGTACGCGCGGCATTGCTCGATCAGGAGCTTGGCCTGATCGACAACTGGCTTCGCCACGTGCGCAGCATTTACCGGCGTCAGCCAGAGCGCTTCGAGCACTTAAGCCAGGAGGGGAAAGAAGACCTCCTTTGCGAGCTCAACGTTCTCGATCAGACCCGTCATGTCGAAGAAACCAGTTTCGTGCAGAACGCCTGGAAACACGGACAGCAACTTGAGCTGCACAGCTGGGTTTACCGACTCTCGGACGGGCTTCTCCACGATTTGCATTTCAAGCCCAATTCAAGAAGCCCGGCACCCTAGTTTTCGTCCTCGAATTCGCTTGCCTGTGGATAACAGGTTTCTCGAACAAGCGCGGCGCGCTACTCTCCGATGATCTTCACCAGCACCCGTTTCCGGCGACGGCCGTCGAATTCACCGTAAAAGATTTGCTCCCAAGGGCCGAAGTCGAGCTTCCCTTTGGTGATAGCGACGACAACTTCCCGACCCATGATTTGGCGCTTTAGGTGGGCGTCGGCGTTGTCTTCCCCCGTTCTGTTGTGATGATAATTTTTGACCGGTGGGGAGCCAGCTTCTCGAGCCAGACCTCAAAGTCGTGATGGAGACCGCTCTCGTTGTCGTTAATGAATACCGCCGCGGTGATGTGCATGGCATTCACGAGGCAAAGGCCTTCTTGGATTCCGCTTTTCCGGACGAGATCCTCGATTGTGCCCGTGATATTAACGAATCCTCGACGATTGGGAACCTCGTACCATAGGTGTTCGGTCACTGATTTCACGTCCTTATCGGTGTGTTCGATAATAACCCGCTACTCTGCATCGACGCCGAGTTCGCCGAGAATGCGATTAAGATCGTCACTCCCATAATACTCGATGGAGATGGTCCCGCGTTTGTCACCGTGTTGGATGACAACGCGAGTCGCCAGGCGATGCGTCAGCAAATTCTGCACCCTTTGCACAGCTGAAGAAAGCGCGGGATCGTCTGCCGGCGCGCGGCGCGCGGGGGGCCTGCCTGCGCGGGCGAGTTGTTGGGCGGCAAGTTTCTCCGCAACCCTCACCGAAGCGCCTTGGCGGACGATCAAATCCATCAGAAGTCTCTGCTCTTCATGGGATTTGAGGGAAAGAAGAACTTTGGCGTGACCCACGGAAATCCGGCCCTGCTTGAGGAGCGCCTGGGCGTCGGGCTCCAAATCCAGCAGCCTCATGGCATTGGCTATCGAGGCTCGGCTCTTGCCGACACGCTTGGCGATCTCGTCCTGTGTGAGGCCGAAGTCACGATGGAGCCGTGCGTAGGCGCCAGCCTCTTCGATGGGATTGAGGTCTTCGCGCTGGAGGTTTTCAATCAGCGCGAGTTCGAGCACCTCTCTGTCGCTTGCCTGGCGGATGATGACGGGGGCTTCGGCCATCCGAAGTTCGCGAGCGGCGCGCCACCGGCGCTCTCCGGCGATGAGCTCGTATTTGTCCCCAACCCTGCGAACAATAAGCGGCTGGATGATGCCGCGTTCGCGAATGCTCTCGACAAGCTCCTGCAGGTGCTCGCTTCGAAATTCCTGCCGTGGCTGGAGCGGACTCGGCGTTATCTGGTCGAGAGGCAACGTCTGAATGCGCTCGCCGAGCTCCTCGACGGGTGCGGGAGCGGCGACGCGGGTGTTGATCAACGCGCCGAGCCCTTTGCCAAGTGCGGGTTTTGCCATGATAGAAAAATGGGTCTGGGCCGGATGGCCGTGATTTACTAAATGAAGGCAGGACGCTGCAGATTTTGCAATGCCACTCTTTGAGCTTATTGATCTCTTTCTCGACGAAACGGCCCGCGGCGGGGCCGAGCAGATGGCCCTTGACGAGGCATTGCTCGAGTGCGCGCAACGCCCTGTGCTGCGATCCTATCGATGGGCCGGGCAGGCTGTCTCATTCGGGTACTCGCAGTCGCTTGCGGCGGTAATCGATAAGATTCCCTCGTTACCACCCGTCCGAAGATGGACTGGCGGAGGCATCGTCGAGCACGGCCGCGACTGGACCTTCTCGCTGATCGTCCCCTCCTGTGAGCCGCTGGCGACGACGCGCCCCGAAGACACTTACCGCTCGATTCACGCGCATATCGCGACTGCGCTCGCCGCGCTCGGATATCCTGCGGCTCTCGCGGGATTGGAACAGCGCGCGGATGGGATGGCGTGCTTCTCCTCCGCGGCCAGGCATGACGTGCTGAGTTCGGACCGGCGCAAGCTCTGCGGAGGCGCGCAGCGAAGGACACGCAGGGGCTTCCTCCATCAGGGAAGCATTCAAAACCTGCGCCTTCCATCCGATTTTGCCGCCCAGCTTCTCAGTCTGATGGCGGCCGAAACCGTGCGCTTTTCGCCAAATCTCGTCACGCTTGAGCGTGCAGCAGAGCTAGTCGCCAAGAAGTATGGAACGACCGCCTGGCTTGAAAGGGTCTCCTAGCCAGAATCTCAAAAATCTCCCCTTGACCTTGCCAATGGTAGAAGGACGATGCGGGGATGGAATTCACGGATGGCGCCTATTTCATCAACCGCGAGCTGAGCTGGCTGGAGTTCAACCAGCGCGTCCTCGACCAGGCGGTTGATGAATCGAATCCGCTTCTCGAGCGGCTGAAGTTCCTCTGTATAGTCAGTTCGAATCTCGACGAATTCTTCGAAGTACGCGTCGCTGGCCTCAAACAGCAGAAACAGATGCATTCGTTCGAGACAGGTCCTGATGGCCTGACGGCCAGTGAAGCGCTCGCCGCGATCAGCAAGCGAGTGCGGCGGATGGTGGATGATCAATACCGTTGCTGGCGCGAGCAGCTCCAGCCGCAACTCGAAGAGCAGCGGCTCTCCTTTCACACCTATCCCGATGTACCGGAAAGCGAGCAGCAGCACCTTGCGAGCTTCTTCACAAAGAGCGTCTATCCGGTCCTTACACCGCTGGCGATCGATCCGGCTCATCCGTTTCCGCAGTTGCTCAACAAGAGCCTGAATGTGATCGTAGAACTCGAAGGCGAGGATTTGAGCACCGACATCGCGGTCGTGCAGGTTCCCAGGATCTTGCCGAGGGTCGTTCCCTTCGCGAAACAAGAAAAGGGCGATGACTATGTTTTTCTTGGCCACATCATCCTGCATCATGTCGAGAGCCTGTTCCACGGTATGCGCATTACGGGAGCGCACCTTTTCAGGGTAACGCGAAACAGCAACCTCTACGTCGACGAGGAAGAGGCGCAAAACCTTCTGCATGCCATCGAAACCGAGTTGCGAAAGGTCAAGCGTGGCGCTGCAGTCCGGCTGGAAGTCGAGGAAGATTGCCCGCAGGACACCGTCGACCGCCTGCTCGATATTTTCAACCTCGAGGAGGAGGACGTTTTTCGTATCGACGGGCCGCTGAATTTTGTTCGTCTCATGCCTCTGGCGTTGCAAATCGACCGCCCCGATCTCCGCTACAAGCGCTTTTCGCCGAACACCGTTGTTTCGCTCGAAACGGAATCAGACATTTTCTTCCATATCCGGCGTGGCGACATCCTGCTGCATCATCCCTACGACAACTTTCAAACGGTGGTGGATTTTCTGGCCCAGGCCGCGGAGGACCCGCATGTGCTCGCGATCAAGCAGACACTCTACCGGACAAGCTCCGATTCTCCGTTTGTTCAAGAGCTCATCGAGGCGGCGCGCAACGGCAAACAGGTGACGGTTGTCATCGAGTTGAAAGCACGTTTCGACGAAGCCGCAAATATCAAATGGGCTCGCCTGATGCGAGAGGCGGGAGTGGACGTCGTCTACGGCGTGACGGGCCTGAAGACCCACGCGAAGGCGACCCTGATCGTTCGCAGCGAAGGCGATGGAATTCGCCGCTACGCCCACCTCGGCACGGGAAATTATCATCCTTCAACGGCGAAAATTTACACGGATCTTGGTCTGTTAACCTGCCGGGAGGCGGTGACTGAGGAACTGGCGGAAGCATTCAACTGCCTCACGGGCGTATCGAAATTCCCTGAGATGCATGAACTGCTTGTTGCGCCATTCAATCTTTACGACTCCATGCAGCGGTTGATCGAAAATGAAATGGAACGCGCGCAGGCGGGGAGGCCGAGCGGCATCTATCTCAAAGTTAACGCCTTGGTGGAGGAGGGCATGATCGAAGCCCTTTACCGCGCCTCCGCGGCTGGAGTAAACGTCAGGCTCCTCGTGCGCGGTATGTGCGCGCTGAGGGTCGGGATCCCCGATGTAAGCGAGAACATTGAGGTGCGGAGCATCGTCGGAAGATTTCTTGAGCACAGCCGCGTCTTCCGATTCGAGAACGGCGGCGATCCAAAGATCTATCTCGGCAGTGCCGACTGGATGCCGCGCAATCTTTTTCGCCGCGTCGAGACCGTTTTTCCTGTGGTCACGCAAGGAATGAAAGAACACGTTGACGAGATTCTCGAATGGTTCTGGCGCGATAATGTAAAAGCGAAGGTGATGCAACCCGACGGCGTTTATAGGCTCCGCAGAACAAACGAACAGCCCTTCGACGCGCAAGCCGAGTTCGTCGCCGAAGCCCAGCGCCGACGCAAGAAACGCATGGCGGCAATTACCGCGGTTGCAAGTTGAAGGTTGTCGGACTGTGAAGTTCGTGACTGCGCAATCCTGCCCGCAGCGGTCGGCCGGCTATTACCCGGGAATCGTCTCACCTTTCACGAGGTCGGCGTACGTCTGTCGCTCCCGCACGACATGGGCTTGGGTCCCGTCGACGAGAATTTCCGGCAAGAGCGGCCTGGAATTGTAGGTGGATGACATGACGAAACCGTAGGCGCCTGCGCTCATCAATGCGATTTGGTCGCCCTGTTGCAGCGGCGGCACTTCGCGATCCTGGGCAAAAAAATCGCCGCTTTCGCAAACCGGACCGACGACATCCATTGTGAGAGGTTCACCGCCGGACACCTCGCGCAGCGGCACGATCTCATGATAGCCTTCGTAGAGTGCGGGACGGATAAGATCATTCATCGCGGCATCCACCACAGTGAATGTCTTGGCAGGCGTTTTCTTGACATACTGGACGGTGCTGAGCAGGACGCCCGCATTCCCGACCATGAAGCGGCCGGGCTCAAAAAGAATCCGCATACCAAGAGGTTTCAAAATCGGTGCGATCGCCGCGGCGTAGTCTTCCGGGGTGATGCGCTTTGGGTGACCGGCAGAACTCCACCACTCGGGATCACCGCTTTCGAGAGCGGGATCGTAAACGATGCCCACCCCCCCACCTATGCTGAAAAAGCTGATACCGTATTGGTCGCGCAAGGATTCCGCGAGCGGAACGAGCTTTGCCGCCGCTTCGGCGAACGGCTCAGCCTCGAGAATTTGCGAGCCAATATGAGTCTGGATACCTCGCAAATCGAGGTGGGGAAGCTCCGCCGCACGAGCGTAAACATCCGGCGCGCGGTCGAGCCCGATACCGAATTTGTTGAGACTTTTTCCGGTCGAGATGTACTTGTGCGTCTTGGCGTCCACGTCTGGATTTACTCGAATGGCCACCGACGCCTTCGTATTCAATCGTCCGGCGATTTCGTTGATGCGTTCGAGTTCGGGCTCGCTCTCGACGTTAAAGCAATGGATTCCCTCGCGGAGGGCGAGGACGATTTCCTCCTCCGTCTTTCCGACACCCGCAAACGTGCAGGAGCTCGCGCGGCCCCCGGCTTTCAGGACCCTGAAGAGTTCACCCCCGGAGACGATGTCGAAGGAGGCGCCTTCCTTGGCCAGAAGGTTCAGGATGGCCAGGTTCGAACACGCCTTCACTGCGTAGCAGATCATATGATCAAGGGCCTGCAGGGCCGCGTGAAGTCGCCGAAAGTTACTGCGGATCGTTTCCGCCGAATAGACGTACACCGGCGTGCCAGTCCGGTTGGCCAGTCCTTCAAGATTCACGTCCTCGCAGTGGAGAACGCCGTTGCGATACGAAAAAGAATGCACTTGCCTTAGCAGGCTCTCGGACTTGCAAGCCCGATTAGAATTTCTCCTCGATCCCGCATCGCGCAATGCGCGCCCGGCGAAGCGGTCATGTATCCATCCAACGGCAATAGGTTTCCGTGATGGCGTCGGCGATATCGATGAGAGCGAGCTGAGTCTGGTCGAGGAACTGATGAAGACCGGTCTCAAAGATAGCGCCAATCGTCGCGTAATTCAGGTTCGAGCGAAGCATTCCGCACAGTCGCTCCGCTTCGTTGCTGAAGTATCCAGGTTCGCAGCCCGAAATGCTGTGGAGTGCGCTGTTAAGCTGATTGGCGCAGAAACGGATGGAACGCGGAAACTCTCCATGAAGAATGAGGAACTCGGCCACCTGCCAGCCCGTGACCTCTCCGACGTTCGTCTTGAGGTACGCTTCAAGAGCGCTACACGAGCGCAAGACGGCCATCCATTGCGTGATGTCCACATGGCCGCCCACCTGCTCGCCGCGTGGGAGAAGAATGTGATACTTGATGTCGAGAACCCGGGAAGTGGAGTCGGCGCGCTCGAGGTACTTGCCAAGCTGGAGGAAATCCCATCCCTCGCCGTGGATCATCGTCGCGTCTGACGTCCCTTGGAAGGCGTGCAACTTGTCAACGAGCCCGCGGTAAAAGTCGATGGGACTATCCTGAAAATCTGCGCGGGCCATGCCATCACGCAGGTAGAGGAACGTCCGGTTGAGCTGTTCCCACATTTCGCTCGAAATTTGCTCCCGCACGGTGCGGGCATTTTCCCTAGCGGCGGCGATGCAAGAGATAATGGCCCCAGGGTTCTTCTTTGCAAAGGTAACGAACTCCATCACGGCTTCCGGCGTGATCTTCTCGTGGTATTTGCTGAAGAGTTCCTGATCCTCGAGTGTCGCAAGCACCGGCTGCCAGTGCTGATCGAGCATGTTGGGGTTTTGATCCTCGAAGTCGAGCATGAGCTGCATGTTCACGTCGAGGATGCGCGCATTTGTTTCCGCGCGCTCGATATAACGACTTAGCCAAAAACAGGAATCGGCGACCCTCGATAACATGTTACCCCGCCTGCGTCTGCGTCTGCGTTTGACTTTGAGTCTGTAGCTCTTCCTCCTCGTCCAGCACCCAGGTATCCTTGCTGCCGCCACCCTGGCTGGAATTGACAACAAGCGAGCCTTTGCGCAGGGCCACTCGGGTGAGACCGCCCGGAATAATGCTCGTCTTCTCACCGCAAAGAATGTAGGGGCGCAGGTCGATGTGACGGCCCTCGACGGATCCGTCGCAGTACGAGGGCGAGCGGGACAACAGCACGACGGGCTGGGCAATATAGCCGCGCGGATCCGCCAAAATGGCGACGCGGAATTTTTCGGTCTCTTCGGTGGTGGCATGCGGGCCGATCAACATCCCATAGCCACCGCTTTCGTTCGCGGCCTTCACCACGAGCTTTTCCAAATTCTCCAAGATGAATTTCCGATCGGTGTCGTCCGCGGAAAGGTAAGTTTCGACATTCGGAAGAATCGGTTCCTCGCCCAAGTAGAATTTGATCATTTTGGGGACAAAGTAGTACGTGACCTTGTCGTCCGCGACGCCGGTACCGATGGCGTTTGCGAGATTTACGTTCCCCTTGCGGTAAGCTTCGACAATGCCGGGAACGCCCAATACGGAATCCTTCCGGAAAACGGTGGGATCGATGAAGTCATCGTCGATGCGGCGATAGATGACATCGACCTGCCTGAGTCCCTTTGTCGTCTTCATGAACACTCGCGAATCCTTCACGAGAAGATCGCTGCCCGTGACAATTTCGATACCCATCGAACGGGCGAGAAAGGAATGTTCGAAATAGGCGGAATTGTAAATTCCCGGAGTGAGGACAACTACAGTGGGATCGGGATTCTCGTGAGGGGCCACATGGCGCAGGACTGCAAGCAGATCCTGCGCATAGCGATCGACGGGTCGGACCTGGTACCTGGCAAAGAGCTTGGGAAAAACGCGCTTCATTGCCTGGCGATTTTCCAGCACGTAGGAAACCCCGGAGGGGCACCGGCCGTTGTCCTCAAGCACCGTATACACTCCGTTGGCGTCGCGAATCAGGTCCGTGCCGCAGATGTGAATGTAAATGTTCTTAGGGACATCGAAGCCCATGAGCTCGGGCCGAAAGTGCTTCGCGCTTCGCACAATCTCATCCGGAATGACTTTCTCCTTGATGATCCGTTGCTCGTGATAGATGTCGTGCAGGAACAGATTCAAAGCCTCAAGCCGCTGGATGAGCCCGCGCTCAATGTGTTCCCACTCCTTTGCCGGGATAATGCGCGGAATCAGGTCAAACGGAAAAATACGCTCCGTGCCCTCGTCCCCGCTGTAAACGGTGAAAGTAATTCCCTGATTGAGATAGGACTTTTCGGCCAGAAGCCTTTTGCGATCGAACTCGCCATCCTCCATTTCCGAAAAGCGCCGTGTGAGGCGCTGATAGTGGGGGCGCACCATCCCTGGCGCCGAAAACATCTCGTCGAAAAAGCCTCCAATCTCGTATTCCTTGAACAACCTGTTCATTTTTATTTCCCTTCCCGCGCCAAAAGCAGCTCCTTTCTGCAAGGAGTCATACCATCACGCGGCGAGCTTTTGCGCAACCTCAAAATCAGGGGGCCATCGCCCGACGGAGCCTCCAAATTTCGGATACAGAAAGCGCGCGGCGGCTGTCTTGCCGCGGGCAACGCCATAGGCACGGGCGAGCCCCGCATCGCGCAGCGCGGCCAGCGAAGCTCTCAAGAGCACGGTGCCGAGTCCCCTGCCACGGTATTCCTGTAGCACGCAGGGACCGGTCGTCAGGTGGTTTTCCGCGCCGACATTAGTGCTCAAAATTGAAGCGCCAATGATCCGGCTGCCATGTTGAACAATCACGCAATCGGGAGGATTCTTTTCGAAGCCGGCTCGGACGTTCCTTAGTATTGTCTCAGCAAAACTCTTTTGAATGTCGCTCCAACCGGTATCCATGCTAAAGGCGTTGGTCGCGACCTTCTGCACCGCATCACGGTCGTCCTTCTCCGCTCGGCTTAGGATAAACGGTGATGGGACCTTCAGGTCACCAGCAGGAATATTCTTTAGATCCCACTCGAATCTAAGCCAGGAAATCGTCATCATGCTTCTAGGGAGCATCCGAGTCATTCCGGCAAGCCCACCAAACGCCTCCAATGAGAGCGCCAGACAATACCACAAAGGCCGTAAATGTGAACATTTGGACGGGCGGAGAATCTGCAATTCGCGCGGCAAGTCAACAGAATTTCCTCAATTCCGAGTCACGTGGCTCGATCCCGAAAAAATCTCGAAAGACGCGAGTGTATACATCGCGTTTCATGCTACCGATCCACCTGAGGTCATAAGATGCGGGCGGCAGCCAGCGCGCGGCGCGAAACTCGTGGGTGCCCTCCAGGCGGATTGCGCCTGGCGGAGCTATTAGCTCCGCGAGAAAATAGTGTTGTTCCTGTCCGTCAAATCCGTTCTTTTTTCGCCCGTTCATAAAAAGATACCGATAGGGACCCTTGCTTGAAAGGACACGGTAATCGCAAGGCTTGAGGCCAAGCTCTTCCTCGACCTCGCGGTGCAGTGCGTCGAGCAGCGTCTCGCCCTTTTTTACACCTCCTTGTGGAAACTGCCAGCAACCTGACCAGTCACTGCGCTCACAGACAAGAATCTCTCCGGAGGAATTCTGTAAAATGATCGCGGCATTCGGGCGATAGGCGGGCATATTGAATTTATGCATCAATATTCGTATGTTGCGCCAGCCTCGTTTTGCCGAAAGGCTATACGCCGCCAGGGCTCTTATGGGTCGTTGACGCCGCCGAAAATGGATGCGCCACGCTTGAAGTGGGGGTGCCGATCGCCTGGAGCGCCGAGTCGTTGCTGCGTGACTTCCGGTTTGCGTGCCGGCGGAAAAGCTGGAAACCTTGGAGTCGAAAGGTGGTTTCCGCGAGCCCGAACAGATCGCTATTGACCCTATGCATGCCTTGAAGCTGTTGAGAATCTCAGTATTGGTGACAGGGATGCCGCTGGCTGGAGTGACAGCCCAAGAGGTGACAGCCCAAGAGGCCTCCCCGACGCCCGATCAACTGCGCCGGGGCGTCTGGAAGGCCGAGTTGCCGGGCGGTGCATACATTGTCCGGCTTTCTGCGATCACCTCGGTGAGCCTGCACGAATATGTCGTCGATGGCGCCGCGCGCGTCGCAGAGGTCAACATCGCCACGTCCGGCTCCGAGCTGGCAAGATTCTACTTTATCGAGCCGTACCTTCCGAAGCCGCCAGTGCCAGCAGGTCAACGCGCATTGAATGCGATCGAGAGCAAGACAAAGGAAGTCAGCGCTCGTGTTGAAACCGACGATCTCCGGGCAAAGGTCGTCAAGAGTTATCCGACCACGACGCACGCCCACACTGTCGAGTACCGGCTTGGCGACAGGGAATCGCTTAACAAACTCTTTAGCAGCGTTGAGGACGCGTGGCTTAACGGGCGTGCCGGTTTATTCAAGCCTTGAAGCGTGGCGTGATCGAACCACTTATTTGCTCTCTTCCACCGATCAACCCCTTGCGCCAACAATACAAACCCACTCACGAATGCGGCGTCTTCGCCATTTTCGGGCATCCTGACGCCGCGAGTATCGTTTACTACGGTCTTTTTGCGTTGCAACACCGTGGCCAGGAGAGCGCGGGCATTGTTTCCGCCAAGGGCTCAGAGAGTCCTTTTGCGGTTCACAAAGGGATGGGTCTGGTTTCGCAGGTCTTTACTCCAGATGCCCTGGAGCGCTTGTCAGGCACTCGAGCGATCGGCCACGTGAGATATTCGACAACCGGATCGAGCACCATCAAGAACGCACAACCCTTTGTCGTCGATACTGGCCGCGGCCAGATTGCGATCGGCCACAACGGCAACCTGGTCAATGCCGCGCAGCTTCGCGAGGAACTTGAAGCCAAGGGCTCGATCTTCCAGACCACGGTCGATAGTGAGATCATCCTTCACCTTCTCGCGCAGCCGCGCGGCTCAGGAGGCGTGCTCTCGGCATTGCGCCGCATCGAAGGGGCTTTCTCCATCGTGCTCATGGGCGAACGCGAAATCCTCGGCTTCCGGGATCCCTATGGGTTCCGACCCCTCTGCATCGGCAAAAAGGACGGCGCTTACGTCCTTTCCTCGGAGAGCTGCGCCCTCGACCTTATCGAAGCTGAATACATCCGTGAGGTGGAGCCCGGCGAAGTGGTAATCATCGACAATTCCGGAATCCGCTCGGAATGGCCTTTTCCCTCAACACGCAGCGCGTTCTGCATTTTTGAGTATGTCTATTTTGCCCGGCCGGACAGCACCATTTCCGGTATCAATGTCAGCAAGGCCCGCGTCGAGATGGGACGGGAGCTCGCGCGCCAGCATCCTGTCGATGCGGACCTTGTGGTTCCTGTGCCGGACTCTGGCATTTATGCCGCGCTGGGTTTTTCCGAGGAGCTCGGGATTCCGTACTATCCGGCATTCGTGCGCAATCATTACATCGGCCGCACTTTTATCCAGCCCAGTCAGCGTATCCGCGACTTTAACGTGCGAGTGAAGTTGAATCTCATCATGGAAGCCGTGAAGGACAAGCGCATCGTTGTGGTGGACGACTCCATCGTGCGTGGCACGACGGCCCGCTCTCGCGTCGTCACGCTGCGCGAAGCTGGCGCGAAAGAGGTGCACATGCGCGTCAGTTGTCCGCCGCACAAGTTCGCCTGCTATTACGGCATCGACTTTCCTAATCCCGAGAAACTCCTCGCCAACCAGTGCACAATGGACGAAATCTGCAGATACCTTGGCGCCGATTCCATAGGCTACTTGGATTTCAAGGGAATGATCGGCGCCACTGGGCGACCTGCCGAGACATTCTGCACCGCATGCTTCAGCGGCGACTATCCGTTACCCTACGACGCGACTTTCGATAAGTTGATCATGGAAAAGCGATTAGGCCGCGTCCGCCTGCTCGAAAAAGAGGAACCGCGCCTGCTATGAAGACAAACCCGATCAAAGCCTATGCCCGGGCCGGAGTGGACGTCGAGTTGGGCAACACTCTCAAGCGCGGAATCCAGTCAATTGTCCGTTCAACCCACGGCCCGGAAGTACTCGGCAAAATCGGCGGCTTCGGGGGACTTTTCAGAGCCGATTTCAAGAGCATGAAAGACCCCGTGCTCGTGTCCAGCGTGGATGGCGTTGGCACGAAGCTTAAAGTCGCCTTCGCCATGGACCGTCATGACACGATCGGCCAGGACCTCGTCAATCACTGCATCAACGACATCGCCGTACTGGGCGCGCGCCCGCTTTTCTTTCTTGACTACATCGCGGCCGGAAAGCTCGAACCCGCCGTCTTCAAGCAGCTTCTCGGCGGTTTCGCGAAAGCGTGCAAGGCGGCCAACTGCGCGATAATAGGCGGAGAAACCGCTCAAATGCCCGGCATGTACCGTGAAGGGGAGTATGATTTGGCCGGCACCATCGTCGGCGTCGTGGACCGCCCGAAGATACTCGATGGCTCCCAGGTCCGGCCAGGCGATGTCCTCATTGGCCTCCCCTCGGACGGATTGCATACCAACGGCTTTTCGCTGGCGAGAAGAGTTCTCTTTGACGAGATGGGCTTGAAGACCTCCTCCCGTCTGCCGGAACTTCGCCTGACGCTAGGCGAGGAGCTGCTCCGGGTGCACAGAAACTACCAGCCGCTTATTTCGTCGCTCGCGGCGGGCGTGGTCCATGCCGCCGCGCACATTACTGGAGGAGGCCTTGTGGATAATCTCCCACGTGTCCTGCCCAAGGGTTGCCAGGCCAACGTCCGACGGAACTCATGGCGGGTACCGCCAATTTTCAAAATCATTCAGCGCGCCGCTTCCGTAGATCCAGCTGAAATGTACAACGTTTTCAACATGGGAATTGGTATGGTGCTGGTCGTGCCGAAGAAGCGTGAAACGGAGGCGGCAAGCCAAACCCGCGGACGTGTCATCGGAGAAATCGTCGATGGTTCGCAGACCGTGGTATTGGTTTGACGTTGGCCTGAAGGGAAGCATGAAATCCTTAGAGGGTGCCGTTTAGAGCAAATCTCGAAAGGAATTTCCAAGCGCTTCTCCGCGCCTCGAGACTGTTGTATTGTTATCGCTATTTTCATGGTATGAACAAAAAGTGTTGAATCTTTGGAAACGCAAGCCGGTACTTGGGGTTGGGCTTGGCGCGGTCGTCGGCGCGGTGGCGCTGGTTGCCCGGTACGGGTTTCGCCGCGCTCCCAGGGAACGGATTCCCGATGACATTTCGCCAGCCATCTTCGCAACGCGAGTCACCGAGACCGCGTTTGGGGAGATGGTTTATCATATCTCGGGATCCGGCGATCCCGTAGTCTTTCTGCATGGGATCTATCTGGGCGCCTCGTCGTACGAATGGTCCAAAGTCTATCCGCACTTCACAATGGGAAGAGAAGTCATCGTCCCTGACTTGATCGGTTTCGGAGAGTCCGAGCGCCCCGGCCTGACCATGGACGCGACCGATTATGCCGAGAGTCTTGCCGACTTTCTGCAAAACACCTGCGGCGACCGGACTCCGGTCCTCATTGCGAGCGGGTTGACTGCCGGCATTGGCCTTCTGCTGGCCTCGCGCCACCCCGAACGTGTCGCTCGGCTGGTTCTCCTCCTACCCTCTGGACTCAAGGAATCACGCAAATGGAGCCCTGCGCGCATGGTCGCGTTGATCGGATTGCCCGGACTCAACCGCTTCGTTTACCGCAATTATCTTTCGCGCGCCCCGTTCATCCGTGGTTGGTTGACCAAGGTCGCGTTGGGCGATCCCTCCCGCATGAACGAGGAGATGGTGCGGGCATTGACGACATGCGCTCAGCAGCCCGGTGCGGAACATGCCATCTCCGGACTTCTTCGCGGGCGCTTGGGCTTCGACATCGAATCGCGTCTGGATGGTGTTCCGCATCCTGTGAGTGTTCTCTGGCCAGACCGGGCTTCCGGCTTTCCCCGCTCGGCTGGAGAAGAGATTTCGCGAAAGCTGAAACGCTCGAGACTTGTCCCCGTGCCCGATTGCGGGATTCTTGCGGCGCTGGAGGCGCCGGCCGTGTTGACCTCGATCATCGCGGCGGAACTCGACGGCGACTTTCGCCTTGAGGGTGCGGCCTGAATTGCTATTCCGGCAGCTTTCGTCATTAAAGTGAACGTCTCCGATCTCCGCGAAATCCTTCAGTATGTTCCCCGTTTTCGGGAGCGTGTCTTTGTGATTGCCCTCGACGGAGAGGTGGTCGCTTCGGACAATTTTCACAACATACTGCTGGACCTCGCGGTCTTGCGCTCTCTGAGCGTCAAGGTCGTTCTCGTACACGGAGCGGGCTATCAAATCCTTAAGCTTGCCAGGGAGCGTGGCGTAAGGCTGACCAACTCGGACGGGACAGGCGTCACCGACGAGATCACGCTCCAAGTCAGCATCGATGCGGCAATCCGGCTGACGAATCAAATCATGGAGGGGCTCTCCGCGGTGGACTTGCGTGCGGCCTATGTCAACGCAATCATCGCCCATCCCGCCGGAATTCTTAGCGGGTTGGATCACCAGTTCACTGGGCGGGTCGAACGCGTGGACGTCAAAGCGCTGCGTCTGCTGCTTGACGAGGGCATCGTGCCCGTGATTCCGCCGCTGGGCTTCGACGGCGAGGGCCGCACCTATCGGGTCAATTCCGACGCAGCAGCCGTCGAGGTCGGCGAGGAGCTCTCCGCGGCAAAGATCATTTACCTGGCGCCAAGCTCCGCGCTCGCCGGACGCCCGAGCCTCTCGCGGCAGCTCTCGGTGTCCGAAACGCTGGAATTGGTAAAAAAGCAGCGCGAGGATTTAGCCCAGAGTGTGCTATCCAAGCTCGAGTGCGCCGCCCGGGCTTGTGTACAAGGCGTTCCGCGGGTGCATCTCCTGGATGGCGGGGTCAACGAAGCGCTGCTGACCGAAATTTTCAGCTACGACGGTTTTGGCACGATGGTGTATTCGAACGAATACCAGCAGATCCGGCGGATCTTCAAGAAGGACGTTCGCGCCGTGATGTCGCTCATCCGACAATCCGTGAAAAACGAAGAACTCGTGCGCCGTACGCGGACAGAAATCCTCGAACGGCTCGAGGATTATTGGCTTCTCGAAGTTGACCGCACAGCCGTCGCGTGCGTGGCCTTGCATGTCTATCCTCAAGATGCAGCCGGCGAACTCGCGTGCCTTTACGTCAGCAAGGCGCACGAGAACCAGGGTTATGGCCGCAAGCTCATGGCCTTCGCGGAAAATCTTGCGCGAGAGAAGGGACTCAAACGGCTCTTTGCGCTCTCTACCCAGGCCTTCAGCTATCTTCAGCAAAAGGGCGGCTTCCAGGAGACATCTCCCGAAACTCTCCCCGCCGTGCGGCGGCTCAAGTACGAAGCCAGCGGACGCAATTCAAAGATCCTCCTCAAACCCCTCGTCGGAGGCAACTGAGGCAGGATATCGGTATGGCATCAGGTTCGATAGCCGGCTTGTTACTTGATGGATTCATTGTCTTTCTCTACTTCGCCGTGATCATCGCCGTCGGGCTCTACAAGGGCCGGGGAAGCAAGAGCATCGAGAGCTTTGCGGTCGGCGATCGCAACATTCCGTGGTGGGCGGTTCTCGCCTCGATTCTCGCCGCAGAGATCAGCGCGGCCACATTTCTTGGCGCTCCAGGCGAAGGCTACGAAAAGCGCAATTTTACGTACGCGCAGCTTGCGCTTGGCACCATCCTCGCCCGCGTCATCATTGCTTACGTATTCATCAAGCCCTACTACGACTTCCGGGTCGTCTCGATTTACGAGTATCTCCTCCTTCGTTTCGGGAGAAGGACAAAAGACACGGCTTCGGCAATTTTCCTGACCACACGCGCTCTTGCCAGCGGAACCCGTCTCTACGTCGCAGCCATCGTCTTTGTGATGGGCTACGAAATGGTAACCGGAGAGACCCTCAGCCTTTGGCAACAGGTCTGGATCTACGTTCTCGCCCTCACTGCGATCACCGCCCTGACGGCTCTTTATACCACCCTTGGCGGCATCAAGGCGGTCGTCTGGACCGACGTCATTCAAGCTTGTATAATGTTTGGATCGCTCGGCTTCGCGATCTGGTCGTTGTTGCGCACAATTCCTGGCGGCTGGCAGGGCGTGACAGAGGCGCTCAACCAGCCGGGAGACTGGCAATTCTTCTCGAGCGGCTTGGAGCCTCAGAGAAGCTTCTGGGACAATGTGCGCGGCATCCTCGAAAGCGAATACACTATTTGGGCGGCGCTCATTGGCTCGACCTTCACGACGCTCGCGACGCACGGCACCGACCAGGACATGGTGCAGCGCATGCTCACGGCAAAGAACCATCATCGCAGCCGCCTTTCGCTGATTCTTTCCGGCTTGGCGGACCTCCCGCTCGTCATTGCGTTTCTCTTTGTCGGAATCTTGCTTTGGGTCTTTTACCAGCAGCCGGGCAAGAATGCTCCGTTTGCCTACTACATCGTCCATGAGCTTCCACCCGGTCTGCGCGGGGTGCTCATTGCAGGCATCTTTGCCACCGCAATGGGTTCGCTCAGCACCGCGCTGAACGCGCTCGCCACCAGTTTCACGGAGGATTGGTACCGCCCCTACATTCGAAAGAACGCTTCTCAAGCCGAAATCGTGCGTGCGGCGCGCATCAGCACGGTGATTTTCTCGGTGCTCTTGATCCTCATCGGCTCCGCAACCGCCTACGCCAAGATTGTGCTCAACGCCCGCATCATTCCCATCGTGCTCGGAATTTTCGGTTACACCTACGGCTCGCTGCTCGGCGTCTTCCTGGTGGGTCTACTCACCAAACGCCGCGGGTGCGAGGCCGGAAACCTCCTCGCCATGCTCTGCGGCTTTCTTGTCGTCGCCCTTCTCAGCGGTCTACACAACGATCTGTGGACTCTGCTGCACCCCGCCGCTGCCGGTTTCGCTCATCCCGCACTGTGGGCGCCCGCCTGGCTGCCCCGGATCGAGTTTCCCTGGCGCATTGCCTTTGGCGCCGTTGTGACCTTCGCGGTGGCCGTTTGCTTCAGGACGCCCGAGCCTCAACTTCTGGTCGCCAAAGAATACGTCGAGCGCCAAAGCCGCATGGTTTCTTGAGCTCCGCGCTCGTCAAGCGATTTGCCCGGCAAATCCGCAACTTTCTTTTCAACCGTTCGGCCCTTTTTTCTTGAGGTCCCCTTCGCCAAATTTTTAATCTCGCGCCGCTTGCGGCACAAGAGGGCTGGCCGCGTGTGAACAACTTGTGAAGATGTTGAATCCCCCCAATTCAATCATAAAAATCGCATGCGCTACGGCAAAGGGAAGTGGAAGGTTTCATGGAATTGCTTCGAGGAAAGCCTGAAGCGCTGATACTCATAAGTTGTTTTGTTATAATAAATTACAATGAAACTCTCAAAAAAGATTCCCGAAAAAAACTTGGCGCGCGCGGCGTTTTTGGTTGTTGTTGCCGTGGTCAGGCTGCCGAGTCTGTCTTTTGGGGTTGGCTGGGAATCTCGTGCATAACTTTCTATGACTTTGAATTGCGGAAATATCTGGCCGTCGGTTTCCGAAGTGATCCGCCAGCGGATCAGCTCCGACGGATACGAGCGTTGGTTTCAAGACGTCGATGTCATCTCCGATGACGGATTGAAACTCGTCTTTCGCGTGCCCAATCCGATCCATCAGTTCTTTATCGAGAGCAACTATCTGCGTCTCGTCCAGGACGCCGCCTCCGAAGTGCTGAGGAGTCCGCGAAAGATCCAGTTCGTCGCTCCGGGCGCAGAGGCCGATGGATCCTCACACGCATCGGCGGTGGCACATGGGGAGCCCCCGCTTCCTCGGCCGGGCGCCTCCGAGCGCGCTCAAAGTCAAACGTCCTCCGGAATGAATCCGCGAAACACGTTCGACACCTTCGTCGTTGGATCGAACAACCAGTTTGCACACGGGGCGGGCATGGCGGTGGCGAAGGCGCCCGCCAAGACCTACAATCCTTTTTTCGTTTACGGCGGAAGCGGCTTGGGCAAAACACACCTCCTGCAGGCCATAGGCCACTACGTTATCGACAACCAAAAGGCCGCGCGCGTCGTTTACCTCTCCAGCGAGCAGTTTACCAACGAGTTTATCGATGCGATTCAGCACGGCACGCTGGTGAAGTTCCGCAAGAAGTACCGCTACGCGGATATCCTGATGATTGACGATATCCAGTTTCTTGCGGGCAAGGAGCGCTCGCAGGAGGAGTTTTTTCACACCTTCAACACCTTGCACGATGGCCACAAGCAGATCGTTCTTTCCAGCGACCGTCCGGCAAGCGAGATCGAAAAGCTGGAACAACGCCTCGTTTCGCGGTTCGAGTGGGGAATGACCGCGGAGTTGCAGCCTCCGGACATCGAGACGCGCATTGCGATTCTGAAAAAGAAAGCGGAATGCTTGAATATCACGCTCGACCGGTGGGTGATTGAGTTTCTTGCCGACCGCATTCGCAACAACGTCCGGCGTCTGGAAGGAGCGCTCATGCGCGTGGCATCCTACAAGTCCCTCAGCGACCGCGAAATCACACGCGAGGTTATCGAGAACTTGCTGCGCGACATTTTTCAGGAACAGGCTCGGCGCGCGGTTACCATTGAGCAAATCCAACGCAAGGTGGCCGAGCATTTTGATGTGCGCCTTGCGGACATGACCAGCAAGCGGCGTCCCGCAAACATCGCGTTCCCGCGCCAGGTCGCCATGTTCCTCTCCCGGGAATTGACGAATTGCTCCCTCAGCGACATCGGTGACGCGTTCGGCGGAAAAGATCACGGCACCGTCATACATGCCTGCAAATTGGTCAAACGCCGCATCGAAGAGGATGAGCAGACTCGTCACGTCATCCGTCTTCTCGACAGCCAGCTTCAGCGATAGCCGGTACGTGTCTGCGGGTCTTAGTTGTTGCCGGGGTCGCCGACCCCGGTTTCACTGACTATTTCACGGAGATTCTCCCATGATTGGGGTTGCGGTTTTGGACTAATGTTTGACTTCGCAGGGTCGCCTCAATAAATGAAACCTTTCCAATCAAGCACATGAAGTTCGCAGTCACCAAAGAAGCCCTCCTTGACGGTCTGCAACGCATCCAAAACGTAGTCAGCACGCGCTCCACGCTCCCCGTTCTGACCAACACCTTGCTGGAGACGACAAAGACCGGCCTGCGACTCACTACGACCGACCTGGAGGTCGCCGTACGCTGCGAGATTCTTGCCCAGGTGGAAAAAGCGGGCGCCACCACCTTGCCTGCCCGCCGTCTTGCCGCCATAGTGCACGCGCTTCCTGCCTCGGAAATCGTAATCGAAACCGACGCAAAGAACATCTCGACGTTGCGCTGCGGTTCGAGCTTTTTCAAGATCTATGGCCTTGCGAAGGAAGAGTTCCCGGCTTTTCCGTCCTCCAAGGATGCAAAGGTTTACACGATCAGGCAGTCCGAGCTCAAAAATGGCCTGCGCAGGACCTCCTACGCCATTTCGGTTGACGAAACCCGCTATGTGCTTAACGGAATCCTTTTTTCCTTCAAGGAGAACAAGCTCACGCTCGTGGCGACCGATGGACGCCGCCTCGCGCTCTTTGACAGCGACCTGGAATTTCCCCACAGCCATGAGCGCGATTTCATTGTCCCAACCAAGGCGGTGACCGAGCTTCAGCGTTTGCTCGGTGAGGACGGAGAGGTGCAGATTTCAGTTGGCGAAAACCTGGTCTCCTTTGAATTGAATGGCTCTCAGCTCGTTTCAAAACTTGTCGAGGGCAACTATCCGAACTACCGGCAGGTCATACCCGGCGAGGCCAAGGAACGCGTCACCATAGAGCGCGAGGCCCTTCTCAACACGGTTCGGCGCGTTTCACTGCTCAGCAACGACAAGACAAGCTCCGTTCGCCTTAGCTTTACCAGAAACAACCTGGACATAACCGCGAACACGCCCGAGGTGGGTGAGGCACGGGAGGCGCTGGCGGTCGTTTATCGGGGCCGCGACCTTTCCATCGCCTTCAATCCCGAGTTTCTCATGGATCCCTTAAAAAACCTTGCAAACGACGAGATCCATCTCGAGCTCATCGATGAAATGAGCCCGGGCGTCATAAAGATCAATACACCGTTTCTTTACGTGCTCATGCCGATGAGAGTCTCGGTTTAGCCTCAATACTGTTCACTTAAGGCTTTCCATTCTGAAGCGCGGCTGTTATTGTGAAGTGCGGTATGGCGCGCACAGCAATGACAATGAGCAGCGGGGGCCAGATCGCCGAGCACTTGAGTGTGGGGATTCTGGCCCGGAGTTAT
>DATDAL010000065.1:0-4611 GCA_036525415.1 Terrimicrobiaceae bacterium | reverse complement strand
GAACGGGATCTAGCGCTGTCGCGAGTCGGTTCAAGCGATGTGTCTTTGATTTGAAGCGAGCTCGGTCCGCATGAGGGCGGGCGACGACTCGAAAATGGGAGGTTTCGCATGGCACGGTCGGTCACGGAGTGGGTCAACGTCACGAGCGATATTTCGATCATCGCTCGCGAGTCGGGAGAGGTCTGGTTTCATACGCCTGACGGTACAAAAGAAGGCATAGATCCATTCGCGGCGCCGATGATGGGCGCGGGCTCGGCGGGCAGCACGGTTGGGCTGCTCGACGGCGCGATAAATCTCGGATTTGCGGGAATCGAAAAGCGCCTCGCGCGCCCTGACCCGACGATCGCCGGCTATATCGTCGCCCTGGTCGGCGCCTATCACACATCTGTCGACACGCCTCGAAATCTCCGACGGGCCGCCAGCCGCTTCAAGGAGCTTGGGAGGCCCGAGGTCGTGGCCTACCTTGAAGAGCGTGCGCGCGAGGAGACCGGTCACGACCGGCTCGCGCTCAAGGATCTGCGTGCGCTGGGTGTGCCCGGCGAGCGACTCGTCGCCAACTTCGTTCCAGAGGGCATCAAACCCCTCTGCAAGCGCTTCGATGACCTCTGCGTCCAGGATTATCCGATGGGCTGCATCGGCTATTCGTACTGCCTAGAACGCATCGCCGCGCTCAAGCAGGAGACCGATATCGAGAAGGTGCGGGCGATGTGTCCGCCTGACGTTGATGCGACCCGCTTCCTCAGAAGTCACAGCTCCCTCGGAAGCGAAGCCGCTCATGTCGAAGAAACGATCGAGTTCGTCGCCTCCCTTCCTGCGAATGACCGTATCAGAGTCGTTCAGGAGACGTATGAATCGGCGTTGATTCTGGCGGAAGGATATAATCACGAGCTTCTCAAATCCGAGGCTCAGATGCTTGAGGAGCTTGAGCAGGCGCTCGGAGAAGCGCTCCCGTTTCGTCACAGCTCATATCCTTTGCACGGTGAAAAGCGCGGCGCTCGGCCCGCAGCATGAGCGGAATAGCGCGATAGTCATCGCAGTTTGGCATGGCGTGAGGCACGAGAAACGACGCGCCGGTTCTCCCATAGCGTATAGCACGGTTGCGATTTAAAACGATGAGGGCCGCGTGACTGCTCGCGAACGGCCGCCATGGGTAGCTGGGTAGGGCACCCGGCGCTGGTGTCGTTGCGCCAAGCTGCAGTTGTGCTTCGCGCCGGGGAAAGCCAAATATCGGCGGTCAAAGAACGCTCATATGATAACGCTCATATGATATCGTTGTGGGAGATGATATTGTGCGCGGGAGAACGCTTTCCTGGTTTTAAGCAAAGGCACCATATGCTGGGTCTGAAGCCAAACTCTTTCTTAATGAACTACGGCAGTGGGCAAGGGCCTCTGCAATGACGAGGACAACAACCACCGACTTAGCCGAGTGGCTGGGTAGACAAGGTCTAGGCCAGTACGCCAAAACCTTCGCAGAAAACAATATCGACTACTCCGTCCTTCCGGATTTGACGGAAAATGATCTCGAAAAACTCGGAGTATCTTCTTTAGGTCACCGCAAGAAGCTGCTTAGGGCAATTGAAGCATTGACGGCCGCGCGCCAGCCCACCGGCACAACAAAAGCGGTGTCAAGCGCCACTGTCGTGCCACCCTCTCTTGTGCAACATCGCGAAGCTGAATTCCGTCAGATCACAGTGATGTTCAGTGACCTGGTGGGATCTACGCAGCTATCGGAGAAGTTAGATCCTGAGGATCTCCAAAAACTCATTGACGCGTATCGGGTGGAGTGCAGCGAGGCGATTGGGCGCTATGGAGGCGAGGTCGCCCGCTATTTCGGCGATGGAGTGATGGCATTTTTCGGTTGGCCCCGTGCACACGAGGATGACGCCGTTCGCGCTATTCACGCCGCCCTGGAGATTGTGTCCGGAGTTACGAAGATTTCAGGGCCAGTTACCCTGAACTGTCGAGTGGGTGTTTGCTCGGGTCCGGTTGTTGTTGGTGAGATAGGAGATAGTGGTACGTGGTCGATGGACGCGGTGGGAGAGACGCCGAATATCGCCGCGCGTCTACAGACCCTTGCCGCTGTCAACACCGTACTCATCGCTGAATCGACGAAGCGTCTAGTATGGGCAGCTTTTGATTTTCAGGACCTCGGGCTCCAGGAACTCAAAGGTGTATCTGAACCTCTTCACGTGTATCGCGTGCTCTCGGCAAAAAATACCGCTAGCCGCTTCGAGGATGCGCATACGGGCTCTCTTACCCCGCTCATTGGACGCTCAAGCGAACTCAGCTTGCTGCTTGATAGGTGGCAGAAAGTCAAAGACGGTGACGGCCAAGTCATATTGCTCTCAGGTATTCCCGGAGTCGGAAAATCAAGGCTCCTCCACGAATTGAAATCGCATGTTCAGCAGGAACCACACGTCTTGCTGCACCATCAGTGCTCGCCCTATCACAGTCAGAGCGCGTTCTTTCCGGTGATCGGGCAGATCGAACAAGCGGCCCAACTAACAGCTCGCGAGGCCGAGGTAGATAAGATTGCCAAGCTTACAACTTACCTTCCGCGCTCAACTGATAATTCCAAAGAGCCGGTACTGCTCATTGCCAAACTGTTATCAATCCCGTTGGAAAATCACCTCGAATTATCTGGCCTTACGCCGCAGCAAATAAAGAACAGGACGATAAGCACGCTCGTCGACATGATCTTGGCGTTTTCTGTCCAACGCCCCACGCTCTGCATCTTCGAGGATGCGCACTGGCTAGATCCATCGACGCTTGAGCTGCTTGAATCGATTATCAGCCGGATCGACCACGCCCGCGTGCTACTTATTGTGTCGTGCCGGCCCGAGTTCCGCCCCACGTGGATGACCCATGCGAACACCACCATGCACTCGCTCACTCGATTGTCGCACATCGAAGTGAAGGCGATGGTCCGAGATATCTTGAGGGGCGGGAGCATGCCCCAACCGCTACTCGACCAGATCATTGAAAAGGCTGATGGCGTCCCGCTATTCATAGAGGAACTAACGAGCAGTATGTTGAGTGCGCCTTTACGAACCCGAGGCACTTTCGGGCGCACAGCACAGCCAGCATTACTCAGGGTTCCGGACACGCTGAGTGACGCATTGATGGAGCGGCTCGACCGCGTTGCGCCGAGTCGCAGACTTGCACAGATTGCGGCTGTGATTGGGCGCGAGTTCTCCTATGATCTCTTGTCGGCTGCATCGCGAATTGACGATGACGATATGCTGTCGGCCCTCTCGTTGCTCGAACAGGCTGACATCATCTATCGAGTCGGAATTTCGCCTGTCCTTCGTTTCGCCTTCAAGCATGCGTTGTTGTGTGACGCAATTTACGACTCTTTGCTTAGGAGTAAGAGGCAGCAGATACACGCGGACATCGCGGCAATCTTAGAGCATGACATTTCGGAGCTCGCCGAAAATCAACCCCAAGTCCTGGCCTATCACTATCAAGAAGCAGGCAATCACCAATTGGCCATTCGTCGCTGGCTCGAGTCTGGGCAGGGTGCGCTCGCGCATTCCGCCAACGTCGAAGCGATTGCTAGCTTTCGAAAGGCCCTTCAGCTTCTGGACGCTTTGCCGGAAACGCCTGAACGGATCAAACAAGAGATCGACATTCAATTGGCGTTGGGAATACCGCTTATCGCCGTTCAAGGGTATGCCTCCGCGGAAACCCGCGAAGCGTTTTTGCGGGCTCGTACCTTATGCCTGCAACTCGGCGACATCCCTGAGTATTTCCAAGCCCTGTTTGGGTTATGGGGGCACTCCTGGATGGGTGGAAAGAATGATGATGCGCTCCGCTTAGCTGATGAGTTCCTGTCACGGTCACGAGCGTTGTCCCAACCCGTGCCGCTAATGGTGGCTCATAGAGTGATGGGCAGTACGTTATTGACGAGTGGGGACTTCCAATCGTCAGCGGACCATTTCGCGGAGTCAATCAAGCTCTCGATTGGCAAAGGAAAACAGCCCCTATCCAATCTTTACATGGTGGAACCCCAAGCGGCTTCACTTCTGCTCCTATCTTGGGACTTGTGGTTTCTGGGCTATCCGGATCAATCCCTTTCCCACGTTTCGGAAGCGCTTGCCTTGGGTCAAGACCTTGGCCACCCATACACCGTGGCGTTCGCTCATTACATGACTTCCGTTGTGCACCTTCTGCGCGGGGATGCCGCTCGCGCCTTCGAAAGCGCCGACAAGAGCTTCGAAATGTCGCAAGAACAGCGTTTTTCGCTGTACGTGATTTTGTCGAGAATTTCGCGAGGCCGAGCAGTCGGCGACCTAGGCCGACTTGAAGAGGCCCGGGCGGAAATGGCACTAGGAATCGACGAAGCGCGACGTAATGGCGTCGGCTTCATGCTTCCAATGATGGAAAGCTGGCTGGCGGATATGCACGCCAAGGCTGGCGAAAATGAATGCGCGCTATCGATTGTCGAAGGGATCCTGGCCAATATTGGTGACGTGACAGGCAGATCATGGGAAGCAGAATTGCATCGGCAAAGAGCGCAAATTCTTTTAGCACTCAACCCATCGAAGGTAAGCGAAGCTGAGGCTTATCTTAAGAAGTCTATTGAAGTGGCGCGTGGTCAAAGCGCCAAGT
>DATDAL010000064.1:0-49581 GCA_036525415.1 Terrimicrobiaceae bacterium | reverse complement strand
GGCGGAGAGCAGCAGCGGGCGGCCCTCGCGCGAGCCCTGTTCCAGGAGCCCGAGGTCTTTCTCGCCGACGAACCGGTGTCCAACTTGGATCCGGATCTTACATGCCGCGTTCTGGAAATCCTGCGGCAGCAAGCCCGCCAGCAGTCTCGCACGGTCGTTTGTGTGCTCCACGACCAAAATCTCGTGGACAGATTTGCCGATGTTGTCGTCAAGCTGAACCCCCGTCACCCGGAGCGATGGACCGTGCGCGCCCTGGAGCGCGACTGTAGGAATGCCGCGAGCGAATCGTGAGCGCCGAGCGGCGGCACAGTCTGAAAGCATGCCCCGGCTTTCCTGGCATCAGCGGCTAAACGTCACAACCGTTTCGCTCCTGGTCTTCTTGATCGCAATCGTGGCTTCACTTCCCGCGCTGCGCGGTTCCGGACGCCAACTGGATCATGGCGCAAACCTCGTCCGGTTTTTGAAGCGCTTTTTCCCACCGGATTTTTCAGTCACCGGCCAAATTCTCGGCGCCTTGGCCGAGACACTGCAGATCGCGGTGATGGCAACATTTTTTTCCGTGGTCCTGGCGTTCCCGCTAGCCGCCGCTGGAGCGCAGACATTGTCGCCGCGCTGGCTGGTGGCGATCGCACGGATGGCAATGAACTGCATTCGCACCATTCCTAGCCTGATCTGGGCGCTGATAGCCGTGGCCGTCGTCGGACCGCATCCACTGGCCGGAGTAGCCGGTCTCACCTTCTACAGCTTAGGCTACCTGGGAAAATTTTTCAGCGACGCCTTCGAATCGGTCGATCTTGAAGTTGCGCGTGGATTGCGCGCCATCGGTGCCGGACGCATTCAGGCCTTTCAGCACGGCCTGTGGCCCAATGCGCGTCCGCTGGTATGGAGCTACTCATTATGGATGCTGGAATACAACATTCGTTCCGCATCCATCGTGGGGTATGTCGGCGCGGGTGGTGTGGGCGTCCTGCTCCACATTTATCAGGAATACTATCAGTGGGACCGGTTTGCCGCGGTTCTTATTTTCATTCTCGGGCTCGTAACGCTCCTTGATTTCGCGGGAGAATGGGTCAGGCGCCAAGTGGCGCCCCGCATTCCGGGCTCCGCTCTTGGAGCGTAATGAAAAGGTTTTTTCAGCGATCCAGACGAAAGCGAATCGGAACGTCCACTTCTGTCGCAACCGGCTTGCCATCGCGCCGGGCGGGCCTGAAGGTCCAACGTTGCACAGTGGTCCGAGCGCGATCGTCCAAGAGCGAGTAGCCGGAGGACTTGATCAACTTCACCGAAGCAACCCTTCCGTTCTGGCCAACCGAAACGCGTAGGAGAACAACTCCCGTGTGGCCGGCCCTTCGCGAAAGCTCCGGATAGGCCGGGTGCGGGTTGTGAAGATACGCCGCGTTTATAGTGATGCCCCCTGACACAGCGTTGACGGACGAGGAAGCATTCCCGGACATCGCTGAATTGCTGCCAGCGGACGACGCCGCCTTCCGCGCGATCGGCGCTGTTTTGGGTTTTGGCCGTGAAGCGGCGACCGCTCGGGCCGGTCTCGGCTGCGGCTTGGTTTCCTCCATTTGGGCTATCTCCGGCAAGGCCTCAGGCGGTGGCGTAGCTGGCTCGGGACTTGTTTCCCTCTCAACCTCAACCACGGGCTCGAGCGTATCGACCGATTCGTTCGAGTCGGTCGTCTCGTTCGGTGCAGGCTCTTCATGCTCAGACACGGTTGGCACGTCGATCAGCGCAACTTCAACAGCCGATTCGCCTGTCTCAATCCCATATTCGGCAGGTTCGAAACGACCCTGAGGCCAGACAAACAAGACCCCGGCGTGAATCCCGAGCGCAAGCAGCGCACTCATGACATATCCTCCGCCCGGAGATTCGATTGATGGTCGCATCTCCGCTCCCCTGCGCTGTACAGACACTGATGGCTCCGCCAGCATTCTCACCGACCTTTTGTCTCTATAGCGACTTTTGTAATGCCCAGCTTCCTGATCTCGTCGAGGACGCTAATAGCCATTCCAAACTCGGCCTTTGCATCACCGTGAATAAAGACGCGGGGATCAGCGTCAGCATTCTTCAAGGCCTTGAGCCGCTCGGTGATACCTTCCAGGCTCATGGCGTCCTTGTTGAAATACAAATCGCCTTCCGCCGTCACGGTAATGGCCGCATGGTCCTTGCGCTCCTGCGCGCTGCCGGTGGATGCGACGGGAAGGTTCACCGGAATGCCCCGGTTCTTGATCATGGAAAGAGACAACATGACGAATGTCGCCAGAAGAAAGAAAATGATGTCGATGAGCGGAATGATCTCGATTCGCGCTTTGCGTGAGCCTCTGGGAGATGGAATCGTCATGTCTCAGCCAGTTCGTGGTCCTCGCGCTGACGGCGATGTGTGAAGTGAAGCTCCAAGTGAGTCGCCGCGTCCTGAATATCGTTGCGGGCTTCCTCCAATTGTGAGTTCAAGTAGTTGAAAGGAAGCAGCGCGAGGATCGCTACGGCCAGACCGCTTGCCGTGGCGATAAGCGCTTCCGCAATGCCTCCCGCAATCGCTTGCGGAGCCTCGATCTCCGCTCCGCCTAAGAGACCAAAGGAGTGGATCATGCCTGTCACCGTTCCCAGAAGACCAAGAAGCGGCGCCAGCGTGATCACCGTGTCCAAAATAGAGATCCCTCGATTGAATCGCTTGAGCTCCCAGGCAGCCGCACGAAGAAGAGCATCCGTGACCGACTTGTCACGATGGGTCAGAGCGTAGGTGAGCGCTCGCGCCACAAAATCCTCCGACGCCTCCCCAGCTCTCACAGCCCCCGAATAGTCACCCTGCTCAACTTTCCCGAGAATCTCGCGAACCACGCCCGGGTCGCGTCGAAAGCGCTCGCGTATAATGAAAAACAAACGGTCGATGACCACCGTCGCCGCAATGATCGAAGTCAACAATATGGGCCACATGATCGGCCCGCCCTTTTGAAAAAAGTCGATCATAAGGCGCTTGAGAATAGCCTGTTTCTGTTTTTGAGATCTAGTCGCATTTTTCTGCTTGCCTGATGAGAATAAGTCGCATTTTCATTTCGCCGCAATGAAGAATCAACTCCAGTGTGTTCGAGCTCCGATAGCGTTTCTTTTAGGTCTGGCAGGCTCCTTGTCGATAGCAGAGGCGGAACCGCGATCCGAGAGGGTTCAGCGGATGGAGGAGATCGAGGTTCGCGCCGATTACGACACGCAGGTGGAGGGTCCTTTTCTTCCGGACGTTGAAGGCACGCGGATCAACGCCGGCAAAAAGACATCGAACATCCGACTCCAGGAGTTACCGGAAATCAGCAACGACAATTTTCGTCAAGTCCTTGCCAGAACACCCGGGGTTATTCTTGCCGAGGAATCGACGCCACTCTTGAGCATCGGTTATCGGGGCTACGATCCGCATCGCACGCAATATTTTCAGGTGCTCGAGGACGGAGTCCCGATTCATGCCGACATGTTTGGTTACCCGGAGTCTTATTACACGCCTCCGTTGGATGCGGTCGAGCGAATCGAGATCATTCGCGGTGGGGCGGCCCTCATGTACGGCCCTCAGCCTGCAGGCGCGATCAATTTTGTAATGAAGAAGCCGCCGACCGACACCGAGTTTAAGATCGAGTCAACCAATCTCGTCGGCAGCTTCAATTATTTCTCCAATTACAGTGCCCTGGGTGGGACCATCGGGAGATTTGGCTACTACGGTTGGTACGACCACCAGCAGAGCGACGGTTTCCGCGTGGCCAATAGCGACTACTTTCTCAATGCGTGGGGAACCATGTTCGCGTTGGATGCCACGGGACCCGTCCGCTGGTACTTGAACTTGAATGCGTATGACGAGGTGCACGGCGAGCCGGGGGGACTGACACTTAGCGAAGGGCCGAACACAGTGAACTATGGGGAGAATCGCAATGCCACTTCCCGATTCTTCGACCGCATGCGCATCAGCCGATATGCGATTTATCTAATCAATGAATGGGATATCTCGGAGGATACGCTGTTTAGCTTCCGCGCTTGGTGGGATTATTACTATCGCTTCAGCCGCCGTCAACGCGGAGGCGGCTTCGGCACGCTTCCAACAGGGCCGACGTCTCAAACCAATCAGCTCGAAACCCAGCAGTTTTACACCTTTGGCGTCGAACCCCGCATTCGCCACGACTGGGATCTCTTCGACCAGACACATACCCTGACGGGCGGCATGTTGCTTTACAATACCTACTCTCCGAGAGTGGACTCCCGAGGCCAGAGTCCGACGGCGATGTCCGGTCCGATTCAGAACCAGAGCAAGCGCTACACGTGGTATTATTCGGTCTTTGCGGAGAACAAGTTCACCTTCGGCAACTTCTCGATCACTCCGGGCCTTCGCCTCGAGAGCATTTGGCAAACCGTCAATGAGCAGATCAATAACGCGAAAGTGCAGGCCGGCGACCCGCTCGCAAACCAAACGGCCTTCAATTTTGTTCCGCTCTTCGGCATCGGGCTGGAGTATTCCTTCACCCCTAAGATCCAGGCCTACGCAAACGTCTCGCAGGCCTATCGGCCACCGATCTTCACACAGGCGATTCCGACCACGCCTAACACCGTGGTTGCCGGAGATCTGCAGGAAAACTTCGTTTGGAACTACGAGTTTGGCTTCCGCGGCGATCCGACCCCATGGCTGATCTGGGATACGAGCTTTTTCATGATCGACAACTCCGATCAAATCGGCACCCGCACCGCGGACAACGGAAATCTTACCATTATTGAAAACGCCGGACGTTCGTTCGTTTACGGTTGGGACTTTTTTACGCAGGTTGATGTCGTTGGACTCGCAGACTACCTATTCAATCGGCCGCCTGCCGAGTTAAGCGCCGCATCCTCGAAGAACGTAAAGGAAACCGTTTCGGGCACTCGCCGCAGCTGGGCGGATACCTATGGTTCCCTCTACGTGTACAATGCATTAACGGTGCAGAGCGGCGAATTTATCGACGGCCCGAACGAGGGGAGGACTCCGCAGTATTTGCCGGACTATGTTTACCGGGTCGGCTTGATCTACAACTGGCAGGATCGCTTGAAGATCGCCTTTATGGGGACCTTTATCGGATCGAGTTTCGCGGACGACACCAACACGCCTTCGCGCTTCGTACCCGCTTACGACGTCTGGGATCTTACCGTCGAGGCGAAGGTGTATAAGGACTATGTGAGCATCATTGGGGGAGTGAATAACATCTTCGACCGGCTCTATTATGCCCGCATCCGACCCGACGGCATCGATCCCGCCATGCCACGGAATTGGTACGCGGGCGTCAAGGTTTCCTTCTAGCTTATCCTCAATTGTGAAAATCGTAACTAATGAGGCAAGTTTTCGACAGTTGTAGAGGCCCGTGTGCCAAGGGCCTGTGATAGAGAGGCGGTTGGCACAACCGTTTCTGCTACAACCGCGGCGGGCTGGATCACGGACTGCGCGAGCGAGCTTTCAAGATTTCAAGGACCCGCAACCGGCATCACCGATGCCGGCCTACAGGCTAAAAGTCGGTTGACGTTTCTGCCAAAGAAGCGAACTCCTGTGAGATGGCAAAAGGGCTTCTCATCCACAACCCGAAGGCGGGCTCGCTGGATGCGGCGCTTCTTCCGAAGCTCATTTCCGCACTCGACGGCGTTGCATCGGTCAGCATGGAGGAGCTCGCCGACGGAGGCGGCGTCTTGCAGTTCGCAAAGGCCCATGGTTGCGACTGGGTCGCCGTCGCCGGAGGGGACGGCACGGTCGAAAGCGTGGCCGCTGATTTGCTTGGCACCACGCTTCCTTTGGGAATTATTCCCGCTGGCACATTCAACAACTTTGCGCGCAGTCTCGATCTGCCTCTGGATCCCATCGACGCCTGCCAGGTGATCCTAGCGGGCAGAGCGCGACCGACTGATGTGGGTTTTGCAAACGGAAGGCCGTTTTTCGAATGTCTCGGCTCCGGGCTGGACGCAGCCTTGTATCCCCTTGGCGAAGAGATCAAGTCGGGCCGTGTTCACCGGTTGATCGATTTTTTGCACCGCGCTTACCACTACCGCCGCGAGCGATTCGTTCTCACGCTCGATCGACCTGCCTGCCACGCCCTCACGCGCTTATCAACCAATGAAAGCCATCACCTTGTTCATCTTCTCCAAGCGAGTCGAACATCCAGTGTCACCCTCTCCGCCTTGATGCTCCTTGTCTCCAACGGTCCATATTTCGGGATGAACTTTGCCGTAGCGCCCGATGAACGCATGGACGATGGCCTTCTCACCGTTTCAGTTTTCAGCCGCTACAGCAAACTTCAACTTTGGTGGCATTTCGCCTCCATCGCTTTCGGACGGCGCGAATACTGTCCGAAGTCGATCGCCTTCCGCGTAAGGAAACTCCGGGTCAGCGGTCCGCGAAAACTGCCTGTTCACCTCGACGGCTCGCCACAGAACGACCTTTGGCCCCTGAGCATCGAATGCCAGAAAGGCGCGCTCCATGTCTTCCGAAAGCCAGCTCGATGAAAGCTTCTCCGCGCGGCTCCCTCTTTAAAGATCAGCCTGATGCCACGCAAGGCGAGCGGTTCGAGGAGCTGTGCCGGTCAAGATCGTTTCGCATCGAACGCATCACATCCAGCGGCCAGTCCTCCCCCTCTGGGTTCTGGTACGATCAAGCATGGGACGAGTGGGTTCTCGTTTTGCAGGGCTCGGCGATCGTTCAGCTTCAGGAGCCTCAGGAAGCTGTTCGTCTTTGCCCCGGTGATTGGCTCATGATCAATGCGCATCGCAAACACAGAGTTGACTCTACTTCGCAGGAGTCGCCTACGCTCTGGCTGGCCGTCCATGCGATCCCTTCGGTCGCGTAGACAGCCCCCACTTCGAGATTGTTACCGCACCGCCTTTTGCTCGATCTCGGCACTGAGATTGAGAAACGGAACCATCTGACTTCCATTCACACGCGGCAAAACACCGTCCCACTTCTCGACCGTGCGCAACCGGATCAACTCCGGACTTTGCTTGAGCGCCTCGGCTTCGCGACGGATGGCATCTGCCCGTGCCTTGGACTGCACCTCTGTCGAATAGGCCTCGGCATCGGCGGACAGTTGCCGCTCCGCCGCCGCCGCCTCGGCCTGCGTCACTCTCTTGAGCTTTTCATTCTTCGCCTGCAAGGCCTGTTGTTCGGCCTGCACCTTCGACTCGATCGCACGGTTGAACTCCGGTGAGAAATTGAAATCCGTGATCGCGAGGTTCGCGATGCTGATCGCATTTTCAACGCCTTTTTCTCTGAGCGTGTTGTTAATGTAAGCGATAAGGCTCTGCTGGATTTGGAGTTTGACGACCTCCCGCTTTGTGACGAGTTCTTCGGCCGTGAATTTCGCCGTTACAGACTTTACGCATTCCTGGATAGCCGGTTCGACCAGTGTGGCCGAAACCTTTCCAAGATTGCCTATGCGTTGATAGGTCAATGGCGCGATATCGCCATTCATCGAATATTGCGTAGTGACCTGCGTGCTCACCGTCTGCAAATCCCTGGATGCCGCGCTGGCTTGGGCATTACTGGCGGTGAGCCGGATGTCCACCTGCTCCACTTGATCGAGGAAGGGCTTCTTCAAATGAAAGCCCTCCCTGAGGGGCTCGGGCTGGACAGCACCAAGTGACTTGAGGACTCCGACATGCCCCGCTTCAACGATCACACCCATTCCGCTAAAAACGACGACGAGCAGGAGGACAATGAGAACAACAGGGATCAAGCCTTTGAGCGAGGGATTCATGGGATGTAGCTGATGATCTCTCGTTTCCGAAACCGCACTTTGGGACGCGTCGAGTGCGTGTCTGTTTTTGCACGATACCCTGCCGGGCAGGCCGCCACGGTCCAGTATCCGCTTCCTTCCAGGCCCAGCGCTTTGTCGTAGCCCGCGGGATCGAGACCCTCCATCGGACAGGTATCGACGCCGAGCAACGCGGCGCATGTCATGAAGTTTCCCAAGGCGATATAGACCTGGCGTGAGGACCACGCCTTTATATCAAGTGCGTAGGGCGGATTCTTCACGAAATCGTTGATGACATTTTCAAAACCCGCCAGATCCTCGACGCCTCCACCGCGAACCTCTACAGTCCTTTCGATGTAACGATGAACATCCTCAGGTAAAATCGGATGCTTCACGGCAAAAACGACCACATGTGAGGCCTCCGCCAACTGTCGCTGGCCCCAGGAAAGGGGAACCAGCTTTGCCTTGGTCGCCGCGTCGGTGATCACGTAGAATCTCCACGGCTGAAGCCCAAACGAGGACGGCGATAAGACCAGCACCTCTTCCAGTGCCGCCCAGGTGACGGGATCGATCTTTTTCGCCGGATCAAACTGCTTGGTGGCATAACGCCAGTTCAATCGTTTCAATAGTGTCTCCGTATCGATCGCGCTCACGAGGCGCAAATGGAACGTGGCGCAGCCGTTAGCGCAAGACGAAAACCAATCCCTCCGGACGAACTCGAGCGGATTGTGGCTCGTCCCCGCTTCAAAGTCTTGGCGCGTGTCCCGGATCGCATCTAGGCTGACCCTAATGCCGCGTAGTACTGTAAAGATCGGCCGCAATACCCTTGGCGGGAAAAAGCTGCTGTACATCCTTGGACCCTGTGTGATCGAGACTGCGTCCTTCACGCGAAGAATGGGCCGTAAGCTGAAGGCGATCTGCGATGACCTCGGAACACAGTTCGTTTTCAAAGCTTCCTACGACAAAGCGAATCGCACCTCTGTGAACTCCTTTCGTGGGACAAGCGTACGCGACGGCTGTGAACTGCTCGCCCAAATCGGTGGCGAACTCGGAGTTCCGGTGACGACCGATGTTCACAGTCCGCAAGAAGTCGAAATTGCCTCGCAATATATCGACGTGATTCAGATCCCCGCGTTTCTTTGCCGCCAAACCGACCTCATTCTGGCGGCGGGGGCAAGCGGCCGAGTCGTCAATGTCAAGAAAGGCCAGTTTCTCGCGCCTTGGGACATGAAAAACATCGCTGGGAAATTGCAAAAAGCGGGGTGCCGTGCGTTCTTCTTCACCGAACGCGGCGCCACCTTTGGTTACAATAACCTCGTGGCCGATATGCGTTCCATTTATTGGATGCAACAATCAAGTTTTCAGGTAGTCTTCGACGCGACTCACTCTGTGCAGCGTCCAGGCGGAGCGGGTGACCGGACTGGCGGGGACGGCGAACTGGCCCCGATCCTGGCCCGCGCCGCGGTGGGCGCCGGCTGCGACGGCGTTTTTATCGAGACCCATGAGAACCCCGCAAAAGCTCTTTCCGATGGCCCCAACCAAATTCCCCTTCGCGCTCTCCCGAGCCTTCTCGACCAGCTCAATCGCATTCGCAGCGAGGTCCTTGCTTAGCCTGGCTCTCGCGTGCATGCTCGCCGCGGGATCACTCGCTGCTCAGGAGTCCTCCCCCGCTCCGCCAAGCAAGGAAGCAGCCTCTTCAAAAAAGGCCGCGAAAAAAGCCAAGGAAGAACCAAAGCGAACCGAAGATGAACAGGACATCGACATTCCCGTTCCAGACGGCGTTCCCGTTAAAGGCATCAAAGTTCCCTCCTATTCAGCGGACGGCAAACTGCTGATGATGCTGGATGCCGAGCAAGCCCGGAAATTGGATGCCGATCGAATTGAGTTTGAAAACCTCAAAATCGACGCCTATTCCGACGACGACAAGAAGATTTATGTTGAACTGCCGCGGTCGATTTTTAACTTAACTACGCGCATTCTTACGAGCGAGAGCCGCGTCCTGATTCGCCGGGAGGATTTTGAACTCATCGGTGATGGAGGGGAGTTCTATACAAGGAACCGTTTCGCGAAAATTCTCGGCAATGTGAAAATGACAATCTTTGGCACAGAGAATTTCGACAAACCATGACTCGCCTGCTTCCCGCCGCGCTCCTTTTCCTTACTATCTGTGGCTGGCCGGTGTATGCCGCCCCACCAAGCGAAAAGCCAACCATGAACCCGGAAATGGGCGGCTCGACAGAGACGAGAGATCCCTTCGGCGTGAAGGGTCTCACAAAGGATCGACCGAAGGACGCCAAAACGGAAATCACCTCCAAGAAGCAAGCGACGTTCGACAACGCCACGAGCGTGGCGGAGTTCGAGGGCAGCGTGGTGGTTAAAGACCCCCAATTCACCTTGTTCTGCGACCAACTCCGGGTCACCTTGAACAAAGACCGCAAGGGGCTCCAACTCGTAGAAGCCTTCGGCAACGTCATCATTGTCCAGGACAATACCGATGACTCGGGTAAGAAGGTCAAAGCCACCGGGCGTTCTGGCAAGGCCGTTTACGAGCCGGTCTCGGGCGACGTGACCCTCACCGTCTGGCCCTCGGTTCAACACGATATCAACATGCAAGTGGCTACCGAGCAAGGCACCGTCATGATCTTGAACCGCGTGGGCAAAATGACTACCAAAGGCGGCAGCCGGACCGTAATCGTTGACAATAGTCAGGAATAACTGATGAGCATCGCCCCAGCCCCCTCGCCGCGTCCCGCGAGCCCGCCACAGGATCACAAACCCCTCCTCACCACTGACAAACTCGTAAAGATTTACGGAGGCCGCACCGTCGTCAACGGCGTGGACATCAATGTCAAGCGCGGCGAAATCGTCGGCCTGCTCGGACCCAATGGCGCGGGCAAGACGACGACGTTCTATATGATTGTCGGGCTGATTCGGCCCAACGGCGGGCGGGTCATTTTCGAGGATCGCGACGTGACAAGCATGGCCATGTACCGCCGCGCACGCGAAGGCATGGGCTACCTGCCCCAGGAGGAATCGATTTTTCGAAAGCTCACGGTCAAGGAAAATATCATGGCCATACTCGAGACGACCAAGCTCGCCAAGCAGGCCCGCAAGCAACGCTGCGAGGAACTACTGACTCAGTTCGGCATCGAACACCTTGCCAAAAACATCGCCCTGACGCTTTCAGGCGGCGAAAAACGTCGGCTCACCATCGCCCGCTCGCTCGTCACCGAACCGTCCTTGCTCATGCTCGACGAACCGTTCAGCGGCGTCGATCCCATCGCGGTTTACGACGTTCAGCAAATCATTCAGGACCTCCGCGCTCAAGGTCTTGCCATCTTGATCACCGACCACAACGTCCGCGAAACCCTCAATATCGTGGACCGCGCCTACCTCATTTTCGAAGGCCGCGTCGAAAGCCAGGGCACCAAGGACTTCCTGCTCAATGATCCCATCAGCCGCAAGCTCTACCTCGGTGAGAATTTTCAGATGTGACGCCAATGTCCACCTCCGCAGCCCATCGGGTCCCGCACATCACCGTCGGGCATTTCTATGCGAACCACGCCGAAACGCTGGGCCTGCGGCTCGAGGGAGCCTCTCGCGGACTCAACCGGAAAATCCGGGAACCGACGATCAACCGGCCGGGCCTGGCGTTGACCGGATTTTACAACTACTTCGCAGGTAAGCGCATACAAGTCTTTGGCTCCGCCGAGCTCAGTTACCTTCGCAGCCTGAGCGCCGCGACGCTGAAGGAGAAACTCAGGCAACTCTTCTCGCGCAAGTTTCCGTGTCTTGTGATCGCACGAAACTCCCCAACTCCTGCCACTCTGCTGGACATGGCCGCTGAGTTCGAAACCCCCGTGTTTCGCACCCACATGATCACCATGAAGTTCATCAACGCGGCCACCATCGCGCTGGAGTTTGATTTTGCCCCCTCCACCCAGGAATATGGCAGTATGGTCGATATCCAGGGCATCGGCACCCTTATCCGGGGAGCAAGCGGGATCGGCAAAAGTGAATGCGTGCTTTCTCTCATCGAGCGCGGATACAGCCTCGTCAGCGACGATATCACCAGGATCCGCTCCATCGAGGGCAGAGAACTCCTCGGCATGTCCGCCGACATCACTCGCTTTCACATGGAAGTCCGCGGCATCGGCGTCATCAACATCAGTTCCATTTTTGGCGTCGGAAGCGTTCGAAGCGAAAAGCGGCTCGATTTTGTTCTGACCCTCAAGGACTGGGAAGAGCTCGAAAATGTGGACCGCATCGGTCTCGACCGCGAGTTCTACGAGATCTTGGGCATAAAAATCCCGCACGTAATCATTCCGGTGAAAAAGGGGCGCGACCTCGGCCGATTGGTCGAAGTCGCTGCGTTCGACCAGAAACTAAAAAGCATGGGACAAAACAGCGCAGTTGAATTTAATCAGCGTTTGCTGCAAATGATGAGTGAACGACGTATTAAATAATGGGCCTCCTTTCCCGAAAAAAACCAACTGACGACGTTCTCCGCTGCACAAGGGAGATCGTGATCCAGAATCGCAACGGCCTCCATGCGCGTCCAGCCGCAATGTTCGTCAAGATCTCCAGTCGCTTCCGAGCCGAAGTCTGGGTGGAAAAGGATGGTGAACGGGTCAACGGCAAGAGCATCATGGGACTGATGATGCTCGCCGCGGGAAAAGGATCCAAGCTCCACCTCATCGCCGAAGGCGTCGACGCCGACAAGGTGATCGCAGAGATCGAAAATCTTGTGCAAACCCGCTTCGGCGAAGAATAAACGGCGAACGGCCCTCGGACCTCGATGGGCGGTTTTTTCGCGTTTCAACCGAAGGGAAACCTGATACGCCTTGCGGCGTGAGCGGAAGTGATACCCAAAGTAAACCGGAAACTCGTTTTCAGGGAGTTCCTGTCGCGCCTGGCATCGCCCATGCCCGCGTGGTCGTGCATTGGCTGGACGACGAAGAAATCCCCTTCCGCACGATTCCTCCGGAGGAGCTTCCTGAAGAAATTGCCCGTTTCGAATCCGCCCTCATTGCCACTCGCGCCGAACTCCTCGAAATCCAGCAGCGTATCGCCGACGCTATTGGGAGCAAGGACGCCGGGATTTTCGACGCTCACCTTCTCGTCGTCGAAGATCGCACGCTGATCGACGAGGTCTTGCGGAATCTCGAAAACGAGCGTCACAACGTAGAATACACGTTCCACCAGGTCGCAGAGAAGTACTGCCGCACCCTCGGAGCCATAGATGATCCTTACCTCCGCGAGCGCGTCGTGGATATCGAGGACGTCGCCCGCCGTGTCATCCGCCACATGCTGGGAAAGGCGCCCCGCACTCTTGCCTCCGAGGACAAACCGCACATCATCGTCGCTCGGAATCTGACTCCTTCCGACACCGCGTCCATTAACCGCGCATTCGTCCTCGGCTTTGCGACAGAACAAGGAAGCAAGACTTCCCACACCGCCATCATGGCCCGGTCGATGGATATCCCAGCCATCGTCGGACTCCATGAACTGTGTGACAAATTGTCTAGCGGCGATGACGTCCTGCTTGACGGCTACACGGGCGTTTTTATTCTGAATCCGACCCCGGAAACGCTCCAGGAGTACGGAAAAATCGAGCTAAGGAAGGTGGAGGTCGCCGAGCGCCTCGAGCTCATTCGCGATACCGCCTCGACGACCAGCGACGGCCGTCACATCATTCTCTCTGCGAACATCGAGCTCCCTGAGGAACTCGATGAGGTCTATGGTAGCGGCGCTGAGGGCGTCGGACTTTACCGCACCGAGTTCCTGTATTTGAATCGCGCCAAGCCTCCTGATGAAGAGGAGCAGTTTGAAAACTACCGCCTCGTCGCCGAACGCTCCCAACCCTATTCTGTCATCATCCGTACGCTCGACATCGGTGGCGACAAGCCATCGGAAAGCCTTGAACAGGAGCCCGAGCAAAATCCGTTTCTCGGTTGCAGGGCGATCCGCTATTGCCTGCAGCACCCAAATATCTTCAAACCACAACTCCGCGCCATTCTGCGGGCGGCTGCTGCAGGCAACGTTCGCATCATGTATCCGATGATTTCCGGCCTCGAAGAACTGCGCCGCGCCAACGCCGTTCTCGACGAATGCCGGCGCGAATTGGAGCAAGAAGGCGCGACCTTCAAGCCAGACATCGAAGTGGGCATCATGGTCGAGGTTCCCAGCGCTGCCCTTTCCGCAGACCACCTCGCCCGCGAGGTCAAGTTCTTCAGCATCGGCACAAACGACCTCATCCAGTACGCCATCGCCGTCGATCGTGGCAACGATCATATCGCGCACCTCTACCAGCCGACCCACCCATCCATCATCCGAATGATAAAGGCCGTTGTGGACGCCGCACGGAATCACAACATTTGGACCGGGGTCTGCGGCGAAATGGCGGGCGACATCCAGCTCACGCCACTGCTCCTCGGACTCGGCGTGGACGAACTGAGTGCAAGCAGCTCGCTGGTTCCTCGGGTAAAAAAGGCGGTGCAATCTCTTTCGATGCCCGTATGCGAAACCCTAGCCGGCGAAGTGCTTGAACTCGACACCGGCGAGGCCATCCTGCACCGCTGCCTGGATATCGTGCGATCCCATTACGGAGAATTGTTGGAGTAGCAGGCCGTTGGAGTCTTAGCCCGCTGAAGCCCGATCGACCTCACAAGGAAACCTGCCACTGGTCGGCTACCCTCGCTCACCAGAGGCGGCAGCTTGTTCGTCGCGGTGGTGTCGTCGGGCACAGATCAGGCATCCCACCACTTTCTATGGCTGCCCGATTGCATCCGCACACTTCGAAGCCGAACATTTCAAGCCGCCAATACCGCACCTTGATGAGCGCATCAGGACAAACCGCTTTGATGGGGGCTGTGCGCCCCCAAACCCCGCACCGCTCGCCGCGGCAGGCGTTCAGGGGGAACTTCCAGCATGGCTTGCCTGCGGCAAGCACAGAAAAAACCCCCAACGCACTTAAACTTTTTTCTTGCATGACTACATGCCTGAAATCCGTGGTAAAAAAGAACGGGACCAGGACCGGAGGCACAGTTTCACGTACCACAACTCCTGCACGCCCAATATCTCGGTTAGTTGAGAGTTGATCGTTGAGGGATTCATGCCGCCGAACCCCAGGCTGCGTGGGACGACCGCACGGGAGACTGCCACGGCAGCCCCTGCAGGGCGAGACTCGCGGGAGCGGGCGTTGACTGGCTTAACCGAAGCATTTGCTACTCGTCGAGCGGTGATTTCACCGCTACATTCGGGCGCCCGATTACATGCGTGTATATCATGGTCGTGCTCACATCCGAATGCCCCAGCAGCTCTTGCACGGTGCGTATGTCGGCGCCCCCCTCGAGCAAATGCGTAGCGAACGAATGCCTGAGCGTGTGCGGCGTAACCGGCTTTGTGATCTTCGCCCGCAACGCCGCGCGTCTTACGAGCTGCTGCACGCCGTTCACATTCAAGTGGTGTCGCCGGATTTTCCCGGTCCACGGGTCTTCCGAGAGATCCGGCGATGGAAATAACCAGAACCATATCCAATCCTTGTCCGCATTCACATATTTGACCGAAAGCGCCTCGGGCATGAAGACACCTTCCACCCCCATCGCCCGGTCCTTGGTCCACCGCTCGCGGGCCACTTCGATCTGAGCGCGCAGAGCGTCCTTCAGAGTCTCAGGTAGCGGTGCGAAGCGATCCTTGTCTCCCTTCCCGCCCCGGACCACCAGATATCCATTTCCAAAGTTCACGTCCTTGATCCGCAATCGCGCGCACTCCGTTACCCGTAATCCGGCTCCATACATTAAATCCGCCATCAAACGCCCCGTCCCCTCCATGACGTCCAGCAATGCCCGCACCTCCGCCCGCGACAAGACTGTCGGCAGGCGCCGGCTCTGAGGGGCGCGCGCCAGTTCATCCAACGTCCCCATCTTCCGCTTTAAGACCTTGGCGAACAGGAACTGCAACGCATTTAGCGCCTGATTCTGCGTGCTCGCGGACACCCTCCGTATCAAGGTCAGATACTCGAGATACTCGCGTGCGTGCGCCGCTTCGATCTCGCGGCGCGACTTTGGAGAAGCGAAAATCAAGAACCGCCTGACCCAGTCCAGATAGGTCTGCTCCGTGCGATACGCATACCTCTCTGTGCGAAGCGTCTCTCTCACAACTTCCAGGAACCCCGCATATCGCGCGGGCAATTCTCCAGAATCCGAGCGTTTCAGAAGCTGCTTGGTGACCTGTCCCCGCGTCGGCGCTCGTACCACATCCGCGGCCCGGGTTCTCTCCGGAATCGACTCGATACTCTCCGGCCAATTCATCGCCCACTTCACGGGTTCCACCTCCGTGAAGAAGATCCTCAGCGCCTCGTCCGCCTGGCGCACTTGCCAATCCTTCTTGCTCTCAGCTCTCAGTTTTGCCAGGAATTCCTCAACATCCTCGGCCATCGCCTGACTATGCTTGCGCGGCTTGATAAACTTCAGAAATCTCAGAACCCAGCTCCGGCAGTCCTCGTGCATCCTCGGTTCCACGCCAGCCGCCGTAAGCGCCATCCTGAACCGGACCCATCTATCTTCCCAAACCTTTGCCCCATTCACCCTTGCGCCAAGAGATTGACCGTCCATGAACTCAGAATATCATCCTGTCATCCTATTGCAATATTTAACACGTCATTCTAAAATGCGTTCGGCAGAAGGCTTCGCGCACGACTGTCATCAACCAAAGAAAAGAGCACCATGGCCAAATACCTAATCTCCTTTCCCAGCGCGGCGATGGTCGTGCCCGACGGCGAGTGGGAGGCGGTGGGCCGCGACGCTCACGCCGTGATCGACGAGGCGAAGGTCGCCCGCGTCTACGTCTTCGGCGGCGGCATCGACGAAGGCGTGCCGCCCGCGCTCGTCTCGGCCGACGGCACGGTCGCCGAGGGCGGCTACCCGTGGGCGCCACCGCTCGACGGCGGCTTCACCGTGCTCCAACTGCCCTCTCGCGAGGAGGCCGTCGCCTGGGCCGCACGTATCGCGAAGGCCTGCCGCTGCGACCAGGAGCTGCGCGTCTTTGGGTTCGACCCGCATTCCTGAGGACGATGGTTGCGCGGGCTCTAGTTCTCTCGAAGAAGCCGAACAAGCCGATCCAGCAAATCGCCATCCCTGCGGGACTTCTGTCATGCCTCCTGCTGATCCCGCTGCGCGGGCAGGAGCCACGCCAGAAGCAAGTGGCGATTCCTGATCGTGGACGTTCGACGACAAAATAATGCCTCTCCCGACGCAAAGCGATTTTGGCGATATTTCTGAACTCGATATCGGATATGCTTGGAAAATGTTCGGCGGGAAGACCGCCGATGAGGCATATGATCTATTTCGAGAAAATGCGTTTTCGAGGCAAGAGGACCTGATGTGGATGGGGGCGCATGCGTTTATTTACTATTTCCCAGCCGCTGCCAAGTATCTGATGTCTTCTGATGCGAGCGGTGATTCGGATGGGGTATCCAGCATCGCAAGCCTGCTTGATTACCGACTTGAGCATGACTTGGATTCGATCCGACCGGTAAGTGAGGTCGTTATCACCCTCTGTGACTATGTCGTTAAGAATCTTCCGATGTATGAGGCCAATGAAGAAATCTATGGAAATTTAAAGGCTCGATATGAAGAAATCAAAAATCGAACAAAGCGGTCCAGATAACCCCCGTCCCTTCGGGACTTCTGGCACGTCCGATGCGGGAGCATCGGCCCCGCCAGAAGCAAGCGGGGGCATCTGACCGCCGGCGTTAGGCCACCTCGCACTATGCCAACTGCAACCATCAACGAAATCGCTCCCGACCTTTTCCGGCTCTCCGTTTACGTTCCGGAGTTTGACATGCAGTTCAATCATTTCCTGGTGCGCGACGAGGAGCCGCTGCTCTTTCACGCGGGACTGAAGGCGATGTTCCCCGCCTTGCGCGAGGCCGTAAGCAAGCTGATGGATCCCGCCAAGCTCCGGCACATTGCATGGAGTCACTTTGAATCCGACGAGTGCGGCGCCCTCAACGACTGGTTGCAACTCGCGCCGCAAGCCCAACCGGTCTGCACGCTCGTCGGCAAGCTCGTAAGCGTGGACGATTTCTCCATCCGTCCCGCGCGCGGCATGACGCCCGATGATGTTTTGAGCACGGGCCAGTATCGTTACCGGTTCTATCGGTCGCCCCACATTCCGCACGGGTGGGACGCGGGGGTGCTGTTCGAGGAGACGCGCAAGACGTTGTTTTGTTCCGACCTCTTTCACCACTTCGGCAACGTCGAACCCGTCACCACGTCTGATCTGATAGAGCCGACGCGCCAGGCGATGCACCAGATGCAGCAAGGACCGTTGGCCGGCTACATGCCCTACACGCGTCAAACCGAAGGCGTCCTGCGTTCGCTGGCCGACCTCAAACCGGAAACGCTGGCCGTCATGCACGGGTCGTCCTACATCGGACCGGCGGATCGGCTGCTCACCGACTTGGCCGGCGTCATCAAGGAGAACTTTGACCAAGCCTAACCAAATCACTGGAGCGAACGCGGGCGGGCCACGTCATTTGCCAACGTGGACGCGTTGGGCCGCCCGCGTCGCTCAGTTCTGTCGTTAGGCGGCATCGGCACGTCCATGCTGCTCCTTTCCTTCGCGCTCATGTGCTTCCACGCTACCGCTCACCGAGTCATTCGATTCTGGCGCATCTTCTATCCCGTCAGTCGTTACAACTTTGTCGGCGCTATTGTTTTCAGTTTGGGACTTGTCGCGATGTTCTGGAGCATTGCGGTGCTCCTCTGGCTCAGAGGGTTTCCGGGCATGGCGGTCTTCGTCGGCATCTCCGCAGTTTTGTTGGTTGTGTTCGGATTCTCGTTCAGGAGTATGCACGGGAGAGCCGACTACATGGTCGAGGTCGATGATGTTGAGAGGAGTGAGCGTGAGACACCTGCCGCCTAACCACGCGATCCGCCGAACCCCGTTCCGTCCTCACTCGGACTGCTTGCGCGCAGGGAGCGGGTGATCGCCGACGTTGGACCCCTGAACAATGTACGAGATCCGCCGCAGTCCGCGCCTTACCGAACACGAACTCGTGCACCTCTTCGAGACCTCGTGGCCGAACTATGCTCCTCGCAGCTTCGCGCCCGTCCTGGAGCGCAGCCTCGCGTACTTCGCAGCCTTCGCAGGCAGGACGCTCATCGGCTTCGTCAACGTCGCTTGGGACGGGGGATTACATGCCTTCATTCTCGATACGACGGTTCACCCAGACTTTCGTCGCCGTGGAGTAGCCTCAGCACTTCTGGGTCGTGCCGCCGAAGCAGCCCGGTCAAAGGGCGTTGTGTGGCTCCACGTCGACTTCGAGCCAGAGGCGGAGCGGCTCTATCGCAAAGCCGGGTACCGGCCTACAGCCGCCGGCGTTCTTCGCCTTCAGCCCGCAGTGGGGCAGTGCTGAGCAGCGTGATGGAGGTGTACGTCGACGTGCCACTGTGTCCCGTGGCGAGCACAAGAAACCGGTGTGCATCATTACCCCTGTCCAAGAAATGCTATTCTTGACAGGCATGCGTTTCTTGCTCGCGGGCGCGCGAGTGATCGCCGACGGCAGCAATTTGAAGTATGTCCCAAAGAAGAGTCGTCATTACGGGTTCAATGGGAACCATAGGCAAAAAACTGATGTCTGCGTTCCCTAGCGCGATTGGTATTGACCGAGTAATCGGCGCGGACATCGTCTGCGATCTCAGCACCGTCGACTATTCTTCCGGCGTTATCGCAGAGGCATTTCGAGGAGCGGACGCGGTTATTCATCTTGCCACATCCTCGGATCCAATGGCGCCGGATCAAGTTCACTATGAAGATGTGATAAATACAGCGCGGCTTGTCGCTGCTTGCGCAGTAGCCAAAGTCAACCTCCTAATCCTCGCATCATCTGATTGGGCTCAACCAAAAGATCCCACACTAAGCATCAACACCTACGGGCATTCAAAGCGCGTCATCGAAGCCATGGCGGCTATGTTTTCTCATTCGCAGAATTGCCAAGCAGTTGCGCTGCGCATCGGCTGGGTGCCTGCCGATCCATCTGCTCTTGTTGATGCACCCGGCTGGCTCTTGGCTAACCATTGGAGCGACGCTACGCTCATCGCCGCTTTTCAAAGTGCGATCTCCCCAGGTTAACGAAAGAGTGGAGGTACACGGACCTCTGTTCTCGATCGTTTCGAGGCGCTACTGGTCTCAGGCTACTTTGCGCGGGCCAGGTGGGGCTTCAGGCTTCATACGGCGCGGCTTACACGCATCTCGTTAGGCGCCAGCGCCGGCAGAAGGTGATACGAGCGGCTTCCCTTTTTCGGCCAGAGCCAATAAAATCAGGCTGCTTTCGATCCGGAACATTCAACAGCAAATAAACAAGGTATGGAATGGCTGGAGAACTATGCGAGCGGCAATCCGGTCGCTTATTCGATTCTTCTGATTTCGATGGTTGCCGTTGTCGGGCTGGGTCTCGCTAGTCTGAAATTCCGCGGGGTTGGACTTGGTGTGACGGGAGTTTTGTTTGCGGGATTGATATTTGGTCACTTTGGCTTTCACATGGAGCATCACACGCTGGAGTTTCTGAGGGAGTTCGGGCTCATCCTTTTTGTCTTCACGATCGGCCTGCAGATTGGTCCCGGTTTTTTTGCGTCGCTAAGGGATAAGGGACTGGCGCTAAATGGGCTCGCGGCCGCAATTGTGGTTGGAGGCGGGATTCTTACAGCGATTTTCGCGAAGCTTTTCGGCATCCCTTTTGGCGCGGCGGCCGGCCTTTTTTCCGGAGCGACGACAAATACGCCCTCGCTCGGCGCGGCTCAGCAAACCCTGATTGCAATGAAAGCGGACGAAGCAATCGCCGGCGTTCCTGCTCTCTCCTATGCTGTGGCTTACCCCCTTGGCATCTTGGGAATCATCGTCGGCATGATGATAATTCGCCTTCTCTTTCGTGTTGACGTGGCCAAGGAAGTCGCGCAGTTCGAAGAGTCGCAACGCTCGGATGTCCAGCAGATCGAGCGGGCGAACCTGCGCGTCGATAATCCGAATCTTGACGGTTTGCGGATCGACGAAATCCCAGGCCTGCGCGAAACAAAGGTCACCGTGTCCCGATTGAAGGGACGGGATGAGGCAAAGGTTCGGGTTGCCACCGGATCGTCGGTCATCCATACGGGTGACACGCTCCTGGTGGTGGGCGCAAGGCCCCATATCGAGAGCTTCCAGCGCATCGTGGGAGTTCGCAGCGACGAAGATTTAATGGAGGCACCGGGCGAGGTCACCTTCAAACGCGTGATCGTGACGAATAGACCCGTCCTGGGCAAGAGCGCGCGCCAGCTCGGGTTTGAGGCGAAGTACGGCGTGTCCGTCACGCGGCTGCAACGCGGAGCGGTCGAGATGATGGCCACCTCGGATGTGCAGCTGCAGTTTGGCGATGCCCTCATTATCGTGGGCGACGCAGGCGCGCTCAAGCAGGCTGCCAAAGAGCTCGGGAATTCGCCGAAGGAGCTCAACGAAACGAATTTCATTCCGGTCTTCTTTGGCATCGTGCTGGGCATCATCGCCGGTTCGCTGCCCATCGCTTTGCCCGGTTTGCCGGTGCCCGTGCGGCTCGGCCTCGCAGGAGGACCGCTGGTTCTCGCGATCTTGCTCGCCCGCATCGGCAATATCGGGCGCGTCGTCTGGTACATGCCGGGCAATGTGAACTACGCGTTCCGGGAACTTGGCATCATCCTCTTCCTGGCGTGCGTCGGACTGAAAGCGGGATCACAGTTCATCAACACTCTACTTTCTCCCAGCGGTCTGCTCTGGCTGGTCTGCGGCGCGTTGATTACAATTGTTCCAATCCTCGTAGCCGGGATTTTCGGCAGGGCGATTCTCAAGCTCAATTACATGACCATCCTTGGTTTGCAGGCAGGAAGCATGACAGACCCGCCGGCACTCGCCTTCGCCAATACGATCGCAGCCTCTCACACTCCCGCCATTTCCTATGCCTCTGTCTATCCGCTGACTATGCTGCTCCGCATCACCGTGGCGCAGTTGCTGGTGATCCTCCTTGGCGGGTAGGCGTCGCGCTGGATGCTCTCCCGGGCGGTCTTGGAGCAAATGCCGGTCGCACTCACGGACTGAAGATCAAGACAATGTAAACAAGAAAGACGACCAAGTGCACCGTCCCCTCGAGAACGGTTGTGCGCGGTCCGGAGAAAGTGAGCGTGCTGAGCACGAGCGTGAGAGCGAGAAGGGTCACGCCGGTCGGGTCGAGACCCAGGACCATGGTTTTGCCTGTTGCGAGACCGACGCCGAGAATCGCTGGCACGGTGAGGCCAATGGTTGAGACCGATGCGCCGAGACACAGGTTGATAGATCGCTGCAGCTGATTGTCGAGCGCCGCCCGTAGCGCCGCGATCGACTCCGGTGTAAAGACGATGAGGCCGATGAGCACCCCGCCCAGTGCCGGAGGAGCCCCGAGCACGCCGATGCCATGATCAATCAACTTCGCGAGTTGTTTGGCCAAAAGCACGATGGGTAACATCGTAATGACGAGCAAGAGCGTGTGCCCCCCGATCGCGCGGCCTGCTGAGTCATGCCTCTCATGTCGTGTGCTTGCGGCAGCCGCCACTGCGTCTGGGCGGGACTCGACAAAAAAGCGCCGGTGGCGCCCGGTCTGGATCACTAGGAAGATGCCATAGAGCACTACCGTAAACACGGAGAAGAAGGCCGCTTGCGTGGTCGTTAGGCTGCCAACCGGCTCTGCCTGCGTGAAGTTCGGCAGGATGAGCGCAATCACCGACAGCGGAATGATTACCGCGAGATAGGCAACGGCGCCCTGTAGATTGTACGCCTGTTCGTTGTGACGCAACCCCCCCAAGAGCAGAGCCAGACCGACGACCCCGTTCAGCACGATCATCAGGACGGCAAACATCGTATCGCGCCCAAGCGTCGACGCGGCCTCGCTGCCAAACGTCACCGCAGCGATCAAGACGACTTCGATGATTACGATTGAGAGTGTGAGAACGAGGGTGCCGAGGGGCTCACCGAGTAGTTCGGCAAGGTGGTCTGCTTCCTGGACGACCCCCGATGCGCACCACAGAATGACAGCAAAAAGCCAGACCAAGAGCCCAGCCACACGTAGAGTGGAGCTGAGATCAGCAAGCCATGAGTAACCAAAAAAGAGGAACAGCGCCACCGTTACCCATGCAATCACAAGACGTCCGATAAGAGCCATACTCTCACTCAGCTGCCAGCGCGCTGCCCAACGAACAATTCCCAATATAGTAAAGTAAAGGCCCAACGCAGCCATTTGTTGCATCGGGCCCCTGAATAAAGGTCTTGCCTCCGCTGCTGTTCGTCGAGGGGCACAGCCCGGCGTCTCCACAGAGCCTTTGCGCGGAAGCAAATCGCCGGATGTTATCGATTTCGCTGAGTCCGGCGGGTGGTGTTCTCATCACACAATCTACACCCCTCGATTTTATGCAGCTCCGCGGACCATTCGGCCCGCAAATCGAGCAGCAATCAGCCTTTCATGTCGCCTGACCCCAAGTTCACCAAGTTCAAGTTCTGTTCGACCTCGCTCATTGCGCTATTGGATCGAACGTCAAATCAACTTCCCACTTCGGGAACCATTGGAGATAGTACGTTTGCTGGGGGTCGAGGAGCTGAGTACTGCACACCGACCAATCCGGGCTATCGTCTCCCAACGCTGCCAGAGAGGCGGGCATGGGGCGGTGCAAGTTCTGAAGCCATAGGTCGACAACGTATGTTCTATTTTTGACCCAAGTGCCCGATTTTCTCTCGCCAAACACCAGAAAGTGATGACCCGGTACGTGCACAAGTTGTATGCACGAAGAAAAGAGCTGATTTTGCGCAAGCTTATGAAACATGATTGCGACGCATTGTTGGCACGCCGCAAAGCCGGAAGTCTTCCAATGCAACCAATTTCCATTGCACCTATCGCCAATGTTCCCCCTCTGGACCGTTTTACATAGAGGGCAAATCACAACCATAGTACTCTCCTTAAGGGCGACGTTTGGATGTGCTTGTAATCGCTTTTTGTCGGGATAACCACTTAAATCCTTCCGAGTGTTGAGCGCGCGGCGCCTTGGCTTGGGAGAAGCAGCCCAGGCCGCAAACGCTCTCAGCTTGAAAACTCCCTTTCTTAAATTGACTTGTCTCGCAGGACACTAGATCATGGATGTTCCCTCTGCCGGTCCGAGTGAGGCCGGGTTGGCCGAGAGCTCCTATCAAGCGATCAGGGTTCATTCTGAGGACCTTCGCAAGGTGAGCGCCAAGCGGCATTTTTGCTGCGCATGCCATCATACGCTGTGGCGGTAGCGCGACTTAAGGACAGCAGTCAGCGTGCGCAGTAACCCACAATTGCCCGCTCGCAATGGTGCAAGTCACATTGGTTTCACTCTACGGGAAGAAGAAGAGCGCATTGGCGGCGCTGATTGTGCGCTGCCAGCAACTCGTCACCAAGGTTGCAGGTGCCGCCTTCGCCCCGTACGATATTGAACAGGTTCACGCCACTATCATCGGTCTTCAAGCCCGGGACGATTCGCCAGGTTGCAACGCCAGATTTGCAGAATATCGGGGACGAGATGCCGTCATGGATTTCGACGGCTTTTTCAACTTTCTGCGACAGGGCGGCCAGATACCTTTTGACGTTCAGATTGGGGGTTTCGCCGATCGCGACTATCCCTTCACTAGCCGCGGGGCAATACCTTACGAAAGGTCATTCTCGCTGCAGGACGACAAGGTTGTCGTCATGGGCTGGCCTTCTCGCGACGAAGCTTCGCTAACTCCTCCCACCGCGGCCGGGGTAATGGCTCACGATGCCCGGATCTACCCTGCCACGCTCGACGCAATACGCCGCGCTGCTCAGCGCTTTGGCATCTTGCATCGTTACCATAGGACGCTGGCTGCCATTGACAACGACTTGTTCTTTCGGATTGGCCTGCTCAATCCTAGGTCGCTGACTCCTGCCATGACCATTGCGCTGCAAAGTGATGTTTGCCATTATCTGAGCAATCAACCACCCTTGATCATCCGGGTATCCCTTGATGACATTTCCATCGCGGCTTACGAGGATGACCGGCTTCCGACAGCATCTACGCGTACCTGGTCATTGGCAGACCCGAGGGTGACAGGAGATTTCGTGGCGAAACTCTATGCCTGACGTTTCACCTTTTGAACCGCTCTCATTGCTCGCATGGCGGTGGAATATATCTCTGGCGACCCCACACTGAGTCGGATTTTGAAGTGCCATTCGTTCGATTGGGCGATAAAATCAGCTCCTGCAGTTGCGATTGATTCTTGACACCGCCGACTCGCCTCCGTATCGAGTATTCCCTACTCGCGCCGCAGTTCCGAGCGCACCTTGAACTCGAGTTCGAAGCGATCGCTCGGGATCTCTTTGGAAGAGAATTGACGGCCGAATTCGAGTGGAAACGCCGCGTGCCGAAGCGTCTCGCCCCAACCCAATTAAGAGCTTGTATATGATAAAAATCTCCGAAATTGCATTTGTCGCCTATCCCGTCTCAGACATCAACCGTGCCAGGGACTTCTATGAAAATCTCCTTGGGCTTCCGCCGGGAGAATTCAATCACGAATTGGAAGGCATGCCCGGCAAATACTGGATAGAGTATGAAGTCGGTAACGTTACATTCGCCATATCCAACGCTTGGGAACCTTCCGGGCAAAGCGGCCCGTCGGTTGCGTTTGAAGTCGAGGATCTCGAACAAACCGTATCCGATTTGAGAAGGGCTGGCGTTACATTCATTGAGGATCATATCGAGTCGCCTGTCTGCTCATTTGCGCTCATTGCCGATCCCGATGGGAACGGAATCACAATTCACAAGCGCAAACCGGGATCCAGCCACTGAACACCGCGCTTATCACAATCGGGACTGAGAGCGTCCCCGTGACGACTCGCCGAGAACACGACCACCGGCTAAGAATCACGGAGCCCAATGATGTCTTCGTCTCAAGCTAGACTGGCACTTATCACAGGAGCTAGCCGCCAGGCTGGAATCGGTGCGGCGATCGCCCGGGAATTGGCTTGTGATGGGGCAGATATTTTCATCACGTATTATCGACCTTATGATCATGAAACCGGCCAATCGAACGACGCGGACGAACCCCGACGGCTGTTGGACGAACTAAGGCGCATCGGACGTCGCGCCGACGGCCTCGAACTGGACCTCGCCGATCCTCAGGCGCCGAAGCAATTGTTCGAACACGTCGAGGCTATGTGCGGACCCGTCTCGATTCTTGTCAACAATGCCGCCTATTCCGTACGCGATGGGATTGAGAATCTAAGCGCCGGGCTAATGGATAAGCACTATGCCATAAATATTCGCGCAATGGCGCTATTGTGTGCGGAATTCGTTCGCCGTTACCGCACGAATGTTTCCAGCGGAGTCTCTGGCCGAATAATCAATCTTTCGTCGGGACAGGGTTTGAATCCCATGCCCGGAGAATTGGCCTATGCGGCAACCAAAGGAGCCGTTGAAGCTTTCACCCGAAGCTTGAGCGCTGAAGTCGGCGGCCTTGGCATAACCGTCAACGCGGTAGATCCAGGGGCGACGGATACCGGATGGATTTCGTCGGAACTCAAAGAAGAGTTGAAAGCGAAGTCTCCGATGGGCCGAATTGGCGTGCCCGAGGATGCGGCGCGACTGATCCGATTTCTGGCCTCGGCCGAAGCAGGATGGGTAACAGGGCAGATTATTCGCTCTCGTGGAGGGCTGTAGAATAGGCCTTGCGAGACCCGATATGAACCGCTAAAACTGCGCTGTGCGAAGAAACCAATGGACGCCGGCTTGATCCAAGCCGCCCAAGCGGTGTCTGGACAATTTCGGTTATCCCAGCCGCGAATGACGGCCGGACAGGTTGGCGCAGCCTTGCGCACGCGATCAGGACAGGTTTATACGGGCATTTGCCTTGACTTGGCCTGCGGCATCGGCACGTGCGCCGAGCACTCCGCGATTGCCGAGATGCTCAAGCACAGAGAGACAGAGGTTGAATCGATCGTTGCGGTGTCGGACTCACGCATACTTCCTCCCTGCGGTCGCTGCCGCGAGTTGCTGGTGCAAATTGACGTGAAGAATAAAAGCACGGTGGTCATCCTCTCCGCTAGCAAGTGTCTAAGGCTATATGAATTGCTGCCGCACTACTGGATCGATGCACATAGGCTTCGCTCTCTGGAGTAAGACAACCATTAGCTTCAGGTCTGCCTTTTTGGTCGCCGAGTGCGACGTGCTCGCGGCTGACGGTGAGGGCGCCCTTGTCGCAGTTCAGGCCCTCGCCGCGCCGGGTGCAGCACGATGAGCGGCGTCACGCTTCCCATCGATCGAATTCCAGAGCTTTGGCCATCCAGCTTGCACGGTTCGAGGATTGGGGCTGTTCTTCACCCCGCATCCGTGTCGTCGCGCCTCGTTCATTCTGCGCGCACCCTCGAACGCCATAGTGGCGATCTTTTTCACCTGGCGGCACTCTTTGGGCCCCAGCACGGTTACCTCGGACAGACGCAGGATAACATGATTGAGTGGGCGGGATACAGGCATCCACGACTCGGCATTCCGGTCCATAGCCTCTATGGGACAAACCGGGAGCCAACGCGTGAAATGCTCGGCGAACTCGATGCGCTTGCGATCGACTTGCAGGACATCGGGGTGCGCTATTACACTTTCATTTGGACGCTTTACCTCTGTTTGAAAGCCTGCGCTCGCGATGGAATACCCGCCGTGGTGTTCGATCGCCCAAATCCCCTCAACGGTGTAAGCATTGAAGGTTCGCTGCCGGATCGAGCCTATCGTTCGTTTGTGGGACTGCATCCACTGCCAATCCGGCACGGCCGCACGATCGGGGAACTTGCGATACAGTTTCGAGACGAAGCTTTCCCGGAATGCGAGTTGATTGTACTGCCGATGGAGGGCTGGGAGCGCGGCATGTGGTTCGACGACACCGGCCTGCCTTGGGTCCTGCCGTCCCCGAACATGCCTACACTGGAAACGGCAACGGTCTATGCGGGAATGTGCCTTCTCGAAGGGACCAATATGTCCGAGGGCCGCGGCACAACCCGTCCGTTTGAGTTGTTTGGCGCACCGTGGATTCGTGGCGAGGACTTTGCGGCGGAGCTTAACGGGTTAGGCCTCCCCGGGGCCTATTTTCGCGAGGCTTACTTTCAGCCCACTTTCCACAAATATGCGGGTGAGACATGCGCCGGCGCTCAGCTTCATGTGGTTGATCGCGACTGCTTTCGGCCCTTTCGGACGGGCGTTGAAATTATCCGCCACACGCGCGCGCAATATGGCTCGAATTTCCAGTGGAAACCGCCGCCTTATGAATACGAATACGATCGCCTGCCCATCGAAGTTCTCATCGGCGGTCCGGTGCACAGCTTGTTCCCGCAATGAAATGGCTTTTCGGTATCACCGCCTTCGCGCTCAGCGTCTGCACCGTTGTGGCAGAACCCGAGTTCGCTACGGACCGGATGAGCGATGATGAGTTGCGCAAGTTCCGTAATCAGATGCGCGCTGAACTCCAGCGATTGTTTGAAACGGCGCCGAGCGAGGAGACCTCGGAGGGCACAATGTATCGTGTCTATTATTGCACGATCTACTATACGCCGCGCGAGTCCGGATTTACAGCGGACCGCGGATTCGATGACACCCGCGTCTCGGCGCCGGGACTCCAGGGCCGGAAGTACCCCTTGGCATTTTTGGAGGCGGTAAAGAGGGAGGGCTTCGGCCGTCTATCTGAACCGGTAAACGGCCTCGACTACCTGCAATACTCTGGCGGGCGCCGTTACCGATTTGCCAAGGCGCCGCTGGGCAACCGCGGCAACGTCCTCGTTCCGCGCAACTCTTGCGCCGTATCGAAGAACAATCCCTTCCTTCGTCGCGGTCAACTGCTGCGCATCGATTCACCAACGGTTCTCGAAGTCACCGCGAGCAATGAATGGCACATCGACGATACCGGCGGCGGCCTTCATCCCTTTCAGATTGACCTCTACTGGGGCGAAGACGATCCACTCGGTGCGGTCGGTCGCATGCGAGCGCGCCCGGCAGGGACTCGCATGGAATATGCTTTCGATGTAAGAGTCCTCGTAAAGCGCTAAACGATGCCGGACTTACTCGTAAAGCTCTACGACATGCCTGCGAGCGCTCCTGTGCTGGAGCGGCTCGGTGGACATGGCATCGAAATCCGGCGTGCCATCACTGCGGAAAAAGCAACCATCACGAAGTGGATTGGCGATCATTTCTCGATGGGCTGGTGCGGCGAATGCGAAATTGCCTTTGCGCGTCGACCAGTTTCCTGTCTCATTGCCACGCACGGAGGTACGCTCTGTGGATTCGCTTGCTATGGTGTCATCTGTCCCGATTTCTTCGGACCTCTTGGAGTCGAAGCACAGTGGCGGGGGCGAGACGTCGGCACAGCCTTGCTTCTTGTCGCTCTCGATGCGCTGCGCACCCAGGGGTATGCTTACGCCATCATAGGCTGGGCAGGGCCCGTTGGATTCTACGAGAAGGCCGTCGGCGCAACGGTCATCGAAAACTCCGAGCCCGGAATTTATCGTGGCCTGTTGAAAGCGGACGAAATCTCATCGAGATTCGGGAACTCCTTGAGCGAATCTTGACATAGAGCGTTCGCGAGAACCGGTCCCAGCTGGATTGGCGACAAGCATGAGGGGAGGAGCGACAGCTCCTCCTTTTTCATTTGTGGCGGCACCGCCGTCGCTGAGCTACAGCCAAAGGTCCCTTGTCGGTTTGACGAATGTGGTGTGTATTCCTATGAAAGGGATTCGCAAGAATCGAATATGTCCACTGACCTCTGCAGCTCCCTTGTCGAGGTTCGCCGGCTACGAGGTGATCTCGCCATTCGCACCGAGGACAGCGTTGCGATCGAGGAGCCGTTGGAAATCCAAATCGGGCAAGACCGCAAGGGCGTGCGGACCATCCGATCGGTCTCGGTGACAATGCGCACTCCGGGCCACGACGATGAACTTGCCGTTGGATTTCTGTTCGGAGAGGGAATTCTCAATCAGCGGTCGGACGTCGTGGACATTGTCTTTCCCGCCGTCGAGAGAGAAACGGCTGCCAACTGCGTGCGGGTCCAGCTTCGCGTGGGAGTGACAGTTGACTTTAAACAACTGGAGCGGAATTTTTACGCCACATCGAGCTGCGGAGTTTGCGGAAAAGCCTCGCTCGAAGCGGTGCGAAAGATAGCCCGCGGACCTCGCCCCAGTGCTGCGGAGGGATTTCGGGTTTCAGCTGCAACAATTCATCAAATGGCCGGGCGGCTTCGCGAGTCCCAAGAGATCTTCGAGCAAACGGGAGGACTCCATGCCGCGGCGCTATTTGACGCCTCGGGCGGCCCTTGCCTGGTACGAGAGGACGTGGGAAGGCACAACGCGGTCGACAAGGTCGTGGGCGCCAAGTGGCTCGCAAGCTCTCTTCCGGTCAATGATAGAATTCTTTTCGTGAGTGGCCGCGCGAGTTTCGAACTCGTGCAGAAAGCCGCGCGGGCTGGCATTCCAATTCTTGCGGCGGTAGGAGCGCCCTCGAGTCTGGCCATCGAGCTAGCCCAGGCATCGGGCATGACCCTTCTCGGCTTCGTAAGAGATGGCGGGTTCAACATTTACTCGGCCGATTTCCGCATCCTGCGACCTGAAAGAATACGCCGGACTAGCCCGGAGGTGATCTCGTAATGCGCAAGGAGATCGCGAACCCACCCGCTTCACACAGCGGCGCTCAACCGCCCATCGAGCCTGATCCCGTACACATTCGCCATCCCAGCAATAAAGCCGCTGGCATCATGGGCATCCTCAAGTCCATACAACACACCTTTGGCGAAATGGGTCCCGTTGATGCGACGCGGGCACTCCTCAAGATCAATCAGAAAAACGGCTTCGACTGCCAGAGTTGCGCGTGGCCCAACCCCGACGATCACCGCAGCTTTGCGGAATTCTGTGAGAATGGCGCCAAGGCCCTTGCGGATGAGGGGACAAAAAAGCGGGTCACTCCAGAATTTTTCGCACGACACTCTGTTACGGAACTGCAGGGAAAGAGCGACCACTGGTTGGGACACCAGGGGCGGCTAACATCGCCGATGGTCCTCCGCGCGGGATCGACCCATTACGAACCGATTGGGTGGGAGGCCGCGTTCGAGCTGCTCGGAAAGACCCTTAAGGGATTGCCATCTCCGAACCATGCCGCGTTCTACACGTCTGGCAAAACGAGCAATGAAGCGGCTTTCCTCTACCAGCTTTTCGTCCGACAATTCGGAACGAACAATCTGCCGGACTGTTCGAATATGTGCCACGAAGCGAGCGGCTGCGCGCTTCGCAACGCCATCGGTGTCGGCAAGGGCACTGTCGCACTTGAAGACTTCGAGAAGGCGGACGCCATATTTGTGATCGGCCAGAATCCGGGCACGAACCATCCCCGAATGCTCGCCAGTCTCCAAAAGGCCAAGCAAAGAGGTGCAAAGATCGTGAGCATAAACGTGCTGCCGGAGGTCGGTCTGATTCGTTTCACAAATCCGCAAGACTTCACAAATCCGCTCAAAGCCCTTCCGGCCTTGCTGGGAAAAGCGACCCCGATGGCGGATCTTTGGCTGCCTGTACGCGTGAATGGAGACATGGCCGTGATGAAAGGCATCATGCTCGAAATGCTCGCCGCCGAAGAGCGAAATCCGGGAAGTGTGTTCGACCGCTCCTTCATCGAAGGCGACTGCGTGGGATACGAGACTTTCATCGAGGAACTTCGCCGGACCGATTGGCGGAAGATTCAGGAATCCAGCGGGTTGACGCGCGAGCAGATCCGCCAGGCCGCCGACATTGCCGTGCAATGCGACCGCATCATTTGCTGCTGGGCAATGGGGCTCACGCAGCATCGAAATTCCGTCGCGACGATCGAGGAGGTGATGAACTTTCTTTTTCTCAAGGGAAATATCGGCCGTCCCGGCGCCGGAGCTTGCCCGGTGCGCGGGCACAGTAATGTCCAAGGCGATCGCACGATGGGAATATGCGACAAAGTGGGTCAGCAGTTTCTGGAAGAGCTCGGTCGTGAGTTTAGTTTCGAACCCCCGCGGGAAGACGGGCTCGATACGGTGAACACCATCAAGGCCATGCGGGCCGGCCGCATTCGATTCTTTCTGGGCCTGGGAGGCAATTTTTTGTCTGCGTCTCCCGATACGGAATTTACCGCAGGCGCGCTGCGGTCATGCGAGATGACGGCACATATTTCCACCAAGCTCAACCGCTCGCACCTGATCACCGGTCGCACCGCGCTCATCCTGCCCTCTCTGGGTCGATCGGAAATCGACCTGCAGGCGGAAGGGCCCCAATTTGTGACACTGGAGGATAGTATGAGCATCGTGAATCGGTCGCAAGGTCACGCCACGCCGGCATCCCGGCACCTACTCAGCGAACCCGCTATCATCGCCGGAATCGCCAAGGCCACGCTTGGCAGCCGGTCCACCGTGCACTGGGACCGGATGGTGGCCGACTATGCTCGCATCCGAGACTCGATCTCCCGCGTCATTCCCGGCTTCGAGAGATTCAACGAACGAATTCGCAGCGGCTATTTTCATTTACCACATCCCGCGCGCGACCGTCGGGAATTCTCCAACACAGAGCGAAAAGCCAAGTTCACGATCCACCAAATCGAAACTCTGCCTCTGGAACCCGGGCAATACTGGATGATGACGATCCGTAGCCACGATCAGTTCAACACGACCATCTACGGTCTCGACGATCGCTACAGGGGCGTCTATAGCGGTCGGCGAGTCATTTTCATGAATCCGGACGACATGCGCGAAGCCCGGCTACAGCAAGGACAATTCGTCGATTTAGCCAGTCATTTCCAAGGCGACAAACGCACTGCCGCCCACTTCCAGGTCGCCCCCTACAAGATTCCCCGTTCATGCACGGCCACGTACTTTCCTGAGGCCAATCCACTGGTGCATATCGGAAGTGTCAGTGAACTCAGCAATACCCCTGCTTCGAAATCGGTGATTATCACCATCCACCCCTGCCAGGATACGGCTGAAGCGATGCAGCACTGGCGCCGGGATGCAGCTGACGCAGCTGATTGACTCTGAACGGAGGCGCTCCTCTCTCGATACTTCATCGCTCCCGGCTTTGCAGCAGGTACCAAAAGGCCGTTCCGAACGGATTTTAGCTAGTTCACGGATTTCCCGAGCAAGTTCCGCAAGATTGGACGTATATGCTGCATTCGAAGAGTCATGAAAGATCACGGCGTCCGATGCCCAAAGAAAGATTTGTTCCATCTTACCTTGGAATGCCTAAAAGCAACGCCGTGAACCTACCCTCTGGAGTTGGACAAGCATATGAACACCCGTCAATTGAAGAAGGAAGAAGTTGAGAAACTTCGCGAATACTATCAGCGCCTTGAAGCGCTCATCCGAGATTGCCTGGAAAACGATGAGTTTCGTCTGGCCTGGAGTATAGTCAAGGCAGAGGGAAGAATTACCTACTCGAGTCGCAAATATGCGGAGCAGGCCGGGCTGGCTTGCATTCGCGGACTTGGAGTCGTGTTCGATGGGGTGGGTTTCGTTGTAAGGCAGAACCGTAGCAAGACTGCTTGGCGTATCCGATTCTTCGCAGCCCGCCAGCTCGTGTGAGGCGCGAGGAGCTAGAGCAATTGCCGAAATAGATTTCCGAAATGTTGGCAGCGCCAGCCTTTCCCGGGCAGTTCCTTCGGAAATGCTTGGAACCGGCCTGTGCGAAATGGCCTGTCTGTCTCTTCCTGGCAATCAGGCGATTTTCGCCTCGGCTATTTGGAAATTTCCTTCGACATTTGCTCTAGCTAGAGCGCCCGGCAAAGCTCCTTTCTCTCCCGACAACTCCCTCGAGCGATTTCTCGTTTCACTGGCCCGCGCTCCCGAAAATTTAGGCGCAAAGTTGCCCTCACGTTTGGCATGCGGGATGTCAAACGAACCTCCCATGAGGCCTCGTCGAATTCCCATCCGCGGGATGGACGACTACACAGAGCCCGAAGAAGCGGTGGAAGGCATCTATGTCGGTCGGTTTCGAGATACGATCAGCCGATTGCTTAATCGTCTCCGTTTGCATCGGCACGATTATTACGAAGTTTTTTGGCTTGCGGGAAATGGTGCTTGCTGGCGCACACGGAAATGGCAGTTTCGGAGATTGCCTATGCGCTGAATTTTCAGGATCCCGCCTATTTCAGCCGCTTTTTTCGCCGGCTCGCCGGCCAATCGCCGGGCAAATTCCGCGAGGGTCTCTCCGACAAATACCAAGACTCCCCTCCGGGATACCAGTCGACCGCAGAAAGTCAGGATATCAGCCCAGCATGATGATCGCCAGCGGGATAATCCCTGCGCTGACGGGCGGATTTCCACTTGTCGGTATCTTGCTGTTTTGCTTATCGCATGGCGAACTCGAGTTACAACGCCGAATGCGATAAAGCTTAATTTGCAACGCACTGAAACCCAGACCCGAGCGCGTTTCTAGAGCGCAGCATATCGCAATTCATCGCTAATAAAGCGCAAGTCCGGGGAAGTGGCCGGTCCGTTCCACTTGCTAGCGTCCTCGGCGTCGAAATCCTCTTGAGTACAACATTTCCCATGAATGCTAAGCTGTCATCCAGCGGCCAGTACGCGACCCAACTCATCTACAGCGCACTGCTAAACACCTACTTCCAAGAATTTCAAAAAGGAGCACTGCTTGATAGCGCTCCCCAATGGGATACACGACTCGTCGCTAGACTCGCAGCAACGGGCGTAGAACAATGGATGCGGGTGGAGATCGATTTTCTCGAGATCTATTGCCCCCTCACTTATCATTCCGCGACGGGACGTCACGCCTATGCATTCCCTGTCCTTTGTCTCGATAGGAAGAACGATGGGATTGATGAGCTTTCTTTTGATGACTTTACGGCCATTGTCGTACAGGAGCTTGAGCTCCCTCTGGGGTCGGCTGAGGCGAACTGTTTCGGACGCCGGCTTGCGGCTTGTGTCCGCAATCTCGCTGCGATCCTAGAGCATCGCCGGCGCGATGGCGCTCGCCTGCCAAGCAGAATTGCCGCGTCATTCATCGAGACCGAACAGGCGCTGATTCTGGGTCATGCAATGCACCCGCTCGCAAAGGATCGCAGCGGGTTTACCCTTGACGACCTTCGGCAATACTCGCCCGAATTTGAGCGGCCATTCCAGCTGCACTACTTCTTGTGTGCGCCCAGACTATTCGTCGAGCAGCACCACGGAAGTGAATCAGCGAGCGAAAGGCTTCGTTGTACCATTCGAGAGAACCCAACGACCCCGCTCACGGTCCGAGAGCTTCTGATGGAACGCAAAGATTGGAAGCTCTTCGCTGCCCATCCTTGGGAGGCACTCTATCAACTCTCGACCAGATCGGTCCGAACTCTCATCGATCAAGCAGACCTTATCGATCTCGGACGCATCGGTCCGGTGTTTCACGCCACATCCTCGCTGCGCACGGCGTGGTCTCCGGAGGTTCCATTCATGTTGAAGTTTTCGCTGCATGCAAAACTGACAAACTCGATTCGAGTCAATCATGCATGGGAACTGCCGATAGGAATCTACATTGCCCGCCTGCTGGATACGAATTGGGGAAGGACAATCGCCCGCGAGTTCCCTGAGGTGGAGCTAATTCCCGATCCCTCCTACTACTCCTTGTGCGCAGGCGAGGGCGGAGAACTCCTCGAAGGCTTCAGCACAATCGTGCGCCATAACCCTTTCGGGAATGGCACAGCGACTCGCAATATTGCGTTGCTCGCATCTCTGTGTCAGGACGGGTTATTTGGCGGGGCGTCCCGCCTCGCCAACATCACTAACGAATATGCGAAAACGCATCGGACGAGCGTCGCGACTGCTGCAATGCTTTGGTTTAAGCAGTATCTCGCGGTGTTTCTTCGTCCGCTAATTCAAATCTATTCGCGATACGGCCTCGCGCTGGAAGCGCATCAGCAAAACATCCTGCTTGGCTTGGATGAGAACGGATTTCCCTGCAAGACCTACTTCCGGGACAACCAGGGTTACTTCATCCGCGAAGGAAAGCGGGCGGAAGTGCAAAGATTCGTTCCAGATTTCGGCGAGGGGTGTTTCATCGTCCACAGTGAGGATCACATCAATCCAAAGTTCACCTATTACCTCATCATTAATAACCTCCTCGGAGTCATCGCCGCGAAAGGACGCGCGGGTGTAGCGAAGGAAACAGATCTGATCTCCGCGGCGCAGGATTGTCTTGAGACACTGCGCCCGGAAGACCAGTCGGGCCTGGTCTCTTACATTTTAGACTCTGCGTTTTTGACGCTTAAGGGCAATCTCTCGATGAGCGTCCTCGATATGAACGAGGCGACCCAACCGATTGAACGACCTGCAGTATATCTTCCGTATCCGAATCCTTTTCTTTTCCGGAAGCACTATTCGCAGAGGATCCTTGCGCCTCGACCCGCCCACATCGTGCGAACGCGCTATCTCGCAGAACACGGCGCCACACTCTATTTAAGAGCACTCGACTACGAACGTGATCTCCCCCTTTACCACAGCTGGTTTCATCAGGACTACGCGAAGCCATTTTGGAACATGGCGGATCCGCTGGAGAAGCTGGAGGTCTCTTATCGTGAGCAGCAATCCTCACTACACTCGCGCGCATACACAGGCCTCATCGACGGGGATGGGGTCTTCGCAGTCGAGTTCTATTGGGCGGCGCGTGATGTAATCGGCCGCTATTACAATGTACGTCCGGGCGACTACGGCCTGCATCTGCTCATTGCTCCCTCAGAGATGCCAAAGCGGAATTTCTCTCTTCACGTTCTCTTTCTATGCCTCGATTTTCTTTTTTCCGATGCCCGGGTGACGCGGGCTGTTTGTGAAGCGGATCAGCGAAACGCGGCCATGGACCGCTTGCTAGAACGCGCGGGCTTCCGTTCGCAAGGAATCGTCCGACTTCCAAAAAAGCAGGCGCACCTCACCTCCTGTACACGCGAAAGCTTTCGAGCAAAGGAAGCCACTCTTCTTGCGACGCCTGCCGAAGCACCCGCTGTCACCCTTCCGACAGTTGCCTGAATCCTGCCCGCTTATGCAAAGATTTCAAGAACCCCACTGTGACATCCTCGGTATCGGAATCGGCCCTTTCAACTTAGGGCTCGCCGCCTTGTGCCAGCCGATCACTTCACTGAAGGCGCTGTTCGTGGACAAGCGTCCCGAGTTCAACTGGCATGCCGGCATGCTGCTCTACGGTGCAAAGCTTCAGGTGCCATACCTCGCTGATCTCGTGACTCTTGTCGATCCCTGCAGTCCCTTCTCCTTTATCAACTACATGCATAAGACGGAGCGTCTCTTCCACTTTTGCATCAAGGAAGACATCTTCATCTCGCGCCGCGAATACAACGACTACTGTCGTTGGGTTGCCACTCAGCTTCCGAGTTGCCGTTTTGGAAACCAGCTGCAAAGCATCCGGTTCCGAAAGGCGGACCAGATCTACGAAGCCGATCTAAGGGAATCTACCGGCAAGACCACCACCGTAACAACGAAGAAAATCGTGCTCGGAATCGGTAGCACGCCTAATCTACCGTACTTCTGCTCGGAACTCCCTGCGGATAAGGTATTCCATTCTGCCGAGTATACAATCCGGCGCGAAACCATCCGCGCCGGAACATCCGTTACGGTTGTAGGCTCAGGCCAGAGCGCTGCGGAAATTTTCCACGACCTCCTCGGTCGCATCCAAACAGACGACCTCCAGTTGAACTGGATCAGTCGCTCGGACCGGTTTTACCCGATGGAGTACTCGAAGCTTACGCTCGAGCTGACCTCACCGGACTACGTCGATTATTTCTATGGTCTCACCGCAGCGCGGAAAAGCCGGGTGCTAGCAGGCCAGAGCAACTTCTACCGCGGTATCAACTTCGACCTGATCAACACGATCTACGATGAACTCTATTCGCTCTCCATCGGCGGAGAGAGTATTCCAGTAACGATCCGCCCCGCCTGCGAAGTGCTCGATATCAGGCGCGAGGGTGACCGCTTCATCCTCTCGCTGCAAGAGGTGCACCAGGGACGAAGCTTCGAGCAGGCCACGGATATTGTGATTCTGGCGACCGGATACAAGTACGAGGTCCCCGCTTTCCTCGATCCAATCCGGGAACGTATCCGCTGGGATCAGCACGAGCGCTTCGATGTCCATCGCAATTATGCCATCGACCACGCCGGCACGGAAATCTTCGTGCAGAACGCGGAGCTCCATACACACGGTTTCGTAGCACCCGACCTTGGCATGGGGCCCTATCGCAATGCATGGATTCTAAAGGAAATCCTCGGCTTCGAATACTATCCGATCAGCAAACGTATTGCGTTCCAGTCCTTCGGTGCTCCGGGAGAGCCCTCTGCCCAGGAGCTGGAGCCACTGATTACTGAGAGCGCGAAGTAGCAGATAGCAAATGGCACATAGCCCGCGCGCCAATATCTGCAGATGGCTCTATACCATCGCCATCCTCTCCTATCTCGCGGATTCGATGCTGGTCCCATTCTATCCCCAGTACTTCAAGACTGTTTATGGCGTGGACTCGCCGTTGATCTCGGGAGCGTACATCGCCGCGTGCCGCATTGGCATGCTCATCTCTTTTCAGTTCTGGTCCAGGCTTACAAACCGCTTCTCCGTCATGCGGATTCTTTGCCTCACGCAAGGGATCGCCGGAGGCATCTCTTTGCTTTGCGCGGTCGCGCCAACTGTCGGCTGGTTCATGGCGTTCTCGGTCTTGGCGGACATTTTCAAGAGCAGCTACCTGCTCCTCTATCCGCACATCATACGCACTGCCGGGCGCGATCGAGAGGGAAGTGTGATCTCGTATATGGCGCTGATTGCTAACCTCGGGATCGTGCTATCTGTGCTGATCGGCGGCACATTGCTGGATCGCGTTGACGCCCGCATGGCGATCGTAGCTGTGGCGATACTTGACTGGGTGCAGATGTTGATCAGTCTCCATATCCGTTCAAGAGAATCCGACTCCGCCTTGGCTGTGGCCGCCTCTCGGGAAAGAAATCGCAGCAACGCCGCGACGACGCTCGCCTGTCTCTGCGCAATGATGTTCATGTTCTATTTCTCCCTCGTGTCTCTGAGGCCTTTCTATACGAGTTTCATCGAGTCTCAGCACCCGGCGGTAAGCATGACGTCTGCGGGAATCATTTTCATTATCCCGAACATGATGGCGGTTTTGCTCGCACCTTGGGGACAGCGCATTACCACCAATGCAAAGATCCGCGATGTATTGATCTGGTCCTGTTCCTTCGTCGGGCTCTGCACAATTTTGCAAAGTGCCGCGGGGAGCCTGCTTTTTCTCGTTGCGTCGAGAGTCGTTTACGGGGCAGCGCTATTCATCGTCGAGATTGCGCTGGATTACCTCCTCTTTCGCTGGTCGCGGGAAAAAGAGCTGATCACGAACTACAGCTACATCAATCTTTCTCAGAACGCTGCAATCATCCTCGCACCGCTCGCAGCGAGCTATTCCATTTATGGACTCTCCATGGATGGGCCCTTCGTTCTTTCGACCTTGGGCGCAATGCTCACAGTGGGTATCGTCTGTCTGTTTTTCGCACGCAGATCCGGAGTGATCGATCCTTACCTTGCGTCATAGTCATGGAATCCGAAATGTCCCGCATGACCGCCAGCCTCAATCGGAAAATCTGGCGGACCGTCAACCGAAGCTATGTCTCCAAGTCCCTCTCGGAGCTAATGCATGAGATGCTCATTCAGCCGCGAGTGCTTAAGCAGGAGAACGGCTTACATCACCTGGAGGTGGACACAGATGATCAGGCGATCTGCTATCGTTTTCAAGCGGCGCCGAGGATGCTCGATTACTGGCACGTCTTCCCTGATACGGTGGAGAAATGGGTGAATGGGCAGCAAACAGAAATCGATGCGCTTCGCTTCTATGGAGATCTACAACACACCATCGGCATCAGCCCATTCACCTTGGCGCATTTCCTCGAGGAAACTTCCAATACGCTCTTCGCCGATACGCGCATCCTCGCCCGCAAGCGCCCCACAGCGAGTACGCTTGCTGCCGCCGACTACCAGGAGATCGAGCACAGCATGGAGGGACACCCGTGGCTGATTATTAATAAGGGGCGAATCGGCTTCTCCGCAGCGGAGTACGAGCGCTATGCACCTGAACTCGCTCCAACGATGCGGCTGTTCTGGATCGCTGTTCATTGCGAACGTGGAGCGTTCCATGGAATCAACAATCTCTCGTATAGAGAACAGATCGAACGGGAGTTATCCGCTGGCGAGCGGGAGACATTCGAGCAGCTGCTCGTCGCTCGTAATCTCAGTTCAGAGGAGTACTACCTTTTGCCGGTTCACGAGTGGCAGTGGAGCCACAAACTTGTCCAACTCTGTGCCGCTGACATTGCACAGGATCGAATTGTTCCGCTCGGATACGGTGACGACCTTTACTCACCGCAACAATCAATCCGGACCTTTTTCAATGTTTCCGACCCGCGCAAGTGTTATGTCAAAATCGCGCTATCGATCCTGAACACGGGGCTGATTCGCGGTCTTTCACCGCTGAAGCTCCGCCTCGCGCCGCTGATTACTGATTGGATTAAAGGTCTGCTCGCCGGAGATCCTTACCTCGCACGGTGCGGGTTCACGTTGCTCGGGGAGGTGGCCAGCATCTCCTACTCTCATCCTCACTTCGGTACGATTGAGGACGCACCTTACCAATATCAAGAAATGCTCGGCGTTATCTGGAGGGAAAGCGTGGCTCTGCACTATCGGCCAGACGAAAAGGTCATGACCATGGCAGCGCTCCTGTACATCGACGATCAGGACAAGCCCCTGCTGGCTGCACTGATCGGCGGGTCGCGATTGCCGGTGCGAGAGTGGATCGATGCTTATCTGCGAGCCTATCTGCGTCCCCTCCTCCATTGCTTCTATCGCCACGGCATGTTCTTCGTGCCGCATGGGGAAAACACGATCCTGGTGATGAAGGACTTCGTCCCCCAGCGAGTCATCATGAAGGACTTCGTCGAGGAAGTGCAGTTTGCCCCGCAGCGTTACGCCACAGTACCCAACGAGTTTCGACCGATCCTGCTGCAGATTCCCGAGAATGAGGTCACACTCTTTGTTTTTACAGATATTTTCGATGGCGTATTCCGTTATTTGGCCGACATCCTGGTGACATATCTCGGCTATGAGGAGCAAACCTTCTGGAGCCAGGTTGCAGACATCATCCACGATTACCAGCACGAATCTCCGGACTTGGCCGAGACCTATGCGAAATACGATCTCTTCGTCCCGGAGTTCGCGCGCTTCTGCCTGAACCGATTGCGCCTGCTAAAATACGGTTATGACGAAGCTGCGGCCCCCCCATGCGTTCCTGATCTGCGAGGTTTTCTCAGAAACCCAGTCGCTGAATGGCGGAGGGACACTCGCGAGCTGAGAACTGCTTATCAAAGGCCAATGCCCGCTGAGGAATTCGCGCTCTCCGCGACGGAATCTATCGGAGACGGGCAGGAAAGGTTTCGCCGACCAGTTGCAGCCAGCGCTGCGCGGGCGGAGAGAGCGGTGAACCGCGGCGCCATATGAGCCCGAGGTTCCAGCGTAGATCCTTGTCCTCAATCAACACCGGCTTCACACCAGGCAGCGACCGCGACGTAACCATCAGCCGGGGAAATAGGGCCGTGCCGAGCCCAGCAGCCACAAGGGCAAGAATGAATTCCGGCTGACCGCTGCGCGCGGTCTCTACCAGTTCGATGCCACGCCGGCGGCATGCCGCTGCAATCACGGAATTCAGCGCGAATCCGTGTTCAAAAAAAATGCAAGGGCTGCCAGCCAACTCGGAGAGTTTGAGGCGCTCACGGCGCGCCAGGGCGTGCCGGATGGGAAGAACAGCCATCATCGGCTCATCGCACACGGCCTGCCAGGAGAACGCCTCCGCGATCGGCAGCAGGGAAGCACCAATCTCGATCTCGCCAGACTGCACCGCAGCCTCCAATCGGCGGCTCCCTTCCTCCCGCAATTCGACACGGACGCCGGGATACCGCTCGCGAAACTTCGCGATCAACGGCGCAAAGAGCATGCCGCTTCCGATTGGCGGCACACCGAGGCGCAGCCATCCGGTTTCCAGCCCGCGCAGGGCGTCCAGTTCCGCCTCCAGACGCTCTTGCTCGGAAAGCATCGTCTTCGCGCGCTGCAGCAGCACCTCGCCCGCGCTCGTCGGCTTCACGCCTTGCGGGAGCCGGTCAAGGAGGGGTCCGCCGCAATCGTGCTCCAGTTGCCGGATCGCCTTGCTTATCGTGGATTGCGTGCTTCCGAGCGCCCTCGCCGCGGCGGAAAATCCGCCCTTGCGCACAACCTCGACAAAAAATCGCAACTCGCGCAGTTCCATTTCTGCATTCTAATTCGGAATAGCTCCTATTCAATCAATTCATTTTAAGAATGCTCTGCCCCGGTGCAGGCTGCGGCCGAATGAAACGATTCTTTTCGAGAAGTGTCCGGCACGCTCGCTTTCACTTTCGCCGCCGGTGGTGGATTCAGGCGTTGGCGCTTTTCGCGCTTTGGGCTCTTTGTGAGGCATTCGTGGGCACACTGCATGTGCCCGTTCCGGGAAGCATCGTGGGCTTGGGTGTTCTGCTACTGACGCTGGAATTGCGTTGGATCTCCGCTGATTGGTTCCAGCGGGGAGCCTCTGGTTTGCTCGGCAATTTCATATTGTTTCTGATTCCGACCATGCTGGCGGTCGTGAACCACCGAGAACTGGTGAGCTTGGCGGGTCTCAAGCTCCTTGTCGTCGTGATGATAGGAACACTACTCGTCATGATCAGCACCGCTGCAGTGGTTGAAGTGGGTTTCCGCCTCCAATCCCGTTGCGGACGTTGAGATGAAGGCGGTTTTCTGGACATTGGTTACAGTTGGGATCTACGCCGCGTCAGTGCGTCTCTACCGGCGGTTCCCGGCGTGGTGGAGTTCGCCTCTGCTCGTCACCTGGCTGGTCTGCGCTCTGTTGCTCGCAAGCCTGCACACGACCTACCAGGAGTATCTGGGCGCAACGTCGTGGCTCGTCGTCTTGCTGGGGCCGGCCACGGTGGCTTTCGCAATTCCCATCCACAAGAATCGGCGCCTCATTCGACGCAACTGGCTTCTGCTGCTGATCGGGACATTCGTGGGCAGCGCGATAGCGATGGGAAGCGCCTGGGTGCTCGCGCGGCTATTTCGACTCTCGCCCGAACTGCAAGCGAGTCTTCTGCCTCGATCGATTACAACGCCCTTTGCGATGATTGTTTCGAAGGATTTGGGGGGCTTCCCCGAACTGACGGCCGCGTTCACTGCGGCTACTGCAATCTTCGGAGCCGCGATCGGCGAAGGCCTGCTGGTGTGGCTTCCGCTTCGTTCGTCATTCGCGCGCGGTGCGTTTCTTGGAATGGGAGCTCATGGCGCGGGCGTGGCAAAAGCGCGTGAACTTGGCGAGGAGGAAGGCACTGTCGCAGCGCTGATCATGATCTTCGCCGGGCTACTTAACGTGATTGGCGTGCTGGTTTTTCTGCACTGGCGGTAAAAACACCGGAGTCGCCGCCCCAAATGCCGGCGCCAGCCTGGCAGGGGCGCTTCTGTGAAAGCAGCGGCATCTGTTTCATCGCAGGTCATCTTCCTCAACACCAACCTTCGCGCCAGCGTGAGCCTTGCTCACGAGTCCGCCGCGACAAGTTTTAAAAGGCCGGGAAAGCGCTTGTTCAGCTCTTTAACACGCACGGAGCTCAGGCATTTGGTGCCCTCGCAGCGGGTGAAGATAATCCCGACGTCCCGAAGGACATCAAAATGATGCGAGCGCGTCGCCTTTGAAATATGCAGCGGAATCTCGTTACACGCCAACTCCCGTCCCTCGGTCGCAAGCAGCGCTCGAACGATCGCCACGCGGCACGGATCGGAGAGCGCCTGCATCACGGCGACCAGCGGAATGTCTTCCAGGGAAGCCGGATGGCTGTAAGATTTCATTGGACACCTTAGCTTATCCATTAAGTTCGATAAAAATCAAACTATTTGTTGACATGGCGTGAAGGCGTTCTATCGTTCGACGAAATACGAACATTTAAAGGTATGACAACGAATCGGCGAATCGTAGCGGGCCTTTGCGCCCTGGTTTTTGGAGCAATTTCAGTTGGCATTGGGGCACCTGCCAACACGCCGACCGTCCTGATTCTTGCCACAGGCGCGGACCGGATGACAAACGGCAAACCGACCGGCCTCTGGCTGGAGGAGTTCGCTGTTCCCTACAACGCTTTTGAGCGAGCGGGATTTCAAGTCTTGGTGGCGACACCGCAGGGCGGAGCTGCTCCAGTCGATCCCCGTAGCAATCCCACGCCCGAACAGGCGGCGACGTGGAGCGAGGCGACGGAACGCTTGCGTCGCACCCTGCCGCTGGCCGAGGTGGATGCAGCGGAGCTGGATGCGATTTTTATTCCTGGTGGACATGGCGCGATGTTCGATCTCGCCGGCGATCTCCTGACCGCGAAACTCATCGCTAAGCTCGATGCCCAAGGCAAAGTGATTGCCGCGGTCTGTCACGGCCCGGCGGCCCTGGTCAACGTCAAGCGGGCCGACGGACGGCCTTTGGTGGCCGGGCGAACCGTCTCTGCGTTTACCGATGAGGAGGAGCGCACTGTCGAGCTCGACCGCGAAATGCCCTTTCTGCTCGAAAGCCGTCTGCGGGAACTGGGAGCGACGCTAGAGACGAAGCCCAAGTTTACCCCACAGGCCGTGCAAGATCGCAATTTGATCACGGGCCAGAACCCAATGTCCAGCGAGGCAGTCGCCGATCTTGTCATCCAAGCCCTGGCACAAGGAAAACAAAACTAGACAACAGTGGAATACAGACAACTCGGCGGATCGGGCCTCAAGGTCCCTGTGCTCACTCTCGGCACTGGCACCTTTGGCGGCAGCAACGAATTCTTTAAAGCCTGGGGCGCCGCCGGCGTTGCAGAGGCGACGCGACTCGTGGACCTCAGCCTCGAAGCAGGGCTGACCATGTTCGACAGCGCGGATGTCTACTCAGCCGGGCTGGCGGAGGAAATCCTCGGCAAGGCCATCGCCGGTCGGCGTGACCAAGTGCTCATCTCTACGAAGGGCAGCTTTCGGCTCGGCGACGGGCCAAACGACGCGGGGCTCCTCGCGGCACCATCTCATTCGCGCCGTCGAGGGCAGCCTGCGCCGGCTCGGCACCGACTACATTGATCTCTATCAGCTCCACACCTTCGACGCCCAGACACCCGTGGAGGAAACCCTCGCAACGCTCGACGACCTCGTGCGTGCTGGAAAAATCCGCTACATCGGATGCTCGAATTTCTCCGGCTGGCAGCTTCAGCAATCGCTCTCCATTTCCGAGAAATACGGTTGGACGCGTTACGTCGCGCACCAGGCCTACTATTCCCTTGTGGGCCGCGACTACGAATGGGAGTTGATGCCGCTGGGCCTAAATCAAAAAGTCGGCGCGGTTGTCTGGAGTCCGCTAGGCTGGGCGAGGCTGACTGGCAAGATTCGCCGCGGTCAACCGATCCCTGAAGGCACCCGCGGGCAAAGCAAGGCGAACAACGAGGCCGGCCCACAGATTGCCGACGAGTATCTCTACCGGGTGGTGGAGGCGATCGATGAAGTCGCGAAGGACACAGGCAAAACCGTTCCGCAGATCGCCCTGAACTGGCTGCTCCAGCGACCTACCGTTGCCACGCTTGTCATCGGCGCGCGCAATGAGGAGCAACTCAGAGCAAACCTCGGCGCGGTGGGCTGGAATCTCACGGCCGAGCAAATCGCCCGGCTCGATGCCGCCAGCGCTGTCACCCCGCCATACCCCTACTGGCATCAGCAGGTGCACAGTCTGAATGGCTCGCCCAGTCAAAATTGAAGCTCTGAGTGAGACCCATTCGTCAACAAGATGAAAACCTATCAATACCAACGACTCGGGCTCGAAAATCTCATCCTCACAGACTCTCCTGAGCCAGAGCCTGGACCTCACGAAGTCGTCGTGAAATTCCACGCCGCCTCTCTGAACTACCGCGATCTCCTCTTCGCTTGGGGCTCGTACAATCCAAACCCGAAGTTGCCGGCCGTTCCGTTCTCGGATGGTGCCGGAGAAGTGGTAGCGACTGGCAAGGAGGTCAGTCGTTGGAAAATCGGCGATCGCGTCTGCCCGATCTTCATGCAGGGGTGGATCAACGGCCCGTGCGACGCCGCAAAAGCCGCGACGTCCCTAGGCGGCGGGGGCAAGCATGCCGGAGTATTGCGGGAAGTCGGCGCGTTTCACGAAGAGGGATTGGTGCGCATCCCGGACGAACTTTCATTCGAGCAGGCCGCCACCCTCCCCTGCGCCGCGGTCACCGCCTGGAACGCCCTCGTCCGCGTCGGCAAAATGAAGGCCGGCGACACCGTCCTCACGCTCGGCACCGGCGGCGTTTCTCTCTTTGCGCTGCAATTCGCTCGGATGCACGGCGGGCGGGTCATCGCCACCTCGAGCAGCGACACCAAGCTCGCCCGCATTCGCGAGCTCGGCGCGTGTGAGACGATCAATTACAAAACGGCGCCCGATTGGGACGCCGAAGTGCGGCGGCTCACCCGAGGCGTCGGCGTGGACCACGTGGTCGAAGTCGGCGGCGCAGGCACCTTGCCAAAATCGGTGAACGCCGCGCGCATCGAGGGGTCGGTGGCGGTCATCGGCGTCCTGACCCGGGGCGAAGGGCTCGACCCGATCAAGGTGCTCATGAAGGGGCTTCACGTGCACGGCATTTTTGTTGGCTCCCGCGAAATGTTCGAAGAAATGAACCGCGCGATCGCGGCAAACGGCCTGCTTCCGGTCATCGACAAGACATTCCCATTCGAGAAAGCCCGCGAGGCGCTCGAATACCTCTCCACTGGCGCACACTTCGGAAAAATCGTGATCAATTTCTAAAGCCCGATGCAAGCAGGGCGCACCATGTCGTTACCGCCTGGCGCCGCAGCGAGCAGCGCCGCGCCGATGGCCGGGCTCCTGGCTCACCGCTGCAGGCACCATGATCGTTTTCCGGATTCCGCGAGCCTCATCACGGCGAAATGCCGGATCGTCGCGGCAGGCTCCGGAAAAGTCCCCGATTCTTCCAGAAAAACGCAGCGCTCGTCCTGGGAAAGGTCTCCGGGCCGGGAATATATGTCTTGGGATGGTGACGCGCGTGGAAGAGCAGGAAGTTCCGTACAATGCGCAAGTGATTGCGGAGGACCATCGGACAAAGGCCGGGCATGCTCGATGCCCAGCGCTGGAACAGCTGAGCTTGGACCTCGCGGTGTGTTGGATAATGACGATGAAGAAAATCATCCCAGCGACGAAGAATGCCCTCTTCTACGCTGTAGAGCCGACCCAAAGCCCGCCGATGTTTCAAGTAGGCGCACAGTGGTGCTGCCAGGCGGCTACGAAAATCGCCAGGAGACAAACGCTGCCGGGGTTGCGTTCGCGCCCGAGGCAACTTTGCTTCCCAGTCTTCCACCAAGGCGGTGGGTCTTCCGCCCACCAGTACGGGCAAGCCGACGGCACGTAAGTCTTCTATTGCGAGGCGAAGATAAACTGCTGTGCTCTCTGGAGCGCGATGTCCGAGAGTGCCGCCGATGGCGTGCATAGACACTTCCCGCCGCAACAAATGAACCGCGAAAGAATGACGCAGCACATGGCAACCCGCTGAGGAGAGTTCCAATCCGCTGCAACGAATTCGATATTCCAGGATGTCATGAACAGCGGTGTGCTTTAACTAGAGTCCTTGAACCGACGTTATACCCTTGATTATTGCCTGAAATGCAGGCGGGTCACGGCGGAAACCCGCGTACAATCTGTACTATTCACACAACAACCGAGCTTGAAATGTCCCTTTTTGGCAGTTTTCGGGCAAAGAATGACTCCAAGAGGACCGTTTAGGGGCGGCTTTAGAGTAGATTTTCACACGGTTGCTGCTAGCACACACCATATGCATCCCGAGTATTTTGCAATTGCAGTTGGCCCACTCATCGTGCTCGTGTTCGTGTTCTTCGCTCGTCGCGGTATGGGCAGAGCGAAGATTCAGTCTCCGAGACTGGGCTTTCTCAATCTCAAGGGTGCAGCAGGTGAGCAGACTCTTGCCGAGGACAGGAGCGCCTTCGCTTCGATGTTCAACACCACACTGGAGAGTGCCACCCAGCCACCGCCATGCGACGTGCTCTTTATCTATTGCGACATCGAACGGGACGGGCGGATTTCAGGCACTACTGCTGGAGTGCGCGACCTCATTCGGGATTCTGGCGCTCGTGTGGCAGTTGTAGCGTCAGAGAATCCGAGCGAGTGTTTGATTGCATCAGGCAAGAAGACCGGCTATGGACACGCCAATCTCGTCCTGACACTTGAGCGCAGGGGCGCTGTGTTTCCCGCGTTTTTCAGCCGTCTGTTTGTTGAGATGATGAACGGCACGCCCATGCCACTCGCTTGGGTCAAGCTTGCACCGCAGATTCCAGGCCACGACCACGCAGACTGTCCTGGAACTATTTTTGCGGCCGAAGCAGGGCAGATTGCGTTCAAATGACGCGGTCTAATTAGAGCGTTTTAGCGAACCGCCGCTCCGGTTGGGCAGTCGGACGGTTCGGGGCGATTCGTGCGCGATCATTGCAAACGGAGCGCTCCCTCGGCGGCGGTCACTGCAGAGAATGAGTCAAACCGAAGTTGGTCTACCAGGTTGTATTCGTCGAATGTACGGATGCGGCTTTGGTCACCATGCTCGGTGCATCAGGCGGAGCCGCGACGTTTTGCGTGATCTGGCCCCGACGGTGTCGCGCGCTATATCTCGCCGGTCCAACCATTCACGCAAACGACGCAAAACCCAGTAAGCTATCTATTCCGGGTTCAGGGACGATCCAGAACACCGCGACTCGCGAATAGTCGACAATGTACAACTCACGCCGCATCTTCACCGAAGGAGGACAGATTAGCGATCCTAAACGCGCCTGTCGGATCAAACAGTGCCGTCGCGTCTTAAAATCCGATGCGATCGGAAGTGGCCATGAAAATCTTCCCAGCGCCAAAATCGCCGAAGATGTATTTTCCTTCGAGATCGGGAGCACGACTCCCGCGATAAACGAACCCGCCGATGATCGTCGTGCCCACGTTGCGACCGCAGTCAAGAATTGGCTCGACGCTGCCGGACGGCAGGGGACCGCCGACGCCTCCCCTGTCGGAATGGTGCCTTCGCGTAGACGCCATCCATAGTTCTCGCCCAGTTGGGATTGCTTCCCGTCGTCGAGCGCATGAGAGCAAAGTTCCGTGTGCGCGAGATGTGCGTGGTGGCCGACCGCGGGATGGTCAGCGAGGCGACCCTTGAAGCTCTCGGGCGGATGGAACCTCCGGTCCATTACATCGTGGGAGTGCGCATGCGCCGCACCAGGGAGATCAGCGAAATCGTGCTCAAGAGTCGCGCTCGCTGGCAGGAAGTCACCCCCGAGCGCCAGCGCACCAAAGATCCTGCTCCGCTGAAGGTCAAGGAGGTCAAAGTCGAGGGCCGCCGTTACATCGTCTGTCTCAATGAAGAAGAGCAGCGAAAGGATGCGCACGATCGCGCCTCTATCCTCGAGGCCCTGCGCGAGCAACTGCGTCGCGGGGACAAGAGTCTCATCGGCAATAAAGGCTATCGCAGGTTCCTTAAGATCGAAGGAGGCGGCCACTTTATTATCGATGAGAAGCAAGTCGCCCGTGAAGAACGCTATGACGGCCTCTTCGTGCTGCGCACCGACACCGATCACGACGCGGAAACTATCGCCCGCGCTTACAAGATGCTCTGGATGGTTGAAGACAGCTTCCGCACGGCAAAGTCAATCATG
>DATDAL010000063.1:0-7140 GCA_036525415.1 Terrimicrobiaceae bacterium | reverse complement strand
TGAAATGCAGATGCAGATCGTTGACCAAACAGTTTAATATCTAACCTGAGAAGCGCCTGAAGGCGGAACAATGAGGCGCTGTGCGGGTCGCCCACGGCGTCTCCTGAATCCAACCCAGCATACAGGAAAGAAGAAACGCGAGCATGAATCCTGTTTATGATTTTAAGGGCCAGGTCGCCCTTGTCACCGGCGCCAGCTCCGGCATCGGACTCGCGCCGCGACCGGGGAGCTGACCTCGGCCGGTCACCGGGCGATCCGCGTCACCTGCAACGTGGCGGACGAGGCGCAGTTCGCGGCCATGGTCAAGCGCACGGTCGCGACCTTCGGTAAGTTGGACATGGCGTTCAACAGTGCCGGTATCCTGGGTCCGGTGGGCGATCTGACCGATGAAACCTCGGAGGCCTTCGACGACGTGACCGCCGTCAATCTGCGCGGTGTGTGGGCTTGCATGAAACACGAGCTGCTCCCAGATGCGTACCCAGGGCAGCGGCGCCATCGTCAACTGTTCCTCGCTGGGCGGCGTCGTCGGCCAGGCGGGCCGCGCTGCCTATCACGCGACCAAGCATGGCGTTATCGGGCTGACAAAGAGCGCCGCCATGGACTATGCGCCGCGTGGCATTCGCATCAATGCCGTGTGCCCTGGCGTGATCGATACACCCATGGGAGGGGGAATGGGCCTGACGCCATCAAGGAGATCATGCGCGATCAGCCGATCGCGCTGGGCCGTCCCGACGAGATCGCCGCGTCGGTTCTCTGGCTCTGCAGTCCTGGCGCCAGCTTCGTGCTCGGCGTGGCGCTGCCGGTTGACGGCGGCTTTACAGCTCACTGAGGCGCCAAGCTCCTGGGACGTGACAATGAAGGAGCTCGCGTTGGCGACCCTCGTTGCGGCGCGCGGCGACGATGCGCCCAGCGCCCCTCAGCGCCGCGCCGGCCACTCCCATCAGCCCCACTGACGGCCGGATATCCGATGGCACTTAAACGCTTGATCGTGTCCGCAAAGGCGGATGCGTTGAGAAGGTAGTCTCGCACCGCGGAGAGCTGGCGCCCAGTTGAGAATATTCATAAGGGCAATTTCTTTTGGTTTGTGCTCGTATAGATGAGCCTTTCATTCAACGGGCGGCTGGGGAGGCCTGAGCGGGCTCGTTGAGCGCTCTTTTAGCAATTTCAAGGTCGGTTGCCAGGTCTTCGAGCGAGTAAGGGATGCTCGCTTGTTCGGTTATAGCGGCATGCAACCGCATCCATGTTGAACGGCGCCCGCTGGCATAAAGGAGGGGGCGAGAGAGAGAGCCGTTGCCGTCGTAGACGGTTATCTCCGTGGGTCGGGCGAGCGCAGTGTCGTCGAAATGTGCCTGCCAGCGGCGAGCCGCACTCACGACGTCCATGCGCAATGTTGAGCCCGGCGTCTGTGACGCTATCGCAGTGAGACTCACCGCCGCTCGGCCTGAGTGACCCACCAGCGCATGCTGACGAGCTGTTCGGTGAATGCACCCTAAATGATCAAAGGATCCAAGCAGCGACCGAACGAGGGCCATCTGCTCGACAAGACCGGCAAAAAGCGAGCTTTCGGTGGCATCGACCGTCACTACGCTATCGACAAGCGAGGCGCTCCGGGCGTCGACGGCGATGTCCGATACGGCGGCTGCCCAACTCGGATCGGGGGCGAACCGTATGTCCACGGCGACAACGAGGTCTCCGATGGCAAGAGTGCGCACCTGGGCGGGGTCAACCGCGGTTGGGGTTGCCAACAGAATTCCCTTTGCTCCTGCGTCGACCGCGAGGCCAACGCGGTCCATCCAGGACGGTTCCTGACCGGATACCACGACGATATCGGTGCATTCACCGGCCCGTTTTCCGGTGACTAGGAATCGCTGCGGCAGGCTGGCCAATACAGCCCGATGCAAAGCCGCGGCAGCCGAGTCAGTGGTGTCCAGAGCGACGGTTAGTTGTATAGGAGTTTTCATGGTTATCCGAGGATTAGGGCGTCGGCGCCTTCGGCGAGCGCGAGTGCGTAGAGAAGATCGTCCACCACCGTCTCAACCCCGATGGTCAGTTCGACCCGCCCTTCGGCGACATCGGCTAAATGCAACCACTCGGCCTGGTAGCCGTTATGCGCATAACGCCAGGACGAGCGGAAACTCGCATTGATCAACTCAACAGTCGCGGATCCTGCGAGCACATAGGATGGCGGGAATTGGATCCGCAATTCCGCCTTCGGCCCCCACACCCGCAGGCTCCAGTCCGGCCGCCATTGGCCGGGCATCAGCGCAAGAAGCTGCGCGAGCCGATCCCCGCTGCGGAAAGTCAATTGATATCCGAAAGGCGCGAGGAACTCAGCGGCCAGCACCTCCTGCACCGTGGGCAGGAAGCGTCGAACTATCGGAAGATTATGGGTTGCCAGACCCAGCACTCCGCCGCGCACCATTGCGGCACGCACCTTCGGCGAGGCAAGGTCGGGTTGTGATCCCGGCGCGGGCGCAGGCGCGGCGAGTTCGGTCGCCAGATTCACCAAATCGTCGTTGTGCGGCAGATACACCGCGACACGCACGAGGGTGGCAGTGTCCGGCAGGTCGCCCCACGATTTTTGGGCCGCGGCGAAAGCGGGATCGTAGACGTGCATAGCACCCACGACCACGGGCACTCCGGTCCTCGCGGAAACGTCTGCGATCAACTGAGCCTCTTCGACAGTCGTTGCCAGGGGCTTCTCGCAGAGAATGGCGAGCTTGCCCGCCGCGGTCGCCACCTCGACCTGCGCAGCGTGGAACTGGCCCGGGCTGCAGATGGCCACAACATCGACCTCAGGATCCTCGAGCAGGGTCTGTACGCTGGTGGTCGACCGCGCGCCGGTCCGGCTGGCCACCAAGGCGCCCACTTCGGCATTGACATCCATAATATGGACGACCTGCAACCGGTCGCCAAGGGTTGCCACGGTGGGAAGATGAATGGCTTGGGTGACGGGACCCGCTCCGATGATGCCGACTCCAAGTGGCTTGCTCACAGTCCGCTCCCGGTTCGGAACACGCTTGTCTCCGGCAGATTGGACTTCCCAAATGCGAAAGGATGGAAAGCGTTAAGCTGCATAGGATCGATCATGTCCTTCACATGGATATCAACTTCACCGAGGAAAAGCTTGCGGCGCTCAAAGAAATCTCCGCCGATGTACAGTCCGCCGCTTCCTCGCCCTGCTTGATGCAGGTGAAGTGTCCAGCTCGGTAGGAAAGATTAACGTGCGCATGGAAAGCGCCATACTCTGGTCCGAACACCATGGCCACTCCTAAGAGAGATCCACCATGAACCAACAATTCGCCCTATGGGGAGGTTTCACGCTTTTCATCCTCGCGATGCTGGCGCTGGACCTTGGCCTGTTTCAGCGCAAGCCACATGTGATCGGGATGAAGGAAGCGATGGCTTGGTTCGGCGTCTGGATCGCTCTGGCATTGATATTCAATATTGGCGTCATCTTGTTCTACGGACGTGGCGGCGAGGCGGGGCTTGAGTTTTTCACGGGCTTCCTCGTCGAGAAATCGCTCTCCATTGACAACATTTTTGTCTTCGTACTGATCTTTAATTACTTTCACGTCCCCCCTGCCTATCAGCACAAGGTCCTTTTCTGGGGCATTATGGGCGCGATCGTCCTTCGCATGATGTTCATCGTGGGCGGTCTCGCGCTCATGGAGCGCTTTCATTGGACCATCTACGTCTTCGGTAGCTTCCTGCTGCTCACGGGCCTTGTGATGATGCGCAAGAAAAACGAGAAATTTGACCCGGAGAGAAACTGGGCGATCCGAACTTTTCGGCGCTTCGGCCGCATCACAGATCGCTACGAGGGGAATAGGTTTTTTACGCCTAAGGAGGGTAGACTTTGGGCCACACCGCTCTTTCTCGTGCTTATCGCAATAGAAAGTTCGGACATCGTTTTTGCCGTCGATTCCATCCCCGCGATCTTTGCCATCACATCGGATCCGTTCATCGTCTACACCTCGAACATCTTCGCGATGCTCGGCCTGCGATCACTTTATTTCGCGGTCTCGAGATTTCTGCAGATGTTTCATTTGCTGCACTACGGATTCGCCGCGATTATCACGATCCTTGGCCTGAAAATGCTGCTCAGCGAGGTTTTCGAAGTACCAATCGCGGTATCCCTGGTGCTTATTATTTTCATCCTGCTGGTGTGCGTGATTGTTTCGCTGCTGCGCCCGCGCCGAGCGGATTTGAAGCTGATGTTTGAGCGCACCGAGCGGCTCGGGCTGATCCCATTTCGCCGACTGCTGCTGATCGAAAACGTCATCGATCTCGGCGATCTGACCGTGCGCGATGCGATGCGCAGACGCAGTGGTGTGCGCGTGCTCCGGCTCGACCTGCCTGGAAGGAGAATCTGCGTCTGATTAGCGCGACGCATTACTCGCGATACCCGCTCGTCGAGGGTGAGGTCGCAAAGCCGATCGGAGTGATTCACATAAAGAACATACCCTTCGCCGAACCCCCTGAGCAGATGACCAGCGAGCGGCTCAAGAAGCTCGCGCGCGCGTGCCTCGAAATGCGCGAGGATTTTCCGCTTGAAGACGCGCTTGCGCGCTTTCAGCGCCGCTCGGAGCAAATAGCGATCGTGGTAGACGGCAACGGCGAATGGACGGGCATTATCACGATCGAGGATGTGCTCGAGGAGCTCGTCGGCAAGATCGGTGATGAATTCGACGCGGAGCGCGCGGAGCCATCTATCTCGCTCGCCGATGCACTCGCTCCCTCCCGCGTGATCTTTGATCTCCAAGCCACCTCCATGCCGGAAGCTATCCAACAAATCGTCGCCCGCATTCCCCGTGGAGAACTCCCGGCCGATCCTCAGATCATCGTTAACGCCGTGCAAGAGCGCGAAGCCACCATGAGCACCTACCTGGGAAACGGTCTCGCCGTCCCGCATGGCCGCCTCGACAATCTCGAGCGTCCGCTCCTCGTCTTTGCCCGTTCCGATGAAGGCATTGCGCTCGATTTCACCAACGAACGAGCTGAGCTGATCTTTCTCCTGCTCACGCCAAGCCGTATGTCGCGCATCCAGCCGCGCTTGCTCGCCGACATCGTCGGCTTGATCGAGAGTGAATACGTCACTGAGCGCCTGCACCAGGCAGGCACGCCCGAGGAAGTCATCGAATCCATCCGCGTCGGCCAGCAAGTGGCGTTGGACTGAATCTCTGTGCAGCAATGATTCCGCCCAAACCAGTCGAACCCTCGAAGCCGCGCAACTCGCTGGTCAAAGCGGTCATCGCGTCCGAAACGCCCCGGCTCTCGGAGCAGTTCACACATTTGATCGAAATGCTCAGCGCGCATCCCGTGCAACTGCGCGATATCCTCGCCGTGATGCATGGGCGTGCCTACACGTTGCTGCTGATTCTGCTTTCGTTGCCATTCTGTCAACCCATCCCCTTGCCCGGCTTCTCGACGCCATTCGGCGTCGTCATCGTGCTGATTGGAGCGCGACTTTCGCTGCGTCTAGATCCGTGGTTGCCGCGGCGGGCCCTCGATTATGAAATCCGTGCGGACGTTCTCTTGCCCGTTCTAACTGGCTCGCGGAAGCTAATCCGTCGCCTCGAATATTTCCTGCGTCCGCGATGGAGCCTGCTGCTTGATCTCGGCCTGCTGCATCATCTCTACGGTGCAATCATCCTGGTCTGTGGCATCCTTCTGCTTCTGCCGCTCCCAGTGCCGTTCAGTAATCTGCTGCCGGCACTTACCGTCGTGCTACTCGCCGCAGGCATGTTGGAAAAGGATGGCTATTTCGTAATCGCTGGCCTGCTGGTGTTCGTTGTCACTCTGCTCTTCTTCAGCGGCATTTTTCTCGGCGGCGCTGCAACGATGATGTGGCTTGAGGATCATTTCGGCGGCATTTTCGATCCCGCTGACGAGGCGCCACCCTGAGCGAATGCATCATCGGCATGTAGGACTCCGGCACGCTCAATTACCTCAGTTTGCCGAGGAGCTAGCGCCGAAAACTCCCGACGAACGTCCACCATTCCAGAGCTATCGACACGCCTTGATGGACCTTTTCCCTAGCTTGGCTGACCCTCGCGTCGGTGCCAGTGGAATGCTGCGACATCCGAAGCAGCCAGGATTTGGCCAAAGCGGGTTGAGCGTACTACAAGCTGAAATATTGGTCCCAGCGTTCGTTCCGCCTTTTCCTGCGCGCACATCGGACTACAACCCGCTTTCGACGAGTTGGCGGATCTCAACTGTATTCTGCGAAAGCTGGCATTCTTCGGCGGCCGCAGTGACCCGCTCCAAAAGTGCAATCTTCCTTCACCGCGCCTCTCACCAACACCACATTGAACTCCATGCGTAAGGAATTCATAATCGTCAACAAGCTGGGCTTGCACGCGCGCCCGGCGGCAGAGTTTGTCCGGTGCGTGGTCAAATTCAAGAGCACAATCACGATTTGCAAAGGCGAGGAGAATTTCTCGGCCGCCAGCATACTGGAAGTACTTACCGCCAATCTGAATTGCGGCGACAGTGTCGTCCTCGAGGTAGTCGGACCCGATGAGCAAGAGGCACTTAATGAGCTTGAAGCGTTGCTGCTGCATTTTCGTGATGAAGAAGGGGGGAATCACCCCTCTTGAAGCGATCACTCCTATGGCAGAACATCGGGAGTTTCTGCCCATTACCGGAGGGGTCTAAAGAAGTACGCTTGGATTACGAATAATAGCGTATTATTGTAAGCAGGATGGTGCTAAAGGCGAATTTGGGCCCTCGTTTTTCGTCAATCATGGCATACAAATCGAAGCTCGGTCAGTCTCAAGCGCTTCTAACAGAACGTCCTCTAGATGAGCAGGTAGCGCACAACTCTGTCCGATTCTACACAAGACTTTCAAAATCTGTGGTATATGTATTAAATGTATTCACATTTCAGCTCCTTCTCCCGTCGCGGACCCGACAATATCACTGAGGAGCTGGTGGCGGCCCTTTCGGGCTCGAAATCCTATGAGTTCAAAGCCCTTTTCACCGTCATTCATGCGGCTCTTCGGGCTCGGAATGCCGCCAGCGGCGGCGAGGAAATGTTGCGGCTGCGCGCTTACGATAAACTCCAGAACCTCGTGCGACAGGGCCAGGTCAAGAAAACCGGCAAAAAATACAAGGGCGTCACCAATGCCCTGCTCC
>DATDAL010000062.1:0-5476 GCA_036525415.1 Terrimicrobiaceae bacterium | reverse complement strand
GCCTCAATGGTCAACGAATAGACCGCCCGAGTATGCTGCGCCTCGCGCCGCTTCAGGGATATCCAGCGGTTCACGCAAATGGCCGTCAGCCACGATTTCAGCGCGGAGCGACCATTGAAGACGTGGAAGAGCGGGCGCGGACCCACCAGGCAGTCCCCCCAAAGCTGTGCCAGGATCTCGTCGATCTCGTCTTTTGACGCGCCATAGGAGGACAGCACCTTGCTCAAAAAGGGCGTCAGGCTCTTCTTAAGCTGCCCAATGGCCTCTTCGCTTCCTTCGATGCATTGCTGCACGAGATCGACATCTGCCAAGGCCGGTGCCTCGTCCCCACTACTCATTTCATTCATCTAAGGGAAAGCATCGATACAAACACAAGGTAAAAACGCGAAGAAAGCCATGACAATTTCTTTACAAACCACGTCAGCCAAAGCGTAATGAGTACATGCCTGCCGAATTTAAAGTCCTCTTCCGCCTGATGCAGCTCGTCGAAGGAGAGGTGCAAGGCCGCCAATCGGCGCGGCCTCCTGGCGACGTTGAGAAGCTCGCCATGGCGCTCCTTTCGGGCCAATTGGACGAAGAGAAAAGAATCGCGCTGTGCGAAGAGTTTCGTAACCAGCCCGGATGGCTGGCGTGGTTTGCCGAGCAAATCAAGAAACGGCGCAAGTCAACTCCGGGTTCTTGAAAGGTCGGGCGAACTTTCCATCCCCTCTCCCGCCACCCTGCGTAGCAAGGTTTTAGCGAGGAAAGGGTCGATTTCGGGATACACCGAAAGCAGCCTGGCGAGCATGCCTGAAAGCCAGGCGGCGGCAAAGCTGCTCCCGGTCATCACCCGATGTCCGCCGTTCTTCCAGGGGACGCGCACTTCAGCCGCAGGTGCGGCAAACTCCACCATCCGCCCGGACAAGTAGCGAAGGCCTCCATCGTTTGATAAGGCGCAATCGACGCCGAGCACACTGGTAAGGTAGGCCGGCCATTCCGAGGTCTCAGGGCTTCCGGAGGCGGCGACAACGTGAATCCCCGACAACAGTGCGCCGTCCACCCATTCCTTGTAGATTGGCAGATGCCCGGAAATTCCACACCCGAAGCTGCAATTCAGGATGTTGTAACCGAGCGCGATGGATTTGCGCGCCGCAATGGACACCTGGGCAGTCCGGGCGCTCAGACTTGATCCGAGCACCCGAAAACTTCCGATCTCCGCCTTTGGCGCAAGCCGCCAGATAATGCCTGAAACCGCGGTTCCGTGGCCATACATGTCCTCACCATGTCCCTTTTGCATACCGCCGTTCGCATCCGGCACCAGGTCGTCGTGGAGACGCTGTCCAGAGAAGTCAGGGTGCGCAACTTCAACCCCAGAGTCGAGAACAGCAATGCGCACTCCACGGCCATCTCCACGCTTCATCGCCTCCGCTGCCTGCGCCGGGCCGATCCACACGCTCATGCCTCCTGGATCAATCGTTCCACTTCGCGAACGGCGTCGGTCACCAACGCGAAATCCGCCGTCGAAAACGGCGGCGGTTCCGGAGCTGAGGCATTCGCTGGCTTGAGCCGCACACAGGAAATGCCGCCGTGAATCGCGTCGCGAAACCGAAGCGGCACGGCGATCATAGCGCATGTCAACACTCCAAGGCGCCGATCCAAGGTCGGGTCCTGCTGGGCATTCTGATAGACCGCGTTCTCACAGATCGCCTGCTCGGTTACACAAATCAGGCTCATAAGGCCGGCTGTCAGCGGTTGTCGATGGATACCTACGAACCGCTCGCCGTAGGGTCCGGAACTCCAGACCGGTACAAGAGCTTCCTGCTTTTCATCCAGAAGCCAGATCGTCCCCTCGTCCGCCCCAACGGCGGTAAACGCCCTTCTAAGAATACCCGAAATACCCTCCGTGCACTGGAGGTTATGAAGCTCAAGAAGGGCTGCGCTAGCGGATTGTGCCAAATTACTCCTCTTGGAGAGTTTATCGAAGCTGGTGCAGCCTTGTCCAATCCGAAAATCCTTCCGGTTGGGAAAGTGCGCCAAAGGAACCTCAATCCGAGAGATCGGTCCGAGGACTAACAGAAACACCGGAGTGTGGAGTCTTCGCACTGTAATCATCTGAGTATTAACATACTACATACCAAGGAACGCCCGGATCTGTCCGGCGCGCCTGAAGAGCATCACACATTTTGTCGCATCGCGGTAGAGGGTCTTTGGGGGTCACGCGCTTTTGGACTTCAAATTCTCACAGTGTCCGTACACTATCCAATTATAACCGCTTAAAGCGAAGCAAGACATTTCATCAAGTGCACCGAAGTTCGCGCAAGTTTCAGAAATTCGCACGTATGACCGTCAAGGAAGGATCGTCACCGTTCAAAACTATTGAAGAGCACTTGTAAGGCGCATCGGCTGCATCGAACTTAATTACGATGCCTCGTGAAGCCACTCGACTCCCGCATCATCCATACTCCCGTCCAGGACTTTCATGAAATTCCACGATTCCCGTCGCCGCGCCCTAAACATACGCGCCCCGGAAATTCCTCCCGAGACGGCGGCTTTGGAACGATCCCAGACCAAACGAATTCTTGATCAATTGGAACCCGACGAATTGACCGAACCCATCGCGGAACAGCAGGATCGCATCCTCCGTCCCGACGACTTTGTTTTCTTGAGTGGCAAGGGGAAGTGCTGGCTAATTCGGACCGCAGACATCTGGCTGCTTGAGGCATGCGGCGGTCGAACGCGCATCGTCATGCCCGGAGGTACGGTCGTCGTGCGCCGAACGCTCCTGGAATGCGAGCGCAGGTTGGATAACACAACGTTCTTCCGTGCTACGCGCGACTGCGTCATCAACTTGACGCACGTGAAGCAAACGCGCCTTCTCGATTGCTCCCGCGTGCTCTTTGTTCTCCCCAACGATAAACAAATCGTAGTCTCCGGAGAGCAGAACGCCGTCTTTCGAAAGATGCGCGCTCTCTAGTCGGAAGCCGATTCTGAACACAGAAACTCGGCCGGCCTTTGGCCGACGTTCCAGCAAATCATCGGGTGCGAATGCATTTTGCATACAAGCTGAAACGCGTTGCACATTTTGCCCGCCTTCCGCGCAGGAAGAGTATCTCCTGAGAAGATTTCCGCCATAAAAGCAGGTAACGCGGCTTCGGCGGCCCGCAACCCAAGGCCGGGACACCAATCTCCTGCCTAAGCTTCATCTTTTCCTGCAAGTCGCAGCAGGTCCTCACGTAAAGGGAAGCAAGGCAGAATATGGGCTAATCACATTCTCCTGTCGGACATGTCAGTCGTTAGTGGAGTGGCAGCACTCTTTCCCCGTATGGCGTGACCGGCGAAATGCTCATTGGCAATGATAGCGCGGCGCTTGGCCGCAGCGTCGTCATTTCCCAACGAGCGTTACATAGCCGAGTCGCTGGGAACCCGGCAAGGAAATGCCGTCCGACCAAGGGCGGCAGCTTGTCAAAAAACACCGGAAAACCGAAAGCACGTCACGAACGGAAACAAACTTGTATCGAATGCGAAAAGAAGCTTCAAAATGGCAAAAGTCGGGTTGCGCTGCGGTCGGGAGAGAGAAGAGGCCGCATCTCCAAGGATGTACAGACTACCACTTGTCAGCCACTTGCTCCCTTAATCGTCCCTCTCAGCCGTCAATCACATTTCCATTTGCGAGCCTTGAAACATAGCGCTAGCGTTGCGTCGTGTTTGAGCACTGGCTTGGAAAATCCATTCCTCCCCCCATCATTACCCTTCCGTAAGTCGGGTATACAACTTCGAACCACGAGTTCGAATCAAGAAGTTAGCCATCGCATCTATTTTCGGCATCCGGGAAATTCTCCTAGCAATTGATTACACACCATGAAGGTGAAAAATATTCGCAAACAAGTCACCTCCGCTGAAGAGCCACCTCTTACAGAGGAATACGGAGGGCGCCTCAGTCCGCTCGAACAAAAGAACGGCAATCTGGGCGAACCCGGTGAAGTTGTTTACGAGCTCGCTGGCGACGTCCCGCTTCGCAACGATGATTTCGTTGTTCTCACCGACAACATCAAGTGTTGCATTCTTCGAATGTCTGACTTGCTACGCCTTGAAGCGGAAGGAAACTACAGCCGCGTCTATTGGATCGGCTCTTCCATGCTCATCCGCCGCCCGCTCCGGGACTGCGAGAAACGGCTCGACTCTACAAAGTTCTTTCGAGCCAGGCGCGATTGCATCGTTAATCTCGAACATGTGAAGCACACCCGCATCGTCGATTTGATGCGCTACGTCTTTGTGCTGCAGGACGGGACAGAAGTAACCCTCTCCCGTCGGCAAAGCCTGGTCCTCCGCAAGTCGCGATCCCTCTAGCGACCCGGACTTCGCCCCGGTCGCTGTTTTCCAGGCGCGCCCTTCCAGCAGGCCCGATCCGGCCCTGCGCTCAAGCTCTTTTTCGCCGCTTGAGCTCGCCCCCAACCCGCCCGCCTGGCGTTTGCGGGCGGAATCGCTTGAAACACTACCGTTCGCTCATTCCTACATCCCTTAGCTACCCCTTTTCGATTACACGTCACATTTGCCTTCCAGTACCTTCGGCTCCACCCGTAAAAGGTTTATTGGAAAAGCTTGAGAAAGGTAACACAGCGTTAGGGATTTGAGGGCGACTTTTCACACTCATGATGTAATGGAGTCGAGTACTAGATATTGGACTGATTCCTAGCAGCGAGAACATAAGCGTTCGTTCTCAATTGCACCCCCCCTTTGGCATATTGACCGACACGGCTTATCCGCGTCTAGCAGGCCTACTTCCCGCAAGGCCTCACCAAATTCACGGGCACGGCGTCTCTATCGCTCGAACGATGAGAGACTTACATAAGTCTAACAACAGGCACGCTCGGTCTCGACGCACGACGCGAAGAACGACCAAAGGCGGCAGCTTGATCGAGCCCGGATCCCTCCACCGCTTACACTAACGCTTTAAGCTAATGACTCGGACAGCTCCCAATGGCCGGGCTTCACGCCAGGCATCCACCGGCACGGTCAACGATTCCATTAGCTTTCGCACATCTCAGGGGGGCTCAACCCCCGAGCCTGCGCGCACTGCTGAGCATGACACCGAGGACCGCTGCGATGAGACAGCTCAGATCCCCCGCTGGAAGCGCCTTCTCGACCTAACCTGCATCCTGCTCACACTCCCCATCTGGCTCGCGACCATGGGGCTTGTGAGCGTCTGGATTCATTTCGTTTCACCTGGTCCCCTGCTCTATCGGCAGGAACGCGTTGGTTACCGTGGTGGCCGCTTTATGATCCTGAAGTTCAGGACTATGCACGTCAATTCGGAAACTAAGTGTCACGAAGGCTACTTCGAGAAGCTCATGCAGGCCGACTGTCCGATGACCAAGCTTGACATCTGCGGGGATGCCCGCCTCATCCGAGGCGGGCGTATCCTTAGAGCCATCGGTTTGGATGAACTGCCCCAGATCTTCAACGTCGTGCGCGGGGAGATGAGTCTGGTAGGCCCCAG
>DATDAL010000061.1:0-2540 GCA_036525415.1 Terrimicrobiaceae bacterium | reverse complement strand
TGGTACCTCGCCACTCACCAAGCGCGCATAAGCCGACTCGACGGATTCCGTCGCGACGAGAAGGTCGCGGCCCTCGCGGATAATCATGAACCATCTGCCTCCCGCGTGCCGGGTAGCCCACAGCATTCGATCAACGAGTTTGGCCGAGCCAAGCACGGCGATGGCGTGTTTTTTGGTCAAGGCGAGTGGGCGCATTCCGTCAATCGAAACTCGCTGGATGGAATGTTCCGTATTCATTCAATCCTCCGTTGAAGCGTTGAGCAGTGGCAAACATGACCGGTAATGCTTGTAATGGTCGTCCGGCAGGTTGATCATGAAACGAGCAGGATTGACACCTTCCGCTGGAGATTTTCCCATTCATAATGGGCAAAGGTAGCTCCTTTGATTGAATGGAAGCCCCCAGTTCGGGGCAAATATTTCCCGTTGCGACGGGGCGCTTCCGGCGGTTGCCTGTGCGCACTATCGTGCGGACGCTGGGAGGCTCTGGTTTTGACTGAGCTGTTCGCGTCTCCGAACTTGCTCGTCCGAAAGATGACTACATCTTTCGGACAAACCTCATGTTAGATGAGCCCGTTCCTATCACGAAAACTGACCAGCGTTCATGACAGAATCGGAAGCAGGTGCCGGTAGATGATGGTCGTCATCATGCCGTGGCATTAAAAGTTCTCTCGAATTTGTCTGCGGCAGCCATCATTTCCTCGAAGCTGGGCGTTTCACCAAAGAACATGGGACCGAGCATTTCCTCGTAATCGGCCCGCCACTTGGGGAGATGATCGTCGGGTGGGACAAGGCGGAAAGTGCCGGGCTTATGGGTGCTGTAGTCCACCCAGGAGAAACGAAAAAAGATTTCGCGGTGTTCGGCGACACGCTGAAACAAGGCCATGTTCGCCATAGCACGGTCACCAATGCCAGCGCGAAGCAGGGACCAGAGATCGTAGTAATGGCGCGCCATGTGAACCTTCCGTGGTTTATCTACGGGGCGGAAAGTTTCCTCGTGGAGCAGGCAGGCCTTCTCCCAAAATGTGCGCTCCGCCGCAAGGACGCGGACGGTGCAAGCCGCGCCTGAATCGAGAACGGGAAAGTGCTCGATCACGTAGGGTTCGATGGATCTCTCTTCGTGCAGCCAGTCATCGGAGCGGGCGCCGAGTTCGATCTTTACCACTGGGCGCACGTAACCGGCCGATCCAGATTGAAAGAGGGACGGGTAGTGAAACAACAGGCACTGGCCATCGGGCATGTCGGGATCGACTTCCAGTTGCCATCCTGTTTCGCCAAGCGTGGCACGCAGTTGGGCGGCGAGAGCGGGTCGCAGGGCGCTTGCACCCATTCGCGACAGGCGGCCATGAGCTTTTCGAGACGCATCTTGCGCTGCTTGTTACTCGGAGCCCTTTCCGGCGCCTCATCATCGCGGAAGCCAAGAACTTCTTTGTCCACGATGATATCGATATCCTCGGAAAATCGCTGAATGAGTTTCCACGCCTTCGATAGCGAGGTGCCTCTTGAAAGTGAGGTGTTCGCCGACGCCCGGGATCGTGAAAAGCTCGCGCAGCGTCCAACAGACGCAGAAGTCCTTTTCGACACTCACAGCCTGCAGACCGATCGCTTCATCCACCTGCCGAAAAGCGAATAGGCGGCGCTCAGGAGGAAGTTTGAGAAACTCGTTCACGATTCCGACGGCGTTGCGGTGAAGGGGCGCAAGAGATCAGCAATCCAGGCGGGCGCATGACGGAGGTCGTCACGAAGGATCGGACGATCAGAGTCAGTGATCTGGCGGCGGATGGTCGCAAGGATTTTTTTGTCCACCTGGTCCTGTCCCAGATAGCGCAAGGCCTGGATGAGCGTGCCGCTCTTCCGTCCCGCAGTGGCCATGTTGCGTGGCGTGGTGTGCTGGAGCAGGATTTCCCGTTTGCCGATTTTCACCTTTCGGGCAGGGCCATCGGCCAGAAAGACGATGCGGGACGGCACCTGCTCCGAGAGACCCAGCACATTGGCCGCGTAAGCCCCGGATGGCTGCAGGCGGATGGCATCGCGCGCGGCAAGCGCACGAGCGATGGCATCGGCGGAGGGAGTCACCGTGCCAAGCACGGAATCCTGAACCGGATAATCGTAAAGACCTCGGGCGAGTTGGCGGATTGTGCCAGCTGCCTTAAACGCTTGAGAGCCGAGGCGACGGCATTGCGCGTGCCGAGATCGGCCAAATGCGCCGGGGTAAAAACCCACCCCCGTCCTTGACTGCGGATTCGGTCAAGAACCTTGCTGTCGGTGGATGTGGCGCGCGTTTAGGCATTGTGTTGTGACACGAAAAATAGCTTACGTTTGTGTCAAAACAAGTCCCTAAAGAGCGGAGACGGTCACGGCGACATCAAAATCGACCGATAGCGCTTCGAGTTTCGTCAGCTTGCTGTCGCGTAGGTTCCAGTCCCACGCTCCGGATAGTTTTCGTAAAAATGCTCAAAGAGAGCGGCGCACTTTTGTTGGTAAAGCTCTGGGGAATACCCGGCGGGCAGTCCGCTATCCAAGATGTCCTCGATTGTGAGCTT
>DATDAL010000060.1:0-4388 GCA_036525415.1 Terrimicrobiaceae bacterium | reverse complement strand
GGCATCCTCGGCGCTCTGTAAAAATCCGCCGGTCTCCACCGCAATCTCCTTGTTGTTGCTCGTGATTCCACCCGAAGCGAACTGGCGGTTCGCTTGCCTTAGCATGGGAACGAGACCCGCCGGGGTAAGATGGCGCGCGGCGAGCCTTGCCGGATCGAGCAGCACGCGCAATTGCCGTCGAGCTCCACCGATAATCGTAGTTTCTGCAACCTGCTGCGCCTGCTTTACCGTGTCGTCAACTTGAGCGACCAGACGCCGGAGGGTGAGATGATCGTAGCTTGGGCTGTGGAACGTCAATGTGAGGATCGGCACGTCATCGATCGACTTCGGCTTGATGAGCGGGGTACCCACTCCGGCCGGTATGCGGTCGTAGTTCGAGCGGAGCTTCTCAGTGAGTCGCACAAGGCTGCGCTCGATGTCTTCGCCGACAAGGAAACGGACGATGAGCTGGCTTTCTCCGGTACGCGAGGTGGAGTAGATGTACTCCACGCCCGGAATTTCCCAAAGCAGCTTCTCCATCGGGCGCGTGGCGCGCTCCTCAACCTCCTTCGCGCTGAACCCGGGCATGGACACCAACACATCGATCATCGGCACCTTGATCTGGGGCTCCTCCTCGCGAGGGAGCATGATCACCGCAAAGAGCCCCAAGAGCACCGAAGTGACGACGATGAGCGGGGTGAGCTTTGAGTCAATGAACAGACGGGCCACGCGGCCTGCCACGCCCAAGAGGGGAGCGGAAGAATCGTCCGGCTTCATTGCAGCACACTTACAGGCTGGTCGTCGGTGAGTCCGGAAGCGCCTTCGCTTACGACGCGCTCGCCCTTAGCGACGCCAGACAGGACCTCGATCTCGTCGCCAAATCGTTTGCCGGTCTTGACGAGGCGAAGCCGGGCGGTCCCATTCTCGGCAAGGAAAACCATCTCCATCTGGCCCCGCACGACCACGGCAGACGCTGGCACGCGCAAGCTGAGCGCGTCTCCGACGGGAATGGCCGCCCGCCCAAATTGGCCGGCTCGCAGTCCGGGAACGTTGGGCAAGTCGATCCGCACAAGAAACGTCCGACTGCTCGAGTCGGCCGAGGGGGCGATCTCCGCCACCTTGCCTTTGATCTCACCATCCATCGAGGGTATGCGCACGGCGAGATCCTCTCCGCGACGAACCTTTTCAATCAGCGCCTCAGGCACGTCGGCTTCGAAGCGCAGGACTTCCGGGTTCTCAATTTCGACCAATGGTTTACCGGGCGACGCGAAATCCCCTGCGTCCGATAGCCGGCGCGAGATCACGCCGGCGAATGGTGCTCGCACTTCCACGTAGCCAAGCATCGCTTGTGCCTCTTTGACTGCCGCGTCGGCCACACGAAAGCGGGCCTCTGCAGCGTCGAATTCCTGCTTTGCTGCAACCTGCTTTTCCAGCAGGACCGTGTAGCGCTTCAAATCCTGGCCCGCTTGTTCCCGGGTGGCGACCGCCTGATCCAGCCGCGCCTTGATCTCCTGCGCATCGATCTCGGCGATAAGATCTCCTTCTCTCACCGGCTGCCCTAGATCGACGGCCATGCGGGTGATGCGCCCGCTGACCTTGGCCTCGACGGAGGCCCGGATCTTCGCGCGCACCGTTCCGATGACTTCTTCGGTGACAGGATGCGACTTCGTCTCGATCGTCTCCACGCGCACTGTGACAACCGGTGGAGGCTTTGCCCCCGAGGTATGCGGCGCCTTGTTACAGGCGGACATGGCAAGAACCAGGCTGGCGGCGATGAGAAGAAAGACTCGCATTACTCCTCCGCACTCCTTCCAACGCCGAGTCTTCGGAAAATTGTCTCCGCCGGGCAAAGTCCCGTGAACGCCGATTGGACGAGATTCAACCCAACAAACGCCGTCAACAGCAACCACAAGGAACTCACCCAGTACGCAACGGCGATACTGATGAGGATTAACGTGCCGGCGAAAATTCGGATTGCGCCCTCGAGCTTCCTCCTATCTTGTGTTTTCATGTTTGTAGAGTTATTAATTGTAATGGACGATATGATTATATACGCATATAGTCAATAGAAAAGCGAGAAGCTGTTATTCTTTCTCTATGCGGCGTAAGGCAAAACTTCAGGGCATGACGCCTGAGGCGCTTGAGTTCGTTGCGGCGCGGTTTCGGGTTTTGAGCGAAGCGAGCCGGTTGAAATTGATTCTGGCGTTGGAAGAAGGGGAGAAGAACGTAACGGGGCTCGTTGAGGCGACGGGACTCACCCAAGCCAATGTTTCTCGGCATCTTCAGACCTTGACAGGCGCTGGCATTTTGGGACGACGGAAGGAGGGTCCAAATGTCATCTACTACGTCGCCGACGAAAGCATTTTCGAATTGTGCGATCATGTCTGCAGCAGCCTCCAGAAGCGGCTAGCCGAGCAGGCCCGGACGTTTGCGCCAGACAAGTAAACAGCTCCTCCTTTCGAAGTTATCTTACGAGAGGAATCTCCGGCTGGCTTCTCGGATCTTGTCAATTGTTGAGCCGCGGTTGTTCCATTTGGTGGAGCAGGATCCTAGCTCGCATATTTGGCTTCGTTTTAGGGAGCGCCCGCATCGATCCACGACTTGATAAGCGCGGCCTCCTGCGCCGAAAGAACATGATCTGACGCGTTGCGCTTCATCCTTATCACACCGGAAACAATGGCCACCAGGCGGCTCTCGCCGCTGTTGCCAGGAAGAACCAGCGGCCCTTTGCCATCATCGCGGAAGAAATCGCTGCGCTGATCGGCACGAAATCCCGCCTTTTGCTTCTCGGGTCCGTGGCAGGAGACACAGGATTTTTCAAAGATTGGATAGATGTCTTTCTGAAAACTCACGCCTTCGTTTGATGCCGATGACACACGAGTGAATTCGCTTCCCGGTGGGACAAGAGAAGTTATCCCGTGTTTTTTGCCTGTTCCCTGTCGTTTGGTAATCGGGAGCAAAAGGAAAGTGCCAACAATCACTGCTCCGGCGAGCAGTCCGGCTCCAAGCCGCCAGGCGTGACCCTTGGCAGCGCAGGTGGTGAGCCACGCCCAATTGATCGCGAGATGTGCCGCGACAAGCGCCATGAAGACATAGGAAACCCACGTGTGGAGAGCGCCCCACTCGTGGCGGCTCCATCCCAGGACTTGCAATCCTTGACCGCCGCTGCTGCCGGGAATCAGCCGGTACGCCAGGAGCAGACCGGTGCCGACCATCACGCAAAAGCTCAGGTAGAGCAGCAGGTTTAGGATTCTGCGGAGTGCAATTCTCATAGTGTGTTTAATTGAACCTTCGAGGCTTCGGAAGAGAGGCTGTCATTGCGGAGTCCCGGGTGAAGGTTCTTCAAAGGCACTCTGCATCGGCGGACGCATTGCATGGTCTTGTCCAGCATCTTCCTGCTTCCGCATCGGCTTTGCCGGCGCAAAGCCCGCCTGCGGACACTAAGAGAACACTGCACCGGCTTTTCGATTGTCGCCTCCTAATACTTTTGTATTAGTCTAACGAAGCAACCTGCCGCGGGCCTATCGGATCTTGCAAATTGTTGAGCTATTGTTGCCCGGTGCGTCAACGGATGGAATCAGTTGGTCAGCTTTCAGCAGGATGGAGCACGCCAGTAGGCACTTTGAAAATAGCGTGGTTTGCTCATAACTCGCCGCGGCACTCGGAGGCTCGCTCGTGGCTGAGACCGTCCCACCGGGTCGGAAGCGATTCCATGTGATTTCCGCAGAGAGGCTCCAACAGGAAGTCCTGATCGCCGGATCGAGAGAGCAGTTCTCATTGGCTTCCGACCAATTCATGGAAGCTGCTCGGATTCCTGGCGACCAAATGAAGTGTTATTACGAGTTTTGCGTTCGCCCGGCGATGTCCACGATCACGGCGTCGCTTCTTCGCAAGTCGGAAAACTTTCCCACGAGCATCTTCGGAGGCCCGCCTATCAAGCTTTCATCATCGAGGCCGATAACGGTGCAGCTTTGAAAGGCGCCATTGGCAAGCCGAGCTCGAAGTGTCCCCTTGAAGAGTCCCGTGGCCCACTGAACTCCTTCGATGCCCCGGAGGAGTATCTTGGTGTCCTTCGGAGGCTTGATATCCTCAAAAATACTGAACCTGAGGATCGACCACCCAGATGTCGGGCAAACCCGTCTCGGTCAGGAAGCTGAAGGTACGCGTCATAATTGCTGCCGAAATCGCTGCCTGTTGGGTGATGAGCAGAGAAGCGAACGTCAGTCCGATCACTATATCGGTGGTAGCAATCACAATGCTGTCGACCCTCTCCTAGATATCCATGATCCGATGCAGGAGATGCGCTTGCTTTTCCTGGGATTCGTTGTTCCGAGCGAGATGCAACAATTCCTCCTTGTGCTCGAAACGAATCCACCGCTCAGCGTAACGACCTCTGCGGGATACTCGTC
>DATDAL010000059.1:0-41487 GCA_036525415.1 Terrimicrobiaceae bacterium | reverse complement strand
CCCACAGAGATCCAGCTTTCGGCTTCATCCGGAGGCGTGTAGCCCTGAAGCGCAACCTGCGCGATTCTGTTCCGTGATATCGAATCCTCAATGGCAGAGAGCAACTCGAAGAACGGTCTTTGCGCGAGCGGCGGGATGAAAGCGGAAATAGCGTCTCCGTTCCTTTCGATGCAGAGAGCTCTGCGAGGAACCGAGGCAGGTAGCCTATAAAGGGGGAGGCGCAATCCGGAGGGGCCTTCGGCCTCCGAGAGGACACGGACATCCTTGGGAAGCGACCAGCGTGATGAATGCCAGCCCGCTTCATCATGATCGATCGGCATCGCTAGAATCTCCGCACTCGGATTCTTCGGGTCCAGAAACTGAAGCCAGTGCGCCGAAACGCCCAGGAACCTGCGTACGCCATCGGCAAGCCGCCTAACCGAGTCCGGTTTGAGCCGTTCTGCCCGCTCTGGAAGCCGAAATAATGATTTGCCGTCCCGGTTTGCAAGGATGCGTAAGATCCATCGCGGGTTGACTTCGCCCGGATAAGATTTCCCCGGGCAAAAGAAAGCCGCAGAGCCTGCCATGCGACCTTGGAGGAGCTTCTCGGCAACTTTCCATGCGTAGCCAAGCTTGGTGGGACCGACCGCGGCGTAGTTCCACTCGGCTCCCTCGGGATTGACCGGTACAAATGTCGGCTCGCCGCCGAGGGTCAATTGTACGTCATGTTTCTTAAAGATCGCCTCCGCGCGGGAGGCAGCCCTGTCCATCCAGCCAGCAATCATTTTACGATTTCACAATGGATAGCCCGGTTTGCAGCAAGTGTCTGTGGAAAATGAAATCCGTTCGATGTGTGCGAACAGATCAGGACGTGGGAAAAGGCGTACGCGATGCGGCGAAAAGCTCGCCTTTTCCGCGTACTGATAGCAGGCCCGGTAGCGAACCGTTGTCCTCACGGTTTGCTGCCCACCCGTTTCATCGTCACGCGGACCTTCATATTCTGGGCTCCGGAACCCTTGAACGTGCCGCGCAACGGCGTCGCGTCCACAGAGTCGCGCCCGTAAGCCATCGTTACGTGCCGTTGGCCGCACCATTGGTTGTTGGTCGGATCGATGGCAATCCAATGCATGCCCGGTGTGAGCACCTCTACCCAAGCGTGTGTAGCAAGCGATCCAATCAGCTTTGGAGCACCAGGGGCTGGCCGGACAGGATCGGACTCAATGTAGCCGCATACATAACGCGAAGGAATGCCCGCGGTACGCAAAACGCCGAGCATCACATGTGTAAAATCCTGGCAGACGCCCGCCCGCTGCTTCCAAATCATCTCGAGGGGAGTCGAATTGTCGGTCGAGCCGGGCTCGTATCGAAACTTTTCGTGGATGGCGCGGTTCAGCCGTTCCAAAGCTTCGCCAAGCGGTGTGCCGCCGGAAAAAAACTTCCGCGACCACTCGATCGACTGGGCTCCTGTGGGAACAGAGGACGTGGGCTGAAGATAGTCAAAAATGTCGGTAAGCTTCGACGCAAAGAGCTGTCGGGCCTCGGCGACGGCCACATCGAGAGCACCGGACATGGGAGAAATCTCCTTCGTGCGCACGGTCAGCCTGTTGATGACTCTGAGACGCTCGTGACGCAGGGTCATGGAGTAAAAGGTGACCTGATTGCCAAAGTAGTCATGATATGTGGAAATCGCGGTGGCCGGCAGAAACTCGATGGCATGTGCGAGGATCTCCTGGCTCGCAAGCGTGGGAGGAGTAAGCCGAGCCTCGATATATGCCTCCCTTGCCGGTTGGCCATAGCGGTAATCAGTGCGATGCGTGATCTCAAAGAGCATTTTTGAGACCAAAAAGCAGCGGTTGCGTATCCGGACCCATGTGAATTTGATGATTCAGGAAGCCGTCGGCAATCAGGTTATGAATATCGAGGGTGGCATCCAGCAAGGAGTAGCCGTGATCGAGGAGAGCGCTCGATTTTGCCGAGGGAGCCGTCTCAGCCTCATCGACCAGTTCGTCCCAATCGCTTAGGCGAATTTCGTGGAGAAGCTGCTCGATGCCGGCCAGAGTGCGCAGGATTGCCGGAGAGGCCTGTTCACTCGTGCCGCGCAGGCGTTCACGGCACGCATCGAGGCACCGTGTAACTGACCGCGGCGCTGCCGGATTTTTCCAGAGGAGATCAAGCATGGGAGCCGGTTCAATTCGAAGTTGGTAGACACGGCGATACGCGTCACGGCTGTTGATCAAACGCAGAAAAGCGGAGAGCCGGATCTCCGATTCGTGCTCGGAGGGTACGCTTCGACGGGGCATGGGACGCATAATCGAGCAAACGGCGTTTCCCGTAATGATGGCGCGCTCGATCAGTTGGCCAATCTCACAGAATGCCCAGCCGCCGTCGGCAATCATGGTCCCTTGCGCTGTGCCGAAAAACTCGGGCACGGCCTTCACGACATGGTCGCAATAGCGCCGCGTGAAAGAGGTCAGATCATCCTGCGACGCCTGCGGCCGGAATCGCGCGCGTTGGAAACGCGACCTCAGCGTGGTGAGCACGCTCCAAGCCTCAAGGCTCAAACATTCGAGGATCGACTCGGAATTGGCCGTAGCGCGCAAGATGGCCCGCACGACCGAATCCGGTTCTTCGAGATCGAGCGTCAACCGGTAACGGTCGGCCGGACTCGATATATTGCGCCGGGAGACCGAACCCGGATTCTCCAGCGGGGGTAGGATTCGATTCCAGACGGGACGATAGAGAGTGCGCTCGGTAGGGTTAAGCTCCTCCAGTTCGAGCGATTCAATGACGCCGATCATCACTGCCAGATTGTGCGCGCGCTCGAGGTAACGTCCTGTCCAATAAAATGCTTCAGCAACGCGGCTGCTAACGTGCTGCGAGGGCAGGAGGGCCTCGCGAAGACGCATCCGGTCGGGAGGAGGCTCTTCAAACTCGGGCGGCGCCTGAACCCAAGTGTCTTTGCTGCCGCCGCCGAGCTCGTTCGCCGTGTAAGGCGAGTCCTCAGTGGAGACCCGCGTCAAAGCTCCTGGAAAGACGTCGTAATCGCCCTCGGGCTTTCGCATGGCAAAAAGAATATGATCCTGCCGCCGTATGACTTTGCGTCCGTCGTAATAGGAAATCGTCAGCGCATCACAATCCTGCGGCTGAGCTACAAATTGGCCCGCGTTGCGCAGGATGATCTGCCGGGCGTCGTCGATCTCTTCCGCCGAGGGTGCTCGACCATTGCCTCCAAGCACAATCTTCTCACCGGAGAGCGGACGGATCGTGAAATTCTCGATGTCGGAAAGCACCATTTCGCGCTGGTCGATGTCGCCAAGCCAGTATGTCGGAAGAGTGGGCAAGATCGGACGCTCGCCGAGATAGAAGCCGATGATTTTCCCGGCAAGAGGCAAAAGGGCCCGGTCATCGGAAAGCTGCGAGCCGATGGAATTGACCACCGCGACACTCCCTTTTCGGATGCAATGGACAAGCCCAGCCACACCGAGTAGCGAATCGCGGCGAAACACCATCGGATCGAGCCATTGATCGGAGATGCGATTGTAGATGACCTCGATCTTTTCGAGACCGGACACCGTCTTGAGAAAAACCGCGTCGTTGAGCACGAGCAGATCGCCACCCTGGACCAGCGGAATACCCATTCGCCGCGCAAGAAAACTGTGCTCGGAGTAAACGGCGCTCCCAGGCCCTGGCGAAAGCAACACCACCGTCGGGTCAGGATGGTCCGACAGCGACCTGAGCAACTCGAGAATATCCACAGGCGCTTCCGCAATCGAACGAATCGAAAAATCCTCGAAGCTTTGAGGAATTACCCGAGCAAGGGCTCGCCTGTTCTGAATCATATAAGAAATGCCAGAGGCGTTGCTGAAGTAATGATGCTTCACAGCAAGTTCTCCGCTCGGGACGCGGCAAAGACTCAGTCCACTGAAATGAAGATACGCGTTGCCAGGCGGCGTAAGACTAGCCGCCGCACGCTGATAAGCCGTACTGCCCAGGACGGGCTGGACCGGCAGGAGGTTGCCGCGCAGGATTTCCTTCTTTCCGTAGATGTCGTGCAGAAACATTTCGAACGCCCTCAATCGCTGGTGAATTCCTCTTTCAATAGGCTCCCATTCCTCAGGCGTGAAAATCTGCGGCAGTACGTCACAGAACCAGGGACGCCGGCCCCATGGTCTCTCGCGCGCAACGTCGAAGGTCACCCCCATCTCCCTCATCGTAGCTTCCAGCCGCTCGTCGAGAGTTCGAACCTGCCCGCGCGCCAGCGCATCGAGTCTCTGGAAGAGTGGACGATAGACCATGCGCACTTCCCCGGAGGACTCGTGCGTCTCCCTCCAATGCGAAAATGGCCCTGACTCTCCGTTACGCTGCACGGCCCCAGAGGCTTGCGTATCGGATTTTCCGGTCAAGGTTTTTCCGGTCGAAGACACAGTGATCCTGTTTGGGTTTGACACGGGAGAAGAAGTATCACATGATTTTCGATTCTCTCAACGACTCCATGAAGACATTCTCAGCAAAGGCTGCCGACGTACAACGCGACTGGTGGATCATCGATGCGGCGGGCAAGCACCTCGGTCACGTCGCTGTGCAGGCAGCCAACCTGCTTCGCGGCAAACGCAAGGCGATTTACACCCCGCACGTGGACACCGGTGATTTTGTAATCGTCATCAATGCGGAAAAGGTGCGCATTGGCGGCAAGAAGGAGGTTCAAAAATCCTACATGAGCTTCTCTGGCTATGTAGGCGGTCACAAGTCAGAGAGCTTCGCCGCCCGCCGGGAACGGCATCCGGAACTGCTCGTCGAACGGGCTGTCCGCGGCATGATTCCTCATAATCGCTTGGGCAGTTCGGCCTATCGTAAACTCAAAGTCTATCGCGGCGCCCAGCATCCGCATGCCGCTCAGAATCCAAAACCTGCCTGATTTTCCCAATGTCCGAAATTATTGCCACCGGCCGCCGCAAAACCTCTGTCGCCCAGATACGCCTCCGCGATGGAAGTGGAACTTTTAAGATCAATGGGAAGGAGTTTACCGACTACTTTCCGAGCCTCTCCATGCAGAACACAATCCTTCGTCCGCTGGAGATCGCGAACTCCGTCCACCGGTTCGATGTCGAGGCCAAGGCCTCGGGCGGCGGCATGGCTGGACAGGCCGGTGCCTTGCGCCTCGCGATAAGCAGGGCGCTTCTGCGAAGCGACGAAACCCTGCGCGGCTCGCTGCGTGAAGAGGGGCTTCTTACGCGCGATCCTCGAATGAAGGAGCGCAAGAAATCGGGTCAGCCCGGAGCCCGGAAACGCTTTCAATTTTCCAAGCGTTAGACGCACGCGTCCTTCATGGCGCTCCCGCTCTCACGAGATTCCCGATGGATATTCATCGGGGATAGCATCACGGACTGCGGTCGCCGGGAATGTCCGGAAGCCGTGGGTTCGGGCTACGTCCGAGGCGTACGTGATTGGCTACGAGCTTCCAAGCCTGCGCTTGCTCCTCAGGTTCTCAACAAGGGAATTTCGGGAAATACGATCTCAGACTTGCAGCGCCGCTGGGACTCGGACGTCCTGGCCTGCGAGCCGCAATTGGTTTCCATAAAGATTGGAATCAACGACGTGTGGCATGGGCTGGGCGCCGGTGAAGGGACCTCCATCGAGAGGTTTCGCGAAATCTACGCCGATATCCTTGGGCGGCTGAGGACCGCATGCCCAAAGGCAATGATCGTTCTCTGTGAGCCAAGCGTCATTTGGCCGCCCGCGCCGGCTGAGGGAAACGAAATGCTCAAGCCTTACGTGGCGGCGGTTCGAGAAACCGCCACCGACTTCGGCGTGCGGGAGGTCGTTCCGCTTCACGGTGCTTTCGAGAAGGCGGGATCAGCGAGGCCGGACATCGAATGGGCCCCCGATGGTGTGCATCCGTCCTCTTCGGGCCACATGTTGATTGCCCGGTCTTGGCTTGCTTGTCTGGGACTGCTATAGGTTTTCACAATGCGCCGTCCCTTCTATCTCTTTCTCTTCCCGCTCGTCATTGCGACGGCGGTGAACGCTGCAGACCCTGTGGAGTTTACTGTCGGCAACTTCGTGTTCGCACGCCCCGAAAACTGGGGCTGGGTCGTTCCAACTTCGCCCATGCGCAAGGCGCAGCTATCCGTGCCCGCCTCAGACGGAGGTCCTCCTGCCGAAGTGACGTTTTTTCATTTTGGGGCGGGGCAGGGTGGCACTGTTCAAGCGAATGTCGATCGCTGGTTTAAACAGTTTTCGGGCGGCGGTACCGATGCTGCTAGCGAGCGGGTGGGAAAGGCTACGGTTACCTTTGTGAAGGCCTTTGGCACGTTCTCGAGCGGAATGCCTGGCGGTCCCGCGACGCCCTTGAAAGGCTACGCGTTGCGCGGGGCCATTCTGGAAAGTCCGGAGGGCGATGTTTACGTCAAGATGACTGGCCCGGAGGCTGTGGTTAAACTTGCAGAGTCGGCATTTGAGAAAATGATTCGCCAAGCCGCCTCGCGCTAGTTTGTCATTGCGAAGCTCCCGTTTTCACATTCTTTTATCGTCTCTGCGTTCGCCAGCGTAGCACAGAGGTAGTGCAATCGATTCGTAATCGATAGGTCACGGGTTCGAATCCCGTCGCTGGCTGTTGATTCTCGAAAGCTTACCCTAATTGCCGGTCAAAACATAATTTCTGGTTAGCCATTTGTTGGACACTTTTCCGGTGGGACGAGGGCGCAATTCGTGCGGCCGCTTTCGTGTCCGCACATGCTACTTGATCGCCACCGCTACTGCACAATTTCAATTTCGTCTAAGCCTGGTAGCTTGTGATCCATGACCGCTATCAACGAAATCGCTCCCGACCTATTCCGGCTCTCGATTTATGTCCCGGACTTTGACATGCAGTTCAATCATTTCCTCGTGCGCGACGAGGAACCGCTACTCTTTCACGCGGGGCTGAAGTCGATGTTCCCGTCCTTGCGCGAAGCCGTGGCCAAGCTCATCAATCCTGCAAGACTCCGGCATATAGCCTGGAGCCACTTCGAGTCCGACGAATGCGGAAGCCTCAACGACTGGCTGCACCTCGCGCCCGATGCCCAACCGGTCTGCACTCTCGTCGGCAAGCTTGTGAGCGTGGATGATTTCTCTATCCGCCCAGCGCGCGGCATGACGCCCGACGATGTCTTGAGCACTGGTAAGTATAGATATCGGTTCTATCGGTCCCCACACATCCCCCATGGATGGGACGCGGGTGTGCTGTTCGAAGAAACGTGCAAGATGTTGTTTTGTTCCGACCTGTTTCATCATTTCGGCAACGTCGAGGCCGTCACTACCTCGGATCTGATCGAGCCGACACGGAAGGCGATGCAACAATTGCAACAAGGACCGCTGGCTGGCTACATGCCCTACACCCGCCATACCGAGGGAGTCCTGCGTTCGCTGGCGGGTCTGAAGCCGGAACTGCTTGCCGTGATGCACGGTTCGTCCTACAGCGGGCAGGGTGACAAGTTGCTCATCGACCTGGCCGGAGTCATCAAGGAAAGCTTCGATCAAGCCTAACCCTGAAGTTCATTGACACGCTCGCGCTGCCCACGCTCGCGCGCCACTTCGTGTCGTCCTCGCCGTCCTCAAACGGGTGATCGTCGTGTACCTCCTCGCCATGACAGTTACTCTGCTGGCGGCCGGTAGACTGGCCGACATCTGGGGGGCGCAAACGCCTGGTCATCGGCATGACTGTGCTCGTCGTCAATGTTGTGCTGTGCGCGCTGGCACCGACCGTGGAGACGCTGATTGCCTACCGAGTTCTACAGGGAATCGGCGGCGGCCTGGTGCTGGCCAACGTCATGGCCGAAATCACCTCCGTCTTCCCGAAACAAGAGCGGCGCAAGGCCAGGAGGGCTTTTCTGGCGGCGCAGAGGTCCCGGTTGCTCCGCTGGCGAGCCAGCATCGTGTGCCGCGGGCCACTTAGATTCGCCATGGATAAGATCAGTTCGTGAGTGAGTCCTCCAAAGTGCAGGGCACAACGTTGTGGCGGTTAGGATGGACGGTCGCCAGGAGACTCCGAGGCGTGTCATGCTCTCTGCGTCAAGTGCGAAAGGATGAGCCATTTCGATATCGGGCAGCGCGCCCTTCGCAACCATCACGCCTCGATCCTCATGTTAAGCTGACGGTGTGATCGATGATTCCATTTGAAACCAACAGCTTGCGCATGCCCAGGTCGCGTCCGTTGCTGCTTGCTGTATTCCAGCACCAGTCGAAGGCATTGACGGGCAGGTTGGTTATGAATGGACCGGCCCACACGCGGTTCCGATCGTCGGTCTCGGCGAAGAAGAAGAACTTTCTGCCGCCAACCGCTCCGGAGAGCACCTTCGCTGTTCCACCGGGCGCGATCGCATACCATCCCTTTTTGGCCCAGTCGCCACCGTCCGGGCATCCTCGCCAGGCGTAAGCGTAGGCCACGAAGACGCGTCGATTTGTCCTATTGCTGAAGTAAAGGCCCATTGCTATTTTCCTCGGCGGAGTTCAAACTGCAGAGGGGGATCGGCGGGAAGCGATGGATCAGCGCCCCTGACCTCTGGATCTGACTCGACCCCTGACTCATGCACACTTCCCTCGGCGAGCGGATTTGACGCGTTTGCCTCCCTGGCGACAGTCGCAGCCTCCGGTGCATTTTCGCCAGGGGTATCGCTTATCGCGGCGACTTCCTCTGCGCTCATTTGCCGCGAAAGGTTCTGATGTTGACTACCCATTGGTGCCTCCGTTCTCGACGAGCATTTCGTTTTCGTTTTGTCTTTTCATTGCCTCCTGTCTAGCGCAGAGGGGCCTCCAGTGCGAAGAGCAATGTGACAGGGGTGCGAGGTGCGCGGGCTAACGGTGTTGGACCGTGATAGAAGTGCCACGATCCGCGCAAGCAAGCGTTCGCCTCTAACTCAGCAGGATCAAGAGATTGTCGCAGACGATTGAATCACACAATATCTGAACAGGGGCTAAACGCCTTCTGCACGGCCCGACCCTGCCTCGGAATCATCGAGTCCGCAAGTCCTCCTGCCCGCTTTGTCTGCCCACTCAACGTCTGACCAGTTCTCAAGGGGAATCGCACCGTGCACCCCGCCGATCTGCGCCTTGCGCGGCTCGTCCTTGGCGCGATGGAGACAAAGGCCACGGCGGTGGGCGGCCTCGGTAATGAGAAGCAGAAGTGCTGCGACGATAATCAGGACAGCCAGGAGACGACGGTCAAGGCCAGACGGTGTGGCCTCATTGCTGCGCGACCTGTGGTAGCTTTAGGGTCCCGGGCGGAAGCTCCGGTGAGGGCAGGCGCACAAGCAGCCAAGTCTGCGTCACGTCTTTGCCGAAATGGACAAAAACGCTGGCGACATCGTTTTGCAGGTTCGAGAGGCCGGTCTCGTAAACCGTCTGCGGGACACCGCCGAAGTACCACGCCACGCGCTGGGTTTTCTTGTCGAGCCGTCCAATGACCGGCAATTCGTGGCCGGTCATGATGTTCTTATAAGCGCCGGCGACGAGACCGTCCTTGTCGATGCTAAGCTGCACAAACATCGTCGCGTCGCCCTGTTCCTGCTGAGTGAGAGCCCAGACACCGGCCGGCAGCCATTCGTCGGATTGACGTTCCATACCGGGACCGGGCACGGGCGTTTCTGCGACTTCGGGTTTGGCCAGTTTGTCTGCGGCATCGCGCGCATCGGTGGCCGAGCTGACGGCCTGGCCGTCCACGTAATACGTGTCCCCCTCATAAATTGCCGTTGTTCCCGGATCGTAGATGATTGGCTGCGATGCGATGGTCGAGCCGAAGAAGACGCCGACACCCGCCCAGGCAAACGGACGCCACCACCACCATGGCGAAACTGCGGCGCCGATGGGAATGATCGGACGCGGGCGCCACCAGCAGGAACCCCACCAGTGGCTGTCGAAGCAGTTGTTCCAAAAAGGCCGACGCTGGCCCCAGATTTCCCAGCCGCGGCCGATGCGGAAATTGCGCAGATCACCCCGCCATCTCACATAGTCGGCGGAACCGTAACGGCCCGCCCAGCCTCGCTCTTTGTATCGCACATTGATACGGTTCCAGTTGTTCGTCCGGTTTACCTGGAAGTTATTGATGTGCGTGCTGTTGTCCTGCCGCCACTTGTCCCATCGGTTGTCGTTGTTGTTCTGAATATTCTGCCAGTGGTCCGGGCGTTTCGGGCGCTCGGGCCGGGGCGGTTTACCGGGTCGGCTGTCGAGATTCGGACGATTGTCGCCCAAACGCGGCCGAGTCCCGAGATCCGGCCGTCCCGGGCGATCAGCGCCCGGCCGGTTGGCGATACCCGGCCGGTTGACAGGACGGTCCGGACCCATGCCAATGAAGTCGCCGCCTCCCTGAGGTTTGGGCACTTGGGCAGGTCGGGTTTGGGGCCTTTGCCGGTCGCCGCCTAAATTCGGCATTCCCGCGCTCCCCGACGGACGCGGAGGTTTTGCCTCAGGACGCTGCGCGGGCCGGGAAGCGGGCATGCGGGATCCACCGCCCGAAGGGCGGGAGACTTGCGGCCTGTGGCCGCTCCCCGACGGCCGGAAATTTCCTGACCCGCCGGATGGCCGGGACATCTTTTGCCCGCCGCCGCCGCCCCGGTGCCCGCCGCCTCCTCCGTGGTGTCCCCCGCCGCGCCCTGCGAAGGCGGCCGGCTCCAGCGCCAGGGCGCAGAGGACGATCAAAACAGATGCTAATTTCGTTTTCATCGTTCTGGAGGGGTCGGTTACTACTCCGTGGTGCGGACGACTTCGATCTTATCGAGGTTGGGCAGCACTTCGCCATCGCGCTGCCGGTTCACGCTCTCCCAGGTGTACTTCTTGTCGTCGACATAGGTGATGATATGCTGTGCGGAGGACGTCGCTCCGTCGGGGGACGTGGCCGCGAACGAATTCATCCATTTGTTTCCCTCGCGGGTCCACTTGCCCTCGCCGAAGCCGCCATCAGAATCAAACATCCATGAGCGGAGTCCCCCCGCGACGGGATCATAGCCGATGACCTCGGTGGCGACGGTCTGGTCCCCGCCGTCGCGCGTGATCGCGACGGATCGGCGCAGAAAATGATGGTTGTTCGTCCAATCAACGGTAGATGTCACGGCCACCCCCGGCGCGTTATCCTTCCACGAGCCGACCAGCCAGCCGAGGTCGCCAAGGGCGGCGGCTGCGGCATCGACCGGCGGAAGGGTCGTCTCGTCCAATTCCGAGATCAGCCACGAGCCGTCCTTTTTCACGTAGCTGCACACGTAACGGGTCGTTTTGTCGTCGACGGTTGCAAAACCCTTTTCGAGAAGCACGTTGGGTGTGAGGAACCGCGCGGACTCCACTTGCACCTTGAGCTTCGCGCCCCTGTTCGTGACGAAATACTTCGCGAGGTGCTCGAGCATTGCCGCCCGGCCGATGATGGCGTTTCCCGCATCCGATGTGAATTGCGCGTCCTCGGCATACAGCGCCGCGAGCCCCTTGGCGTCACCCTTGTCGAAGGCGGCTGTGTAAGCCTCAGTCAGGCCTTGTGAGATTTTTTCCGCTTCGCTGGGCTGTTGGTCTCGGGCCAATGCTTCGCACGCGAACGCCAGCAGAGCGAGTGCTGTGGAGATGAGGGGTTTAGGTTTCATGGTTTGGGGTTTTCTGGTTAGCGGGGAGTGGACGTTTCATCAGCCGCCGGCATACTCTCGAAGGATGCGGCGCACCTCGGCGATCGCCTGGGAGTTCTGTTGGGCGTTGTGGCCGGAGGGAACGATGAGTTCGCTTTCGGCGCCATCCACGTGGCTGCTCCAATAGGCACGACGCCGTCTGAGCTCACGGGTTTCGAATTATCCTTGTTTCCACCCTTTCCGCGGTCGCCCATGATCGAGTCATAGGGAACGCCCTGCACGGGCGGGAGCGTATTGATCGCGAGGACGAAGCGGTTATTCGGAGCGAGCGTGTCCACACTGTTCGGAATGTGATCGACCTTCATGATGCTCCCTTCGTCACCACGGCCCGGAGTACATCGGGATCGAACCCGAGCAGGGGGTGGGCGCTGCCTCGGTGGGGACCGGAAATGGAAATGACCCGGCCGATTTCCGGCCGATGGCGGAATATGAGTTCCCCGGCCACAACCTTCTTAGTTTCCGGAGACAATCGCACCTGGGACGGAGGTTTGCCAAAATATTCGAGCCAAAGCCCGTCCGTGATGAACAGCGGCTATCGCTTTTCGATGCCGTCGAGCTCGCTCCGCAGAGCGCGGCGGAATACGGATACGGATAACCGCTCGGGTAGCGGTAAAACCAAACTGGTAATCGCGCCGGATGCGCTCGTCCGTCGCAGGGTGTTCAGCATCGGCGCCCAGGTCGCCGGGGTGTCCACCAAGGCCGTGAATCACCAGCACGACCGTCTTGGCTGGATTATGCGGTTGCAGAAGGCCCAGAGACGCGCCGTCGCCGCAAAGTTCCAGGCTCTTCGGCTTCGTACTGGTCAGCGTGACCCCAACGGAACGGTGTAGTCCGCCGCGAGCGGGAACTTCCGGCCCTCCAGAGTCGTTGTCTTTTCGAGAGCGGGTTCTCCGTGCAGCGCCGCCCGGAGACTTGCGCGACCGCCGGGTGCCGAAGGTTTTTCGGGCATCGGATTCTTGTCCACAGCCACCGCCACAAGCGGCGCGCCGATCCCGTCCTTCGTCAAGTGTTGGCTGAGTAGGTTGCCCTTGATGTCGAATTGATCCGCCGGGGCGAGCGTGTAAGGCGCGGGGTTCCATGCCTTGCGTTGGGGGGTGTGATCGAGCACATAGTCGCTGCCTTCGGCCGGCACGCGCAGCGGATGCGTCCACGAATCGAGCTTCCTGTCGCGAATGGTGGTGATGGCGCGGTCACGGCGAAGTTGTAGCCAGAAACTTGGCGATGGCAGGGCCCTTCTTTTTCTCGTCCACGAATGGAGTGGATCGGCGGCGGCCGGCAACGATTCGCACAAGACGAACAGCGCTACGACGAGGGCGGAGATCCCCCGCATTTTCGTTACCACAAGAGGCCTCTGTGGCCTCGAACCTTGTCGTTGATGTTTTCGCGTTTATCCCAATAGTCTTCGGCGCGATCTCCGGGACCGCTGTAGTGCCGTCGGTCATACCGGTCGGCGGTCCATGCGGTCTTCGACACGGTCAATACGACCGGCCACGAACGAGGCAAGAAGCGAGGCCGAGACGATGGCGAGCAGGTGGTTCACTGAGATTTTCATATTTGGGGCATGGCGTTGGAGGGCGCCTCGGGAGGAGGCGCCCGGTGTTTGGGCGGCCTAACCGCCGCTGGCGCCGGCTTCGATTTGCTTCCGGATCTTCTCCAGGTTGAACGAGCCCGGCGTCTGGCTGGCTGTTTACGGTCAAGTTCCAAGGAATCCTACGGTTCGTTCAATCACCCAGAACATCGCCACTGAGCCAATGGCGTAGGGCGTCACACGCCAACCCCACGACGGAGCGCGAATTGGCAAGCGACGGCCAGCGGCTGCGATCCCCAGCACGGCAGCGATGAACGCAAGCTGGCCGATCTCCACACCGATGTTGAAGAAAAGCAGCGCGAATGGAATCGCGTGCTGCGGCAGGCCGACTTCACTCAACGCGCCGGCGAAGCCCAGTCCATGCAGCAAGCCGAATATGAATGCGACCACCCACGGCGCGCGTGAGGTGAGTGAGGAGTGTCGAGTGTCGGGGGTCGAGTGGCACGTGGCTTCCCTCGACAGTCGACACCTGTCCCTCAGGATCTCGGTGGCGACGAACACTATGCTCAGTGCGATGCACGCTTCCACGGGCGGACCGGGTACATGCACAAAGCCCAACGTAGCGGCAGCGAGCGTGATGCTGTGGGCAACTGTGAACGCGGTGATCGCGCCCACCGATCGCTTCCAGCCTTTTACCAGCAACACGAGCGCGAGCACGAAGAGCAGGTGATCGATGCCGAGCAGGATGTGTTCGATGCCGAGGGCGAGGTAGGTGCCCGCCACCTGCCAGCGCGACGCAGTGGCGGCGATGGTGACCGTCGGCAAATCCGGAGTGGCGCGTGTGGTCTGCGTGACGCCCTCGATGTCGGTGACGCGAATGAGCGCGTCCACCTTGGTTGCAGCCAGTCCCTCGATGGTCACGTCCTGCCCGGCGAGGCCGCCAGGCCGCTGGATGCGCCAGCGTTCGACATAAGCGGCCCCGGTAAACAGCGCCCGCGGTTCGGTGACGTTGCGGGCGTCGGCGGGGAGCCGCAAATAAAGTGCGAGCCGCAGGTTCTCGCCGCGCGCGGGCACCTTCCACAACAGGTCGTAGATCTCCGGCGCGGTCTCGCGCAATTCGAGATACGCGGGCCGCACCTCGTGCGCGAAAGCGGCCAGCGTCATTGCGCACCAAAGGAACAAGCTGGCGACCGCGTATTTCATCGTTGTGCGCTGGAGTCTTTCGTCTCCGGCTTCGGCCAATCGATGCCAATCTCGTATTGCTTCAGCAGCTTCTCGAGAAACTTCCGATTCTCCTCGATGCGCCGCGCGTTTTCCCACTCGCGACGCACCTGTGGCCGCACCTCGTCGAGCGTGGGCACACGTCCTTCCGTGCGTTGTTCAACAAGGACGAGATGGGTGCCGAATTCCGAGGTCACCGGGCCGCTCCACTCGCCGACCGGCAATGTCGCGAGCTTTCCGGCGAAGGCGCTGCCAAAGGTTGCCTCGACGCGGCGCTGGGGTTCATCGCGAAAGGCAGGATCGAGCAGCGTCGGATCGCCGAGAGTCGAAATATCCGCTTGCGCGTCCTTGGATCTGAGGTCGGTAAGCAGTTTGTTGGCCACTACGTGGAGCTGTTCGCCGTATTTCTCAGGGTTCAGATACACGTGGCGGAAGGTGAGCTGCTGATCCTGCCGGAATGCGTCCGGGTGCTTTTCCAAATAGCGGGCGAGGTCTGCGTCGGTCGGCTCGGCGGCAGCAAGGTCCTCAGCGATGAACTCCATCTTCTGCTGCAGGCGCCTGCGGATGACCGTGTCGTTTTGCTCCAGGCCGAGCTTCATCGCCTCGCGGCTCAGCATCTCTTCGCGCACGTACTGGTCAATGAGCCCCTTCACCTCCTCTGTCGTCGGCGGGCGCTGCCATGTCCGCGCGAACGTGGTGACCATGTGCTCGATCTGGCCTGCACTGACGACGATGCGCTGCGGGTCGGCCTTCGGCTCGCGGTTCACGAGGCGGTAGGCCGCGAAGAGCAGCGCGCCCAGCAGGGCAAAATGGAGCAGGGGTTCGCGCAAGAGGTTCTTCATGGGGACGAGGGACGAGTGTCCGGTGTCAAGGGACGAGTGTCCGGTGTCAAGGGACGAGTGTCCGGTGTCGAGGGTCGAGGGTCGAGGGTCGAGGGTTAGGGGTGGCGAGGGTCGAGGGGATCGGATTCGTAGATTTCGGGTTCTTCGCGGAGGGTTGAGGAATTGGGCGGAGCGCTGGTTCGCCGTTTAAGAGTTGTGATCGTGGCGGTGAGGATGCCGATGATCTCGTCGAGAAGGCGCACACGCTTTTCGATGATGTCGGCGTCCAACCAGTGGCGCATTCGGAGGTAGCGACCGCGCGTTTCGCGAGCCGAACCACGAGCGAAGTCGAGAAAGCGAATGTATTCCTGCCGGCTCAGGCGCCCGTAACCTTCCTCGATGTTTGCGCAGATTGAACCAGCGCTGGCAATTTGTTGGGATACCAGACGCCCAAGCGAAAAGTCCTCATGCAACGCCGAGAGATCCTCGACCACCAGATCGAACAGTTCCCGTGCTTTCTGATAGGCTCCGAATTTCTCAATCGCGTTCATAAGAGTGACGAGTGACGAGTGATGGGGTGGGTCTCCCTCCCCCTCGACACCTGACACTCGACACTTTCGCTTCATGGCGTATACCAGATCGGCGAGGTGTAAGCGCGTTCCTGAATAGTCATCGGCACTTCGTTGGGCATCTTGATGCCGAAGCGCTTCGCTTCGTAGGCGGTCCAGCGAGGCGTCGGGATCTCGATGACGCGACCGTAGTAAAAGGCGCGCAGCGAAGGATCGAAATCCGGGTCTTTCCAGACCGCGATCAACTCCGGGGCGCCTATCGTGTTGGTCCAGTTGGCGTCCTCCGCGTTCACCGTGTTCCCCACCTCGGGCAGCTTGCCATCAGCGCCTGGCTTGCGATCGCCGGACCAGACCACGTCATATACTTTCTCATGGAGCTCGCCCTTTGCATCCATCCAGCCTTTGATGACCTGGTAACGGTCGAGGTTGCCGCTGAGCGGGTCTTTGCTCGCCGCCACGAGGAAGGTCGGCGATTTGCCAGCGGGCGCCTGATGCAGGTCGCCGCCCATGGGAACGCCCTTGGCATATCCGGTGTCCGCAGGCAATCGCGTCTCGGCGTCTTCCGCGTCAAAGTCCCAACCCCCGAAGAAACGCACGGTCATTCGGGGACCGGTCGTCGAGTAGGCCTCTTTGCGCTTGAGCGCATCCCAGAGCGCCTCTCGGGTGTTTTCGGTGGCCCACACGCCGGTATATCCGGCTGCCGACATCTGCCAGCCGACCACGTTGACCTGCGGCGTTTTGATGACCGCATGCTCGAACCGAGTCGGCATCGGCTCGACGCCCGTATGCTTGCCGAAAAAGTTGTCCTCCTCCGCGGTGGTGAGTCCGGTGTGGGCGTCGGTGCCGCTGACGAAGCCAAACTTGAAAGGATTCGCGCCGAGTTCCTGCTCGAGCTTTAGACCTTCCTTGAGGGCTTGCCGTGCATACTCCCGCTCGAGCATCCCGGGCTTCTTCGGCACTCCCGCGAGGTTGGCCTGGTCCCACTTTTCGAACCCGGCAAATTCGTCATTCGGCGAAAGCGTTGGCTGGGTTTCGCCATCACCTTTGATCTGCGTGATCTCATACATCGGCTCCCAGCGGGCGCGCGTTTCGGCCCATTCGCGAGTCAAGCGACTGCCGAGGAAGGTCTGGAGCGCAAACATTTTTCCGTTGGAAAGGTTGCCGTTGTGGGGGATGGCCAGGAGCGAGCCGCCGGTCTTCTTCTCGTAAGCGTCCAGCCACTTCCACAGGTCCTCGGGATTCTCGCTGTCAAAGGTCGTCATCGGGACGACCTGATCAGCCAGGGCTTTGCCATCGCGGTAGATCACATTGCGATGCAAATTATCGCCACCACCGGCGTTGCTCGTCCACTCGTAGCCGATGAACGCGGTGAACCGTCCCGGCTCGTTGTATTTCTCCATGATCGCGGTGTTTTTCTGCCAGACCGACCGGGCGAGCTTGGGATCCTTCATGGGTGCCGGGATCCTGTTGTTAGACTGGGCCACGATCATTTCACTGGCTGCCTCGACGCCTTTTCCTGAAGCCATCATGTCGTGCCACTTCTTGATCTGCGGATCGGTCATCAGGTTCGGGTTTCCGTCTTTGATCTCGAAGATCACGCCGGCAACATCGGAGTGGTCGGTAACCGCAATCCAATCGAGGGGGCGGCTCAGTTTTGCGGGTTCACCGAGCGAGGAAATCACCTGCTCGCCGCGAGCGAAGCGCAGTGCTTCCTCCGGGCCAAGCGTGCAACCGAAGGCGCCGGCGTCAGCCGACCAACCCGTGTGGACGTGCTGATCACCCCAAAAAACGCGCGTGGGATAGTTCCGGTTCGCGTAGGGGGAAAAGCCTCGTTTCGGAAATGCCCTGGCCGCAGCCTCGACATTGATTTGCCCGCTGTCGGTCACTGCGGGTTTGTCCTGCGCAAACGCGGGCAGGGTGAGGCTGGCGAGCGCCAGAAGGAGGATTGTTTTCATGGCTTTCATAAGCGGGGAGTGGCGAGGGTCGAGTTTCCCCTCGACACCTGACGCTCGACACTTTCTCTTCATGGCGTATACCAGATTGGCGAGGTGTAGGCACGCTCCTGCGTTGTCATCGGAACCTCGGGCGACATTGTGATCCCGAAACGCTGGGCTTCATAAGCAGTCCACCGAGGCGTCGGAATTTCGATGACGCGGGCGTAGTAAAAGGCGGACTGCTTTGCATCGAAATCCGGGTCCGTCCAGGTGCCGATCAACTCCGGGGCGCCGATGGTGTTTGTCCATGTCGCCTTCTTCACATCAACGGTGTTGCCGACCGGCGGAACCTTGCCATCCGCGCCCGGCTTGCGGTCGCCGCTCCAGACGACATCGTAAACGTGTTCCTGGGTCTTCCCGTCTTCGTCCAGCCATCCCTTGATGATTTGAATCCGATCCAGGTTGCCGCTGTAGGGATCCTTCAGCGCGGCGACGAGGAATGTCGGGGCCTTCGCGGCCGGCGCGTTGCGGAGATCGCCACCCATTGGCACGCCCTTGGAATAACCGGCTGCGGCGGGCAGCCGGGTGGCCGTGTCCTCCGCGGTGAAATCCCATCCGCCGAAGAAACGAACGAGAATGCGCGGGCCGGTGGTGGCGTAAGTCTCCTTGCGCTGCATCGCGTCGAAGATCGCCTCGCGCGTATTATCGGTCGCCCACACCGCGGCGTAGCCACCCGCGGCCTGCTGCCAGCCCTTGATCGTGAACTTCGGATCCGGCGCCTCGATGACTACGTGCTCCCAGCGATGCGGCTCAGGCTCGACGCCGGAGTGCTTCCCGAAGAAATTGTCCTCTTCCACCGCGGCCATCGCCGTGTGGGAATCCGTGCTGCCGACCATGCCGAACTTGAACGGATTCACGCCGAGCTTCTTTTGCAGCATGAGGCCGTTCTTCAGCGCTTCGCGCGCGTATTCCCACTGGAGCATATCCTCCTTCTTCGCCTCGGTGCCGTTCAGGTTGGACTTGTCCCACTTCTCGTAGTCGGCAAACTCGTCATTCGGCGAAAGCAGCGGATGCGTTTCACCGTCGCCTTTGATCTGGGTGACTTCGACGAGCGGCTCATACTTGATCCGCATCGCTGCGAATTCCTTGGTGAGCGGCTTTCCGTCGAAGGTTTCAACGGTGAACATGCGTCCATTGCTCAGGTTGCCATTGTGCGGGATCGCCAGCAACTGAGCGCCCGTGGTGTTCTCAAACTCGGCGAGATGCTTCCACAGCATCTCCGGGTTCTTGCTGTCAAACTGTGAGAACGGCAACGTGCGGTTCGCTGCGGTGGCGTCACCGCGAAAGATGACGTTCCGGTGCAGGTTGTAGCCGCCGATGGCCGTCCACTCGTAGCCGATGAGGGCGGTGAAGTGGCCGGGCTCGTTGTATTTGTCAGCCAACGCGGTGTAAGCCTGCCAGGCATTGCGGACGGCCGTATCGCTTTTGATCGGCGGTACGTCGCCGGAGAGCGAGGCCACGATTTCCATTGCGGTGGCGAAGACCATCTCGTTGTTGCCGCTCTTCAATGCGTCATACCACTTCCTTCCCTTCTCCGTGGAGAGGATTTCCGAATCACCGCTGAGGAGCTGCGGCATCAGGCCATACATCTCGGCGTGGTCGGTGATCACGAGAAAATCGAGCGGACGCGAGAGTTTGGCGCGCAGGCCGTGCGTGGTGGTAATTTCCTCGCCGCGCGCAAACCGGTAGGCATCTTCCTGGCCGACCCGGCACATCGTGCCGGCATCGACCGAGACGGCGGTGTGGAGATGGGTATCGCCCCACAGGACGCGAGTCGGGTAACTTCGCCCGGCATAGGGTGAGTATTGTGGCGCGGTGATTTCAGCGACGCCCTCTTTGGTCGGGATTTGATCTGCCCATGCATTGGCTGCCAGAATGCAACAAACAAGCAGCAGGAAGGATGAGGCTCTTGGTGTCTGAGTGATCTTCATGCGTTTAGGGGATTCTTTGTTTCGACGAATTCAGTTCAGTTTCACGGAGCATACCAAATCGGCGGCGTGCAGCTTTGATGGAGGCACGATGCGGGATTTGAGCACGAACTTGCAAGTCTCGATGGAGATTGCGGGACTTGGAGGCAAGGAAGGCGGTCTCGCCCATGGCGAGGGGTAGACGTCCTCGAGCCCGAGCGTGCAACCGACCATGCCGGCATCGGTCGAATAGCTGGTATGCAGGTGCGTGTCGCCCGAAGAACACCTGGTTCTGAAAGTTCTCTACGGCGAATACTTCACCTTCCTGGCGGAAGGCCAGGGCGTGTCCCGTTGAGGATGAGCGTTTGAACCGAAGCGGCGGCTCGTTTTCATCATGTAGTTTGGGGTTGGCATTTGTCGAGTGGCGAGTGTCGAGTGTCGAGGGGTCGAGGTCGAGTTTCCCCTCGACACCCGCCACCCGACACTTTTTCACGGCGTGTACCAGATGGGAGACGTGTAGGCGCGTTCCTGGATGCTGGCGGGAACGTCGGTCGGGAGTTTCACGCCACAAACCTTCGCATCGTAAGTGGTCCAGCGCGGCGTGGGGATTTCCAATACGCGCACGTAGTAGAAGGCGCGTTGCTTGGCGTCGAAGTCGGGGTCTTTCCAATACGCTTCCAACGCCGGCGCCCCAATTGAATTGCTGTAGGTCGCTTCCTTCACGTCGACGGTGTTGCCAACCGGTGTTTTGCAACGGCCGTCATCGCCGATCTTGCGACCATCGGAAACGGCTAGGTCGTAAAGTCGAGCCAGCCCTTGATGATTTGCACGCGGTCGAGATTGGCGCCGTCAGCATCGCGGATGGCGCGCACGAGGAAGGAGGGGGAAGTGTCGGGTGTCGGGGGACGAGTGAGATCGCCACCCATCGGAACGCCGTTGGCGTAGCCGCGTTTGGCGAAGTCGGAGCGGTCGAGATCTGTCTTTTCAAAGCCGAATCCGCCGAAGACGCGGACCTTGATGCGCGTGCCACTGGTGGCGAAGACCTCTTTCCGCGCAAAAGCGTCCCAGATGGCTTCGCGCGTATTCTCGCCTGCCCAGACCGCCGCGAGGCCGGCAGCGCTAGTCATGCGGGCATAGAGCTGCTGTCCCCTGGGCGCAGTGCGTCCGGCGATCACTTCTTCGAAGCGGATGGGATCGGCCGACGGCTCCAGAGGCGACACCTTGCCGAAAAAGTTGTTTTCCTCGGCGGTGGAGAGGGCCGTGTGCGAATCGGTGGAGCCGATGAGGCCAAACTTGAAGGGATTGGCGCCCAGCTTCGCCTCATAGGCGAGGCCGCGCTTCAAGGCCTCGCGCGCATATTCTTTCGGGGAACATCTCCGGCGTGTGCGGGGTGGGCCCGAAGCTGGCCTTGTCCCAGGTTTCAAAATCGGCGAATTCGTCGGATGCGGCCTCGCCATCGCCCTTCATCTGCGTCACCTCATAGACCGGTTCCCACTTCATCCGGCGCTCGGCATAGGCCTTGTCGATCGGCTTCTTGCTGCCAAAAGTGACATCGTCAAACATCAGTCCGCTCGAGAGATTGCCGTTGTGCGGAATGGCGAGCACTTTGCCGCCGGTCTTTTGCTCGTAGGCGGCCATCCATTTCCAGAGATCTTCTGCGTCGAAGCTGTCGTATTGAGAAAAGGGAACGATCTGGCTGGCCTTGTCCCCGCCGTCCCGGAAGATGATATTGCGGTGAAGGTTGTTGCCGTCGGTCACGTAGCGGAAATAGGCGTCGTTGACCGGTCCCAGCACGCCGGGCGGAACATCCAGCACCACCGGCCCGTCCTTGAGGTCGGCATGCATCATGACATAGACGGTGGGTGTGTTTGGGGTGAGGAACAGCGAGCGGGCGTCCATCAACTCTTCCATGATGCCGATGCCCTCGTTGGCCTTGAGGCCGCCGCCGGCATGCCCGCCATGAACGCCTCCATGCCCCGCGCGAAGTCGAGATTGTCATAGACCTTCTGCACGGTGTCCTTGTCCGGAAGACCCATCGAAGAATTTCAGCGTCCCGATGCGGGTCTCGACCGAATTCGTGACCTTTTCCACGAAGGCAATGATCGCCCGCTTCGGCGCCGCATCCTTCCACGAGGGCAGCGGATCGGCTGCATGGGTCCTGGCGGCGATCAGCGCAAGGGAGAGAATCGGGGCAAATATTCTGATTTTCATGGTGGGAAAAGGCGGGGCGCCCGGTTGGAGGCGCCCCGCCTGGATTTCAGGCGATCACTGCCCGCCGGCAGCCGCTTCGATTTGTTTCTGGATCTTCTCGAGGTTGAACGAACCCGGCGTCTGGCTCGGTGGATAATCCTTCATGGTCATGAGGAACTTGCCGGCTAGCTGCTGCAGCGGCACCAGGACGAAGGCGCGGTCGAGGAACCAGTCGTAATCCGTGAATGCCGCCCCTTCATTGGCAATGCGATCGATGTTTGGCGTTCGATAGCCCATCATGCCTTGGCTGTTGTGGCTGATGTTCCAGATGCCGATATCGTCGCCCCAAATGACGAGGATGTTGGGTTTCTTCGCTTGAGCGAGCGCGTCGGGGACGGACGTTAGTGTGAGAATGCCGCACAGGGCCGCGAACAGGATGAGTTTGGTTTTCATGGTGGTGGTTGAACAGGAGGCAACGGAGGTAACAGAGACAGGAAATTTATTTGCCCATCTCCATTCTCTCAGTTTCCTCCTGTTAGGTTCAAAGGGATTTTACATTGGGGCAAAGACCTCCGAAAGTCGGTTGGAACTGCCTTGATTCGGCTTCACGCCGACATCGTGATCTTCGCTCGCCCCTTTGCTTGGCACGTAAGGATCGGGGGTGCCTTCCTTGATCGGCGGCTCGTCCTTGCGTGGAACTCGTTTCCGGTCTGGTAATTCGTATCAGGATTTTCAAAGTTGAAGAGCACGCCCGTGGCCAGCGAAACCTCGAAGCCGTATTTGGGGCTTGAATACGTGTAGGCCAAAGCCGCATCGAACGCCGTGGCGCCCGAGATTGAGCAGGCGGTCGACGTCATAACTTCCGGTCGGCACCACAATGCCCGGCGTGAGATTCAAATGGTGGCCGCGCCACTCCCAGCCGAGCTGGGCCGGCAGCCCTAAGATGTCGCTCAGGCCGCTGACGTCACCGCTTTTGAAAACGCCGCGCCGCCCAAGCCCCACCGCGCTGCCGCTTACCCGCCCGTTGATGACCACCGGGATCGCTCTGGTGCTGCTGAAGCTGCCACCCAGAATCTCGAAGGGCGCAACCCAGGACAGCTTTGTCGTGTTGACCCAGCAATCCTGATCGACCTCGGCGGCAGTGCGTCCGCCAAGAGGGCGCGCGCCCTCGGTGGCCGTGTAATAGAATGTGTCGTTCCGCAGGTAGAATCCCGGCGGGCCGACCATGCCCATCCCCCAGTCAGCCCTGAAGGTAGGCGCTCGAAGCCCCTTTGGAGGCGCGCAGGGCGGGAGCGATCACGTTGAGGATCGTCGCAACGAATGCCAGTATTGCGTAAACGCTATGACAACGTCGGCCAGGGGATGCCAAATGAACCCGGTCGTTGAACAAAGGCTCACGCATGGACTAAGACTGTTTCATAGTCACTCCCGGTGAGTCGAGAATTCACCACTGGCTCTCAGACTTTGAAGACCTAGAAGCTGAACGAGACGGTGGCGTTGGCGAACCAGTCTTCGAGATCCTGCACACCAAGGCTCGAGTAGCCGCCTGCGAGTTCGATCTGACAGCGGTCCGAGATCAGCGCTCGGAGCCCCCCGCTGATGTTGCCCGACCATTCGGTGGTGTTTTCCGCCTCGAATGACGTGGACAGGACGTCGCCGCCATTCGGGCGAAGGAAATTCCAGACCACGCCCGGGCGGGCGAATACCACGAGACGCACGGCACGCGTGAGGTTGAACTCCCGGAATAGTTCGAGTGAGAAATACGTCGCGGCGAAGTGGAAGTCCTGCCCCCCGATGGGGATCTTAAAGTCGCGCAGGAAACTCACGTGGTAATCGAATGAGCTAACCCAACTGTAGCTGTAGTAGACCCCGATCTTCGGGCGAAGGGCAAACCAACCTAGGTCGTAATTTGCGGTGATGTTGAGGGTGGCGAAGTAGCGATTCGCATCATAGTCGCCGGAGAGAATCGACAAGTCGTTCTCAAAGGCGTCGTAGATGTAACCCGTCCATGCGTCGAGCACCCAGTGGGGAGTAATTTCCACTGCGGCGTAGGGTCCAACAACGAGGCCGGAGGAGTTGATCTGCAATGAGTCTTTATAGGAACTGAGTCCCATCCGTTGGCCGCCGATCGCGATGCCGGCCACCGCGCGATCGCCGAAGGTGCGGTCAAACCCAACCGTGACTCCGTAAACCTTTGCGGAGAGATCCTGTCCAAAACGCTGGTCGTCGCGGCTCCCGAATTGGAAATTTCCCCATATATTCCAGGCGTGCCGGATTTCGCGGAGTTCCTTTCCGACGTGGACCACCTCCGGCTGAACATCGAACAAGCGTGGATCGATCTGCTGCGAAAGCGAAATCGAGCGGAAGAGTTGATAGGTCATCAACTCCTGGTCCGCTGCGCGGAATACAAGGCTCAGGGCGCGCCCGGCATTCACCCTGCGCGGGGAGATACTCAATTCGATGTCATCCGTTCCGCCCCCGGCGCCAATGTTTCCTGCCGTTTCGCCACCGGTAGCCGGCCCCCCACCAACGGAACCTCCGCCACCGCCAGATCCCGGCGACCCGCCGCCACCGCCCGTTCCGGAACCTGTTCCCCCAGTGGGGCCTCCTCCACCGCCCGTTCCAGAGCCAGTCCCCCCAGTGGAGCCTCCTCCACCGCCCGTTCCGGAGCCAGTCCCCCCAGTGGAGCCTCCTCCACCGCCCGTTCCGGAGCCAGTCCCCCCAGTGGAGCCTCCTCCACCGCCCGTTCCGGAACCTGTTCCCCCCGTGGAGCCTCCTCCACCGCCCATTCCGGAACCTGTTCCGCCGTTCGGGGGCGGGCGATTCGGCGCAGCGACGAGTCCAGTGTCCGGGCGGGCGCTTGGCAGGTTGATACCACCGCCGGTTCCGCCGCCCGGGGGCGGAGGAGGCGGGGCAGTGACGAGTCCGGTGTCCGGGCGGGCGCTTGGCACGTTGACCCCGCCTTTTTGGTTCTGTGTATCGACCAGAACGGCCTTGTTTCCCGAGATCTCGAACAATCGGTGAACGCCGCCGTTTCCACTCGTCACAACCGGCGACACCGAAATATGAAACGCCCCGCCCGCCAGACTGAACTGATCGACCACCAGTTGCTGCTGGGCAGCCTCGAGTTGGAAATTGCCGCTAATGTTGGCCAATGTCATCCATGTCGATTGGCTCGCAGTCGCACCCGTGAATTGCAAATCGGCGATGTTCTTCCCGGACTGGGCAAAGGACAATGGAACCCAAGCGAAAGCAAATGCTACAGCGGCGCCAGTGGTCAGGGAGCGCAGCCGGCACCCAGTATCGCGAAGGCGAGACTGACGCTCGCGAAAATAGACTCTGTAACAATGCCCAAGTGTGTTCATTCGCCAAGTTCCTTTCGAGATGAGGGTTTTTGCGTTCAAAACAGCGGACCGCCTGAGGTGCCTTCGTTGCCGGCCAGCAAAGCTGACGGCACGATCTGTGACAAGCGGATTCCAAAGGGATGTTATCGGACTTTCCTCATTCCAAGCGATCTGGATCGAGATGCGTTGTTAACGCGGGGGTCTTGGCGTGCCAGGATTCGAGATACTTGGTCGGAGTGGGCTGCGTGTTCGGGTTAGCGACCGCGAAACTGCTTCGGAACCCAAACGATGGTGCCTTGCGTATCATCGAGGAAGCGGTCGCTGCTGCTTTCGTCTCTTCCAGAGTTCTTCGTGCGCGAATTTCCCGCGCCCTTTTCATCTCGCTGTCCACACCGATACGCCACTCAACGATTCCCTCTGGATTTCTCCGCGTTCATCGCGCCACTCAATCCGCCACTACGGCGAGCGACTTCTTGTATAGCTACACAGTCTGCCGCCGGTGTGCCCTAGCTCTCTAAAATGAAACGACAAAAGACATCAGAAGCGACGATGTCATGTGAGAGGGGTCGCCTAAACTGGGACCTAAGCTCTTCAAAATGTGAACAACACATTATTGAGCAATGGAATGCGATTGATTTTACGCATGTAGTATTATTGAAATGGAAGCCGTCAACCTTCGTACGCCTCGATCGTGCGCTTGGCGATAATGTCCCAGGTGAATCGTTTTTCGACTTCGTGGCGTCCATTTTCCCCCATGTGCCGGGCATGCTCGAAGTTGGCGAAGATATGGCCTATTCCCCAGGCCACGGAATCCGAGTTCGGGTTGATCGAGAACCCCGTGCGGTCGTGCGTGACGAACTCGCCCGGTCCGCCGACCACCGTGGCTACGACAGGCTTGCGCGCCGACCATGCCTCCAGGATGACGATCCCGAAAGGCTCGTTCCGGCTTGGCACGCACGCGGCATCGCAGGACTTGAAGAGACTGCGCAGCAGTTCTCGCGGGACCTTACCCAACCAGCGGGTATTATGCGCCAGGCCACGCGTTTTGGTGTCTCTCTCCAGATCCCAGCGCATTTCCCCGTCTCCGGCGAAGACGAACATGGCCGTGGGCACGTGATTGAGCACATAAGGGATGGCGTCGATCAGGATGTCCACTCCCTTCTGATAGACAACGCGTCCGGCGAACAGGATCATTGGTGCCATTGGATGGATGCCGATCGATGTCTTGACCTCGGCGGGATTGCAGGGAAAGTCGAAGGCTTCGGGCCGGATCCCATTGTAGATGACACGGCACTTATCCCTGGGCGCGCTGTAGAGCCAAACGATCTCCTCCTGCAACGCCTTGCTGACGCAGATGACACGCTCGGCATCGTAAATTCCCTGCCATTCGCAGTGCCGCACGGCTTCGCTTTGCCCGGGACAGAGGTTGTTGCCGCAGCGCCCGTACTCTGTGGAATGCATGGTCAGTACGCGCTTGGCATTGCAATGGCGCTTGATGACCGAAAGCACGTCGGCGGTCAGCCAATCGTGCGCGTGGACTACGTCGAACTCTCCAGTCAGTGCGCGTATGGTAAAAAAACGGTGTTCGAACGAACGGCACATGTTCCAGGTCTCGCGCATGAAGTCGCCGTCGTGGTCGAAGGCGCAGCGGTGCAGGAAAACGCTATCCCGCTCTTCGTAGTTTTCCTGCTCCCGGGCCTGGCGTGTGAAGAGATGAACCTCGTGGCCCAGGTTTGCCAGGACGCGCGCAAGTTCGGAAACGTGGACACCAGCGCCGCCCACGAAGACCGAATCGAACGAATCCCAGGCGAATAGCGCGACGCGCACGGATCGTGGTCTCCTTACGGAAATAGTCTAGAAGGACAGGCTTGGAAATCAAGCAGCGGCCGAGCAAAGGGTACAGGCGTTCACAGCCCACTCCATGGAGCAGCAGCCTCATCGGTGCGCAACTGCGTAGTCCCGGTGCGACAGGTGCTAGTTCTGATTCGTCGAAGGAGTCAATCCTTGAGCTTCCACTCCAGGAGCCACGTGGCGAACCATGCGAGCGTTCCAAACGCCGCCAAGTAGATTCCGGCGACCCGTCCCATCGCGATAAAAGCGCTCCCGGCGATGATCACTGCAACAGTTGCGGCCTGGGCGAACCGGAGCCAACGCAAATCCCGAACCGGCTTGACGAGACCGGCAAGCTCATCCGTGCTGGCGAAGGAGGTCTTCGACTCGGCACATTGCTTTTTCGAAATGTCAGCCGCCTCGCACGTCGGACACCAGTGCTCATAGCTTCGGGCCTTATAGGCGAGCACCTTGTGTCCCTTCGGAAGGAAGCCTACCACTTCTCCACAGCCTCCCGCACAGAAAATTGGAATATCTTGCTCAGTATCGCCGGAAGGCGTGCGTGATTGGCCAAGATTCTCCGATTCCGGTGCCGGCGCCTCGCGCTGTGGGCGCCGCTGCTCGGCGTCAGAACTCGTCTTCAGCCGTTGGGGGCTGGAAATCATAGGCTGTCCTTTGCTGCTTCTAACGTTTTGGGGATAGGAACGGTGGGAAAATTAGCACGCCGCACTTGGAAATGCAAAAAAAGATCAAGCAAAATTGGAATAAATCAGCGCGCACAAAAATAGCTTGAATTTCGCCTAGCCCGAGGCCGACATTGCAAACGACAGCACGCAATTGACGCTGAGACGATGCGCCGCGCTCTCGAAATTCGCCTGGACAGGTCTCAGACTCGTGCGAGGGCGATGGTCGAAATGACACCATGAACGACGAGCATTCTCCAGGCATGCCGGACGAAACCTATTCCTTTCCAGTCGTCATCCTGGGTGGAGGATTCGCGGGTACTTACTGCGCGCGAGCGTTGTCCGTGGGCCTGCGCGATGCCGCTCCGGAAACCGTGGCGCTTTTAGCGGACCAAAACGCCATGCTGTTCCACCCGATGCTGGCTGAGGTAAGTGGGTCGTCGATTTCTCCGCTCCACGTGGTCAATCCGCTCCGCCGATTCTGCCGAGGCAGCTCCATTTTTATGGGATCTGTGGAGGAAGTTGACCTTGACGGGCAGACCGTTCGCTTTTTTCCGGGGCCATTTGTTCACGCTGCCAGCCTGAAGTTTGAGCATCTCGTATTAGCCATTGGAAACGTCGTGGACGTGAGCCGGGTTCCGGGAATGCCCGAGCATGGGTATCTGATTGCCGGTCGTGAATGAAGATCAACTGTGCAAGGGATGGTTGCGCCTCGATTTCGTTTTCGATCTGTTGCACCAAGGAAAAGCCCACGCCGACTCGCCCGTGCACGATTTGCTGATTCTGCCTTCGATCGGCACCAAACCGGATGAGCTGGTGGATCAAGTCTTGCTTCGTTTTGCGCAAACCACCGATCGCGAATTCGCCGTCGAAAACAATGGTGGACAACTGATTGGCACCTTTGCGCTGTTAGATTTGGTTCTGACTGAGCGGTAGCCAATTCTTCAGCGCGGGGAGCTGCCGATACGATTCGAGTAGGCGTTGGTGAAGGGTTCGCAGAGAGGCCCGCATCTTGATGAAATTTTGAGCCTCTCACAAATCGCACTCGGTGATAAGGCGACGCTCTTCGGCGGCTGTTGTGACCCGCTCAAGAGCCCATCCTCGCCTGCCAGAGGATAGCGCCGCATCCGAGCCTGAGAGCGTTGCCCTCCTCAAGGCTCCGAGGTGTCCATCGTCTTCCGAAGCTCGTCCATTGCCTGTTGATTTACCCGAATGACCCCTTCGCCAGGACGATCAAGATCCGCTATCAAGAGCATGACTGCGGGAAACGCGAGCGCGACGGCAGGAATAGAGAGCGGCCGACGCTTGCCAGCTAGGCCGCTGTGGTAGCCCATCTCTGCCATCGCCAGCACCGTAATCGCGTAAAGTACGAGCCAGATCACGTTAGGGATGCGGGAGCGCAGCCCTGTCGTCACGCGCTTCGTGTGCAGGTCGATCAGTTCGTTTAACGATTGGATGAAGAGCCCGATTACGATGGAGGTCGGGCTCTTCTGCCCAAGGGCGACGGCCTTGGCCCAGAGCGACGCTTGCAGATCCTCCGACCGGCGGATCGCCTCTTTGACCTTCCCAGAGCGAACGCCCCCAAGTCGAACATCGACATACTCGCGCAGCAGTTTGCGAGCATCCGTGCGATCAGTTTCCGGGAGCAATGCGGCGCGCAGGTATGCCGTCCCAATTGCGTTGACCTCATCCAGGAATACTTGTCTCCTGGCCTCGAAGCGGCTCGCCGCCAACCCAAAAGTGAAAGCCAGCAATAACGCCAGCAAGCCGAGCGAGGCCCCGACCATTTCACCTACTGAGGACTCCTTTTCTGGTTCAGTTCTCCGAATTCTTCGCCTTCCCAGCCGGAATCCACCCTCGATCGAGAGCAAAACGATCGCTACCGTGGCAACATACAGCGCCCAAAGGGGCAGATAATCAAGCAGGGCGTCAGGTTGCATCAGTGTGTCACAAAGTCACCAATGAAGCCTATTGGCCTAGGGGAAGCGCAAGGGGAAAAAATGACAGACCGTCTTAAGCGAACAATCGTAGTCTGAGGCCCTCTGATAACAGCCTCCGGTAATTGATATCTCCGGTAAAGGGCAGATTGCCCACCGTTACCCTGCTGCGGGACTCTTTGCGGGCTGTCGCCAGCGATCGTTGGCGGGAATTTAGGCCAGGCAAAAAAGAAGGGGAGGGGAGCGCCGCGAGATCGCTGGCATCGCACGCTCGGTTTCGTGGTTTGTCGAAATTTTGGCCTGAGTTACCCTTAAGGCTGAAAAGACAATGACGTTTTCTTCCCAGATGACCAATGAAGACCGGGCAAAACCTTCGAGGTGGATTGTGAGACTCCTCAGTTTCGGTGCCACCATGCTCATGGCATGGGCAAGCAGCACCGTAGTAGCCCAGACTACAACGCCGTTGCAGCGTGTGCTTGTGCTCTACTCGGACGAACGACTGCTGCCGGCCAATATCATCGTGGATGAAGCCATCCGGGCGACCTTCGCCGTCGATACCGGCAACCGCATCGAGTTTCACAGCGAATTCCTCGATGTGTCCCGATTTCCTGGCGCGGCGCAGCAGCAGCGTGAGCGGGATTTTTTGCAGGATAAGTATCGGGAGCGGCCGCCCGACCTGGTAATTGTTGGAGGCAGACCGGCCCTGGAGTTTCTGCTCAAATACCGGGCCACGCTGTTCGCCGATGTGCCGATTGTGCATTGTGCGGTGGACGCTGAAGCTCTTCCGAAGGAGATGCCGGACTCAAAGATTGCGGGGATTCCGATGCTCCGATCGGCCGTCTCCACCTTGGAGCTGGCTCTCCACATGCAGCCGGACACCCGCAATGTTGCGGTGGTAACCGGCAGCACACCCAGGGACTTGGAATCAGCCGAGCAATTTCGGCGCGAGACTTCGAGTTTCGCGGACCGAGTTAGCTTCAGCTGGCTAATCAACCTGTCGCTGGCGGACTTGCGCGCCAAGCTTTCGCGTCTGCCGGATCACACGCTAGTGCTTTATCTGACGATGTTTGAGGATGCCGCCGGCGCTTCCTTCACCCCACGCCAAGCACTGGCCTTGTTCGCTCCGGCAAGCAGTGCTCCGATCTACGGCTTCTACGACACTTACCTCGGGTACGGGATTGTCGGCGGCTCGATGGTGACGTTTGAGGAGATCGGTCGCAAGGCGGCCCGGTTGGGGATGCGCATCCTCGCGGGCGAAGACGCGCAAACCGCCGCCCTGTCGGAGTCCAAGGCGGCGCCGATGTTCGACTGGCGCCAGCTTCGGCAATGGAACATCAGCGAGAAGCGATTGCCGCCGGGCAGCGTCGTCCGGTTCAAACAGCCCACGTATTGGGAGCAGCATTACAGGTTTATCCTTGGGGCGGTCTCCTTGTGCGCTCTGCAGGCGTTCTTGATTGGCGCGCTGCTCATTCAACGCCACCGTCGCCGGCTGGCCGAAAGGTCCCTTCGCGAGAGTGAACAGCGAATGAGCCTCGCCGCCGATGCCGCCAACCTTGGTATCTGGATTCGGGATCTCGTAGGGGACAAAATTTGGGCTACTGACAAGTGGCGGGAGTTGTTCGGCTTCGAGAAGTCGGAGCGACTGGACATGCACTGCTTTCTCCAAAGGCTGCACCCCGAGGATCGGGACATGGTCAGCCGGGCTCTGAAGAAGGCGCGGGAGACCGGCGGGGGTTATGAAAAGGAATATCGGATAATTCTCCCTGATGGCCAAATGCGTTGGATCGCCTCCCGTGGCTGCGTCGAGTTTGACGCCGCTGGCAAACCGGTTCTCATGCGCGGGGCCTCCCGCGACAGCACTGCGCGCAAAGTCGCCGAGGAAGCTGCCCATGATCTCAGCGGGCGGCTGATCCAAGCTCAGGAAGAGGAGCAGACGCGGCTCGCCCGCGAATTGCACGATGACTTGAGCCAGAGCCTCGCGCTGCTTTCCGTCGGGCTGGAGATGTTTGGCCAAAGCCCGCCTTCGGAGCGCGGGCAGATCAGCGCGCGGATGGAGGAATTCTCAGCGCAGGTGAAGAGATTGTCTTCCGAAGTTCACCGGCTTTCGCACGAGCTGCATCCGGCGAAACTGGAGCAACTCGGCCTCGTGGCGGCGGTGCGCGGATTCTGCAAGGAATTCGCGCTGGCGCACGAGTTGGCTATCGAGTTTTCGGATAACTCAGTGCCGCAGGCGGTGCCGGAGGACACGGCGCTTTGTCTCTACCGCATTGCGCAAGAGGCGCTGCACAACGTGGTCAAGCACAGCGCCGCGACGGTGGCACGAGTCGAACTGGCAATGGAGCGCGGCGAGCTTCGCCTCGCCATCGTCGATGACGGCGTCGGCTTTGACCCGGAGACGATGCGCGCCAATGGCTCGCTCGGCCTGGTCAGCATGGCCGAGCGAGCGCGCTTCGTGCAGGGGCGGCTTTCCATCGAGTCGCATACGGGCAAAGGCACAAGGATCGACGTGCGCGTGCCCATCGCCGCGACCAATGATTTGTCCTGAGGCGATGCCAAAGAGACCACTGAACCGCCGCCCTCGCATCCTCCTCGCCGACGACCACACGATGCTCCTCGACGCATTCCGCCGTTTGCTGGAGCCACAATGCGAAATCGTCGGCACCGCCTGCGATGGCCGCGCGCTCCTCGAGCCCGCCGCCAGCACCCGGCCCGACGTGATCGTTCTCGACATTTCGATGCCGCGGCTCAACGGCTTTGACGCTTGCGCCCAGCTTCGCCGAAGAATGCCGCACGTGGGGATTGTCTTCCTCACGGTAAATGAAGATCCAGACATTGCGGCGGAAGCGATTAGCCTGGGCGCGTCAGGCTATTTGCTGAAGAACTCCGCGTCGGCCGAGCTCTTCACCGCCATCGAGCGGGCGCTCGCGGGCAAGATCTACGTCACGCCGCTGGTCACCAAGGGCGTGCCTCTCGGTATCTTCCTGCGCCGGGTCACGAAGCCTGCCGCGGAGAAGCTTACCGTGCGCCAGCGCGAAGTGCTGCAACTCCTCGCGGAAGGCCGTGCGATGAAGGAAGTGGCAGACCTCCTCCATGTAAGCGCGCGCACCGTGGCCTTTCACAAATACACGATAATGGGGCACCTCGGCATAAAGACGAGCGCCGAGCTGATACAATATGCTCTCGAGCACGGACTGTTGAAAAAGCGTATCTGAGCTCGCGCCGGACACCTGTTAGTTTTGACAGTATCGGAGGTTTCCAGCGTCGGCTATGACGGCGAACAGTGATCGCCTCTTCCTCCATCCCCGACGCGCGCCCGCGCGTGCTGCTGGCTGATGATCATCCGGCGATGCTCGCGCTGACGGCCGACGCGCTGGCCGGCGAATTTTTCGTCGTCGGTTCGGTGGGCGATGGATACGAACTCCTCGCTGAGGCGGGGCGGCTCCATCCTGATGTCATCGTGCTCGACATCACCATGCCGCGGCTTGACGGCATCGACACGGCGCGCCAACTCCAGCGTTCGCGACTGCCTGCCCGCCTCGTGTTCCTCACGGTCCACGAAGACGCCGACTACGCCCGGGCCGCACTCGATGCGGGCGGGCTCGGCTATGTTGTTAAAACGCGGCTCGCTTCCGATCTCCTCCCTGCCGTACGAGCAGCGCTTGCCGATTGCCGCTTCATCTCACCCACCGTGCGCCTCGATGAACCGAGACCAACTTCTGCCGATCTCCCAGAGAAACCAACACACAAAGCACCATGAAACAAACTCTAACTTCGATCAAATTCAGCAGTGCCATCGCACTGTTAGCCCTTGTCGTGGGCTGCGCTAGCACCCAGAGCAAGGAAAACATGCTCGTTGCCGCGGGCTTCAACGTAATCGTTCCAAAAACTGCAGCGCAGCAACAGAAACTCAAGGTCCTTCCGCCGGACAAAGTGTCCATGGTTCAGAAGAGCGGGAAGACCTACTACGTTTTCCCGGACGCGGCGAACAACCAGGCCTACGTCGGCGGCCCAAAACAGTATGAAACTTACCGCCAGCTTCGTTTGCAGAAGAAACTGGCCGACGAAAAGCTCGAAGCCGCTGAGATGAACCTGGAGGCAACGATGAACTGGGGCGGCTGGGGAGCGTGGGGTCCGGGATGGTACTAGGCCTTCAAAAGGACACAGTAAAAACCAAACGGAAAGATATGAAACGAAATCTCATCATAGGCGGCTTGTCGCTGCTGACGGTCTCGGCCGCGCTCCTGAGCGCCGTCGTCCCGGCACACGCAGCGGACAGGAAACCCAACATCCTGTTCATCATGGGCGACGACATCGGCTGGATGCAGCCGAGTTGCTATCACCGGGGCCTGATGGTCGGGGAAACGCCCAATATTGACCGCCTCGCGAATGAAGGGGGCATGTTTATGCACTACTACGCCGAGCAGAGCTGCACCGCCGGACGCAATGCGTTCTTCACCGGCATGCATCCGCTGCGCACGGGCATGATCCCGCCGCAACTCCCGGGCAGCCCGACTTATCTCAAGCCGGGCACGCCTGCGCTAGCCAAGTTCCTGCTCGATCTTGGCTACAGTACCGGCGAGTTCGGTAAGAACCATCTCGGTGACCATCCGGATGCCCTGCCGACGGCCCACGGCTTCCAGGAGTTCTGGGGCTATCTCTACCACTTGGATGCTATGCAGCAGGTGAGCTTCCCCGACATTAACAGCAGCCCCCTCGTGCAGGCCATTGCTCCGCCCTTGAAGCAAGAACCTATTCCCGGCATTCCGGAAGTCCCCGGCGCGATTGACCCCAAGGATGGAATCGGACTAACACCTCCGCGCCCGGTGCTCTGGATGAAGTCCCCTGACGGCACGGCAAAGAACCAGATAGGCAAAGACGAAGGCCCTCTGACGTTGGAACGCTCGAAAACGGTGGACGAGGAGATCTCTGGCCACGTCATCGACTGGCTCGACCGTAACGCGCCCAAGAAGACGGGCAAGCCGTTCTTTTGCTGGTATAACCCAGCTCGCATGCACATCACCACCGTGCTGGCGGACAAATACCTGGAAATGGTGGGCACCAGGGGCGGCATGGACTGGGGCGTCAACGAAGCCGGCATGAAGCAGATGGACGACAACATCGGCTACGTCCTCAAGAAGCTCGAGGACATGGGTGAATTGGATAACACCATCATCGTCTTCACCACCGACAACGGCGCCGAGGCCCAAACCTACCCGGATGGCGGCATCACGCCGTTCAAGGGCAACAAGCTGACCACCTGGGAAGGTGGCATGCGCGCTCCGTGCGTCATTCGCTGGCCGAGCGTTGTCAAGCCGGGAACGATCTACAAGGAAATCTTCGCGTCTCTCGACTGGCTGCCCACGTTTGTCGAAATCGCCGGAGGCGCCAAGGGCAACGAACTGAAGGCACAGATCGAAAAAGGCGCCTACCCTGGGATCGTCAAGACGACTCTCGATGGCGTCAACCAAATCGAGTACCTCACGGGCAAATCGGAGAAGTCGGCGCGCGACACCTTCTTCTACTACGGGGGCGCGACGCCATCGGCGGTGCGCTACAAGAACTGGAAATTCTACTACACGATGATGGGTTCGACCAGCGTCGCGGCGCTAGGGGCGCCCGTCACCTTTAAGTGGACCCAGATCAACAACATCATGCGCGATCCCTTCGAGGACGCCGTTGGGGATATTCAAAAAACTGCCATGTCCGTCGGCGGTGCGATTGCCGCCCCGATGACCGCTTATCAGTATGACTGGAACATTCTGCCCATCGGCCAGTTGCTCTGGCTTAAGGAACTCGAATCCTACGTCGAGTTTCCGCCGATGCAGGATCCGGCGAGCTACAACCTGAGTCAAGTTCTGGAAGAGGTTAAGAAGCAGGGTCGTAGCGGCCCGGGCGAATAACCGGGAGCGTAGTGTATCGCTGATCATGCGGGCGGCTTGCAAGAGCCGCCCGCCTTCTCGTTCAGATCTCTTTTCTTAAACTGAAGCCTGTCATCCAACTCAGGTCGAGCCAGTCCCCCAAACAATCATGAAACATTTACCTACCCAAATCCTTTCCGCGGTGCTCGCGGCCACGATCTTCACACCGGCATTCGCGCTAGCAGCCGATAAGAAACCCAACATCCTCATCCTTTGGGGCGACGATATCGGTTGGAACAACCCGAGTTGCTATCACCGCGGGATGATGGGGTATCAGACACCAAACATTGACCGCATCGCCGAAGAGGGTGCGCTGTTCACCGACTGGTATGGCCAGCAATCTTGCACCGCCGGACGCGCGGCGTTCATCACCGGGCAAAGTCCTTTGCGGACCGGCTTGCTGAAGGTCGGTTTGCCCGGCGCAAAGGAAGGCATCTCCGTCAAGGACCCGACAATTGCCGGGTTGTTGAAGAACCAGGGCTACATGACCGCGCAATACGGCAAGAATCATCTGGGCGATCTGGACGAGATGCTGCCGACGAACAACGGTTTTGACGAATTCCTCGGCAATCTCTACCACCTCAACGCCGAACAGGAACCCGAGCACCCGGACTATCCGAAGGACCCTGAGTTCAAGAAGCAATTCGGGCTGCGCGGCGTGATCAAATCGACGTCCGATGGTAACATTCAAGACACCGGCCCGCTGACCATTGAGCGCATGAAGACGATTGACGACGAGGTGACCGCGGGGGCGCTCGATTTCCTGGAGCGAGCCAAGCAAGCTGACAAACCGTTCTTCCTGTGGTGGAACTCGACCCGCATGCACATCTGGACGCATCTCAAGCCAGCGTCACAAGGCAGGACCGGTCTGGGAGTTTATCCGGACGGCATGGTGGAACACGATGCACAGGTTGGCCAGATCCTCGACAAGCTCAAAGAGTTGGGTCTCGAAGAAAACACCATCGTGATGTATTCCACTGACAACGGGGCCGAGTGCTTCTCGTGGCCGGACGGCGGTAGTACGCCGTTTCGCAACGAGAAAAACTCGAACTGGGAAGGCGGCTACCGCGTTCCTTGCCTGATCCGGTGGCCCGGGGTGATCAAACCGGGGACGATTTACAATGATGTGTTCTCGCACGAGGACATGCTGCCAACCCTGCTGGCCGCCGCCGGCGAGCCGGACATCAAAGAGAAGCTCGAGGGAGGATTTAGTGCCCTGGGACGGGAGTATAAAGTTCATCTCGACGGCTACAACCTCCTCCCGTATCTCAGCGGCGAGACGCAGGAAGCACCCCGCAAGGAGTTCTTCTACTGGACGGACGGTGGTGACCTCAGCGGCCTGCGCTACGGCCGTTGGAAAATTGTGTTTCAGGAGCACCGCGCTCATGGACTGGACGTGTGGCAAGACCCGCTGTGACTCTACGATTCCCCAAGCTGTTTTGCCTGCGCACCGACCCGTATGAGCGCGCCGACCACGAGGCCAGCGATTACGGCCACTGGCGCGTAGATCACGCCTTTGTGCTCGTACCGGCACAGGGATACGTCGCTCGACATCTGGACACCTTTAAGGAATTCCCGCCACGCCAGAAGCCAGGCAGCTTCAGCCTCGACCAGGTGCTGGAAGCACTTCAGAGCGGACCCAAAAACTAAGCAAACCCGCGCCGCCGGGGAGCAACCCAAACAGCACGACGCAAAACCAAAGCATCATGAAACCCATCCGCAGCACGTTTGCCCTGCTAGCGATTATCATTGCTGGGTCCACCGCTTCGCAAGCCCAGGATCCGTTGCCCTCCTGGAACGACGGACCCGTCAAGCAAGCCATCGTGGATTTTGTTCGCGAGACCACGGAAACCGGTGGCGCGAAGTTTGTCCCGCCCGAGGAACGTATCGCCACCTTCGACCAGGACGGCACACTATGGGTCGAGCATCCGATGTACACCCAGGTCATGTATTGCCTGGAGCGCGTGCCGGCGCTGGCAGAAAGGAAACCGGAACTCAAGAAGATCGAGCCGTTCAAGACCGTGCTGTCCGGCAATCGAGACGCGGTGAGGAAGCTCTCAATGAAAGATCTTGAAAAAATCCTCGTGGCCACACTCACAGGAATGTCGGTGGAAGAGTTCAGAGCCGAGGTAAGGAAGTGGCTCGCCACTGCCAAGCATCCGCGGTACGACCGGCTCTACACCGAGTTGACGTATCAACCCATGCAGGAAGTTCTGCAGTATCTGCGCGCCAGCGGGTACAAGACTTACATTGTCACCGGCGGGGGGCAGGACTTCGTTCGCGTGTGCTCCGAGCAGACCTACGGCATCCCGCCGGAACAGGTCGTCGGCACCGCCGGAGGCACGAAGTACGGCTACGATAAGGATGGCAAGCCGTTCCTGACCAAGGAGCCGAAGCTTTTGCTCAACGACAACAACGCCGGCAAGCCCGAGGGCATTCACCTGATGATCGGCCGTCGGCCTTACGCGGCGTTCGGCAACTCGACCGGGGACCGTCAAATGCTCGAATACACTGAAGTGGGCGAAGGCGCGCGCCTCTCCATGCTCGTCCTGCATGACGATGCGCAGCGCGAGTATGCCTACGGCCCGGCTCAAGGACTCCCGGACACCAAGGTGGGCACTTTCACCCAGGCACTCTACGATGAGGCCAAGAAGGATGGCTGGTTCGTCATCAGCATGAAGAACGACTGGAAACGCATTTTCTCGTTCGATCCGTAAGAGTGCGAAATTTCGCGCGCCTTCGAGTTAGAACCTCTCTATCGATCAACCAAAACGCATCACACACTCATGAAAAACAAAACCTCATCGCTACGCATCGTCAGCGCTACGGCCCTCATCATGGCCGCCATCCCTGCAGCCTTGGCTGCGACATCATCGAGCGATTTCACCACCGAACCTGACAAGTCCATGGCGGCCGCGCACGAGTCCTTCCTCAAAGGGGATATGCAGAAGGCCTCCGCGTCCATCGATAAGGCTGCTGCCAGCGTGAAAACAGAGTCCGAGAAAGTCGCCGCAAGTGCCAAAGAGGGCGTGAAGAAAGCCGGAGACGATCTGGATAAGCTCGGGCAAAGCGTTAAGCGCGGCGCAGTGAAATCGGATGATGAGCTGAAGAAGACCTTCGCCCACGTGGACAATGAACTGGCCAAGGGCTGGCATGCGACCGCAGAGGAGAGCATGAAAGCGGGCAAGGACGCTAGTAGCGCGCTCAAGAAGGCTGGTGAGAGCTTGTCGGGCGCGGCCAAATGGTCCGGCACAGAACTCAAAAAGGGGGCACAGTCATCCGTGAAGGCCGCCAAGGCTGTTGGGGAGGGGATGAAGGCTGGCGGCGAAGAGGTGAAGAAGTGGTTCAATGACATCGGCGACGGCATCAAGGACGTCGAACGGAAGCTGTGAGCGTGCTATTCGCACGATTCCAAAAACAGCCATCTGAGCCAATCATGAATGCCGGATTTCTGATTGCCAACTGCATCGCACTGCTCCTTGTCGCGGCATCTCCTAAAGTCGCCCAAGGAGTCGAGAGTCCGGCATTCGTAGCCACGGTACAAAATGCGACCCTACCGCCTGGTCCCGCTCCCGACGGCATGGTTTGGATTCCGGGTGGAGAATTCTCGATGGGTAGCGACGGAAAGTGCGGCGGAAAATTCTCTTGCTCGCCGGCCACGGTCGCCGATGCCCTTCCGATACATCGCGTGTATGTCGATGGTTTCTGGATGGACGAGACGGATGTCACCAACGCTGAGTTTGAGAAATTCGTGAAGGCGACCGGCTACATCACCATCGCTGAACGCACTCCAACCAAAGAAGAGTTCCCGGCCGCGCCGCCGGAGAGCCTTGTGGCAGGCTCGATCGTTTTCACTCCGACATCCGGCCCGGTTCCGCTGACCAATCATTACCGATGGTGGCGTTACCAGCACGGCGCGAACTGGCGGCACCCGGAAGGCCCACAGAGCGACATAAAGGGCAAGGAAAACTACCCGGTCGTGCAAATCGCCTACCCCGACGCGGTAGCCTACGCAGAATGGGCCGGCAAGCGACTGCCAACAGAAGCCGAGTGGGAGTTTGCTGCGCGCGGAGGCTTGAGCGGAAAGCTCTATCCGTGGGGCGATGAGTTCAAACCCGGCGGGAGCTTCGTGGCAAACACCTACCAGGGACAATTCCCGGTTGAGGACAAAGGCGAAGATAGATTTGCCGGTATTGCGCCCGTGAAATCGTTTCCCCCAAATGGCTACGGCCTCTATGACATGGCCGGGAACGTCTGGCAGTGGTGCAACGATTGGTATCGCCCCGATTATTTTCAAAAACTTTCCAAAGAGGGCGGCGTCTCTCGAAACCCGCAAGGGCCGGAAAGACCCTTCGATCCTGCCGAGCCGTCGGAGAAAAAGCGCGTCCACAAAGGCGGTTCGTTCCTCTGCAACGAGCAATACTGCACCCGCTACATCGTGGGAACACGCGGCAAGGGCGAGGTCAATACGGGAAGCAATCATCTCGGATTCCGTTGTGTGCAAGCGCCATGATCTTGGGAATCGAAATCGCGAAGCTGCACATCTGCTGCATCCGCCGCCTCTCTGATTGACTCAACTTCCACGCATGAAATTGACCACCACCGTCCTTCTCGCTTGCACCGCTCTCGCGGGCCCCGCCTCTCTGCATGCGCAAACACCATCGGCGTCATCGACACCAGAGGTTTTCGAGTCGCTGCCCACGCTTGATGCCGCCACCATCCTGCAGCCGCAGTACCTCGCAGGTCCAAACTTCACCGTGCAGAACCCCGTGCCGACTTACTCCGGCTCGAACCAATATACGATCGACGCTGACTACGGAGTATTCACCGCAGACGGCAATGCCATGCTCATGCGTCGCGTTGCGGAGATCCAAGGCATCGCCGCGCTGCAAGCAATGTCGCAGACAACTGAGTTCACCCAGGCGGCGGCGCAGGCCGCGGAGACTCCGCTCAATGTCGCGCAGGATTTGGTTACCGATCCGCTTCCCACGATTGCCAGCGTGCCGCGCGGAATCCTGGGCTTTCTTAATCAGGCTGGCCAAGCGGTGAAGAACGTGGCCGAAGGTAACCAAGCCGGCTTAGGCCAAGGCCAGCTTGTGGAAAACTTGAGCGGCCTTTCCAAAACCAAACGCGACCTCGCCATCAAACTCGGGGTTGATCCCTACTGCAACAACGAGGTCTTTCAGAGAGAGCTGAACAAAGTAGCCTGGCCAGCCTTCCTTGGAAAGTTTGCGGTTGGTTTCGGGATGGGCGAGATCGGTGGCGGAGTTGGCGCCGCGCTCCACGGACTCAATTGGACGGCGACATTGCAGAATTCCTTGCGCGACAAGAGCCCGGGGGAACTGCGCCAGATGAACCTCGGGTTGCTCACCAACAACATGGGCATCGCCCCTGACGCCGCGAATGCCTTCCTGAACGAATCGCTCCGTCATTGGTGTCCACGACACATAGTCCCATTGGCAAGCGCAAGCTCCGCCATGCCCTGCTGAAGCTTGATATTCGCGTTGTTGTAAAGCGGCCCGGGAGGATCGCCGCTCGCTGAGAGTTGGGCGAAAAATCCATCGCCCAGGATGCCCCATTTCCCCTTGCGCACTTCGCCTTTGGCCATGATTCCCCAGTCGAGATGCGTTGAGATGGGTGATGCGGGTAACCGGCGTCGTTTCGTTCAGCTGGGCCATAATCTGGGCGCTCTGTTGAAAGGCGAGGGCGTCGTGTTCGTCCTGGCTGTTCGCGGCCTGGAGGATGAACTCGCCCTGACCGGGGATGTTCCCAAGCTGCCCGAGGGCGGCAACGATGAGCGTCTGAGTAGTGGGTGAAATGGCCTTATTGCAAAAAGCCGGATGGATAGAATCGAATAACTCCTGTTCTTGCTCACGTCTTAGTCGAACGGGCGAGCGACGAATCGGTGGATGATCATGGAAAGTATATGG